>DATLNR010000001.1:0-12070 GCA_035536655.1 Casimicrobiaceae bacterium
CGCGTCGAGCACGAGCCGCTCGCGCAGCCGCTCGAGCATCGCGGGCAGCCCGCCGGCGAAGAAGAAATCTTCCATCAGGTTGTTGCCCGACGGAAACAGGTTTGCGAGGACCGGCGTCACGCGCGCCACTCGATCGAGATCGCGCAGCTCGAGCGGAAAGCCGGCGCGCCGCGCGATCGCGATCGTATGGACTGCAGCGTTCGTCGAGCCGCCGAGCGCCATGTACGCGACGAGTGCGTTGTGGATCGACGAGCGCGTGAGCATCCGTTGCGGCGTCAAGTCTTCCCACACCATCTCGACGGCGCGCACGCCGCATTCCGCGGCCATTCGCGGATGCGCCGCGTCGACCGCTGGGATCGACGATGCGCCGGGCAACGTGAAGCCCATCGCCTCGGCGATCGACGTCATCGTCGACGCCGTGCCCATCGTGTTGCACGTGCCCGTGCTGCGCACGCCGCGACCTTCGAGATCGACCCAGTCCTCTTCGCTGATCTTGCCGGCGCGAAGCTCGTTCCAGTAGATCTTCGTGTGCGTGCCGGCGCCGACCTTGTTCGCGCGCCACCAGCCCGACGACATCGGCCCCGCGGGACAGTAAATCGCCGGCAATCCCATGCTGATCGCGCCCATCAGCAGGCCCGGCGTCGACTTGTCGCAGCCGCCGAGCAGGACCGCGCCGTCGACCGGATGCGAACGCAACAGCTCCTCGGTTTCCATCGCGAGGAAGTTGCGATAGAGCATCGTCGTCGGCTTGACCATCACCTCGCCGACCGAGATCGCCGGCAACTCGACGGGATAGCCGCCCGTCTGCCACACGCCGCGCTTTACCGCTTCCGCGCGCTCGCGCAGATGCGAATGACACGGGGACAGATCGCTCCACGTGTTGATGATCGCGATCACCGGCTTGCCGATGAAATCGGCGCGCCGCATCCCCATCGCCTGCGAGCGCTGCCGATGTCCGAACGCACGCATGTCTTGCGCGCCGAACCAGCGCTGGCTGCGCATGTCTTCGAGCCGCTTCTTGTTCATGTCGTCATCACGTGCTTTCGCGCTGCACGAGCTCGAAACCAAGGTCGATGGCCGTCGAGCGTGTGTTCGCATCCTCGAATCGTTCGATCAGGTGCCGGGCCACGACGACGCCGATCTCGCGACGCGGAGGGCGCAACGTCGTCAGCGACGGCCGGCTCGACGCCGTGAAATCGAGGTCGCCGAAGCCGATCAGCGCGAGCGAGCGCGGCACGTCGATACCGAGGCGCTGGCATGCGAACAGGCCGCCCAGCATTAGCACGTCGTTGCTGAAGAATACCGCGTCGGTGTCCGGATGGCGCTTGACGATCTCGCTCAATGCGCGAGCGCCGCCATCCGCGCTCGCTCGCTCGGGCAGTGCGACGGCGCGTTGTACGTTATCCCCGCGCTCGTGCAGCACGTCGAAGAATCCATCGCAGCGTTGTGCCGCACGGCGGTCGAGATCGAGCGCGGCGCCGACGAATGCGAGATGCTTTCGCCCGCGTTCCAGCAGATGGCGCGCCGCGGCGCGGCCCACGTGGCGATGCGAGAAGCCGACGACGGTGTCGATCGCGTTATCGCCGACTTCCCACATCTCGACGACCGGAATGTCGGCGGCGACCAGCCGCTTCAGCGTATCGCGCGTGTGGGCGCGGCCGGTCAGAACGATCGCCGCCGGCGACCATGCCAGGAACGAGTGCACCAGCGCTTCCTCACGCTCGGGCGCGTAGCCGCTGTTGCCAAACAAGATCTGATAGTCATGCTGCGACAGCGCTTCCGCCATCGCTTCGAGCGTCGCCGAAAAGAACGAGTTGACCAGCGACGGCACGATGACGCCGACGGTGCGCGTGCGTGCGGCAGCCAATCCGCCGGCCATCGAGTTCGGGACGTAACCGAGCGAGTCGATCGCAGCGGCGACGCGAGCGCGCAACGCCGGCGATACGGCGTCGGCGTGCCGCAACGCGCGTGATACCGTCGACGACGACACGCCGGCCAGCCGCGCGACGTCGGCCATCTGTGTGCGCGCGTGCGCGGGACGGCGGGGATCGCGAAGACGGGCGGTTCTGTTGCGCAAGGTGAAAGCGCTTGCAAGCATTCCGTACCCCTCGTATGATGGGCCGTCCGCGGCGACGTTGCAAGCGCTTGCAGACACGAGCGGCGCCTGAACTGGAGGGACGTTGGTCGACGAAGGTCGCGCGCGCTATCCCGATCTCGCGGGACGAAGCGTGTTCATTTCCGGCGGAGGCTCCGGCATCGGGGCCGCGCTCGTGCGCGCGTTCGCCGAGCAGGCGTCGCGCGTGACGTTCATCGACATTGCGGACGAGCCGTCGCACGCGCTCGAACGTCAACTCGGCAGCGGAGTTCGCTATGTGCGTTGCGATGTTCGCGACATCGAAGCGCTGCGCACGGCAATCGACCGCGCCGCGGAGGTATTCGGTCCGCTGCGTGTCCTCGTCAACAACGCCGCGCGCGACGATCGGCATGCATTCGATGCGGTGACGCCGGATTATTGGGACGAGAGCCTCGCCGTCAACCTCCGCCATCACTTCTTCGCGTCGCAGGCGGCGGCGAGGCAGATGAGCGCCGGCGGCGGCGGATCGATCGTCAACATGGGATCGGTGTCGTGGATGCGCGGGCGCGAGAAGCTCGCTGCGTATACGACGTCGAAGGCCGGCATCATGGGACTCACGCGAACGCTCGCGCGCGAGCTCGGGGCCGCGAACATCCGTGTGAACTCGGTCGTGCCGGGCGCGATCGCGACGGCGCGGCAGGACGCGTTGTGGTTCTCGCCGGAAGCCCAGCGCGACGTCGTTGCGCAACAGTGTTTGAAGTTTCGCCTGTCGGAGGATGATGTCGCGCGTTCAGTGCTGTTTCTCGCCTCCGACGCGTCGCGCGCGATTACCGGCCATAGCCTGATCGTCGACGGCGGGCTTGCGCAGACGTCCGTCGTCGCGTATTGAAACGTCTGCACGCCATGACCATTGCAGAGTCGAACTGATGGCCGAAGTCGCGTTGCAAGGGGTGGTCAAGCGCTACGGCACGACGCCGGTGATCCACGGCATCGACCTCGCGATCCGCTCGGGCGAGTTCGTCGTGTTCGTCGGACCCTCGGGCTGCGGCAAGTCGACGCTGCTTCGCATGATCGCCGGGCTCGAGGAAATCACGTCAGGCCAGATCTCGATCGGCGGGAACGTCGTCAACGAGCTGCCGCCGCGCTCGCGCGACATCGCGATGGTGTTCCAGGACTACGCTCTCTATCCGCACAAAACCGTGTTCGAGAACATGGCGTTCGGCTTGCGACTGCGCAAACGTCCTGAGCCGGAAATCAGGGAGCGCGTCGGCGAGGCGGCGAACATTTTGCAGATCAACCATCTGCTCGAGCGCAAGCCGCGCGAGCTTTCCGGCGGTCAGCGGCAGCGCGTGGCGATGGGTCGCGCGATCGTGCGTCAGCCGAAAGCGTTCCTGTTCGACGAGCCGTTGTCGAATCTCGATGCGCTGCTGCGCTCCGAGATGCGCGTCGAAATCAAGAAGCTGCACCAGGCGCTCGGCAACACGATCATCTACGTCACGCACGACCAGGTGGAGGCGATGACGCTCGCCGACCGCATCGTCGTGCTGCAGGCGGGCAATCTGATCCAATACGACACGCCGGACGGCATCTACAACCGGCCGGCTGCGAAGTTCGTCGCCGGGTTCACTGGCTCCCCGCCGATGAACTTCCTGCCTGCGCGAGTCGGCGAGGGCGGGCGAGCGATCCATCTTGGCGGCGGCGTCGACCTGCCGGTGCCGCAGCGACGTGTTGCCGGCGCTGCGTCGCATGCCGGTCGTGAAGTGACGTTCGGCCTTCGGCCCGAGCACATCACGACCGGAAGAATCAACGAGCCGCACGTGTTCACGCTCGATGGGCAGGTGATGCTCGTCGAGCCGCTCGGCTCCGATACGCTGGCGCTGATCAGGATCGGAAATGGCAGCGGCGGCGGAGAGATGACCGGGCGTTTCGCCCCGGACGCCGGCCTTCGCGTCGGCCAGACGTTGCCGGTCGCGCTGGCGCTCGATCACTTTCACTTGTTCGATTCGAACACCGGCGCGGCAATCCGCGGCGCCGATTGGCAATGACGGAGGAGCGATGAAGACCCTGAAGATCCTGCTTGCAACCGCGCTCGTCGCGACGTACGCCGCGAGCGGCTGGGCGCAGACGACGACGCTGCGCATCTTCACCGGCGGGCAGCAGCGGCCCGACGTGATGCGCAAGATCGCCGACGAATATCAGAAGCGGAATCCCAACGTGAAGGTCGAGGTCGAGGTCGGCGGCGCGACGTCGGAGGCGCAGCAGCAGTACCTGTCGACGGTGTTGACGTCGAAGGACACCACACTCGATCTGATCCTGATCGACGTCATCCGGCCGGCGCAATGGGCCGCGCAGGGCTGGGCCGAGCCGCTCGACAGCTATCTCGGGGCAGACAAGGCGAAGGTCATGCCGACCTATCTGAAGGCGTATTCGGAGGCGAACCAGGTCGGCGGCAAGCTGATCGCGCTGCCGTATTTCGCCGATGCGCAGTTTCTCTATTACCGCAAGGACCTGCTCGAGAAGTACAAGCGTCCCGTGCCGAAGACGTGGGACGAGTTGATGGAAACCGCGAAGATCGTCATGGACGGCGAGAAGAACCCGAACCTGCAGGGTTTCTCGACCGCTGGCGCGCCGATCGAAGGAACCGTGTGCACGTATCTCGTTCCGTTATGGGGCATGGGGAGCGACGTCACCAAAGGCGGCAAGCTGAATCTGAACACCGCCGAGGCGCGCCAGCCGTTCCAACTTTATGGTCGGATGAAGCAGGCCGGCGTGTTGCCGAAGAACATTGCCGAAATTCCAACCGATCGCATTCGCATCGATTTCCAGGCCGGCAACGTGCTCTTCGCGCAGAGCTGGGGTTACGTGTGGAATCGTCTCGAGAACGATGCCGACACCAAGGTGAAGGGCAAGGTCGGCGTCGCGCGACTACCGCATGATCAAGGCGGAACGAGTGCGACGTGCATCGGCGGATGGCAGGTCGCCGTCTCCGCGTTCTCGAAGAACAAGCCGGAGGCGGTCAAGTTCGCACGCTATCTGTCGAGTCCCGAAGTGTCGAAGATGCAGGCGGTGATGGCGTCGCACTTGCCGGTGTTCCCGGGCGTCTACAAGGATGCGGAAGTGCTGAAGGCCAATCCGTGGTTTGCGGAAGCGCTGCCGGTCGTCGAAAGCGCCAAATCGCGGCCCGTGTCGCATCAGTATCCGCAGGTGTCGGACGCGATCCGCAGCAACATGAACGCGTATCTCGCCGGCACGAAGACGACCGATACGGCGTTGACGGACATGAAGAGCCGGCTGCAGCCGATCTTTCGTTGAGCGTCGTGAGTCGAGCGTAAGGGAATGAGCACCGCGCTCGACACCGCGGGACGAAGCCTTCCGGGTCAAACACCGGTCCGGAAGGATCTGTCCGAGAGCGCGCTCGCGGCGTGGCTGCTTGCACCCGCCGCGTTGCTGTTGCTCGTCATCGTCGTCTATCCGATCGGCACGCTGTTCGTCAACAGCTTGTACGGCGTCGACAACGCCAACCCCGCTGCGGGCGAGCAGTGGGTCGGGTTGCGTAATTACCTGACCGCGTTCCAGGACGAGCGCTTCTGGGCCTCTTCGCTGCACACGATCGCGTACATCATCGTGACGGTGCCGCTTTCGCTTGTCGTCGGACTCGGGCTCGCGCTGCTTGCCAACATGCCGTTTCGCGTCAAGTGGCCGGTGCGCCTGGGACTGCTGTTACCGTGGGCGTTGCCGCTGGTTTTCGCCGGCCTGATCTTCCGCTGGTTCTTCGAATACAAGACCGGCATCGTCAACGATGTGTTGATGAAGTTCGGCATCGAGCCGTTACCGTGGCTGTCGGAACCGACGCTCGCGTTCATCGCGATCTCGATCGCGATCATCTGGAAGAGCTCGTCGTTCATGGCGCTGATGCTGCTCGCCGGCCTGCAGACGATTCCGAAGTCGCTCTATGAAGCCGCCGAAGTCGACGGCGCGTCGAAATGGCAGCAGTTCGTCGAGATCACGCTGCCGATGCTGCGCCCCGCGATCTTCGTCGCGCTGATCTTCCGCACGATCACCGCGATTCAGACGTTCGACATTCCGTTCGCGATGACCGGCGGCGGACCGGGCGACTCGACCGAGACCCTCGCGATGTACATCCACAAGACGACGCTCGACTTCCTCGACTTCGGGTACGGCAGCGCGTTGGCGGCATTGATGTTCGTGCTGTCGATGGCGGCGACGTCCGGATATTTGCGCTATACGCGGCGCTCGACGTCGCGGTCGGGGGATTGATGAACGACCCCCACGCTTGCGGCCTCATTTGCCACCCGGCCGTCGCTGCGCTGCGCCCAACGGGGTGCAGTCAGTCGCTTGGGGCGGCCCGGCGCGACTGACGATGCCGTTCAACCTGAAGCGTCGCGCCGTCGTTTGGATCGCCGCGATCATCGTCGCGGTGAACGGGTTCTTCCCGGCCGTGTGGATCCTGCTGACATCGCTCAAGACCGAGACCGAGCTGATCCGGAGCCCGATCACGTACCTGCCCGAAGCGGCGACGCTCGACAACTACGCCACTGCGTTCACCGCCCAGCCGATCGGGCGATTCCTGTGGAACAGCTTTGTCGTGTCGTCGCTGTCGACGATCCTTTGCGTGCTCGTTTCGGCGCTTGCGGCTTATGCGTTGACGCGGTTGCGCCTGTCGCGCCGCAATCTGATCATGTCGGTGCTCCTCGCCGTCGCGATGTTTCCGCTGATCTCGTTGATGGTGCCGTTGTTCAAGGTGATGCGCGAGCTCGGCTTGCTGAACACCTATCTCGCCCTGATCCTTCCTTATGCCGTCTTGTCGATGCCGGTGTGCACATTGGTGATGGCGAGCTTCTTCCAGGACATCCCACCGGACCTCGAGGCCGCGGCGATGGTCGACGGCTGCTCACGCGTCGAGGCGCTGTTCAAGGTGATCATTCCGTTGTCTGCGCCGGGGGTCTTCACCGCCGCGATCCTCGCCTTCGTCAACGCATGGGACGAGTTCCTGCTCGCGTTGACGATGATGAATCGCGTGACGATGCGCACGCTTTCCGTTGGCATCACGCTCTACCAGGGCGAGTTCGCGTTCCCGTGGCCGCTCATCTCGGCGGCGCTGATCATCGCCATCGTGCCGATCTGCATCCTGATCGCCGTGTTCCAGGAGCGCGTGGTCGGCGGCCTTACGACCGGCGGCGTCAAGGGCTAGTTCGAGGCGGTCCGGCGGTCACAGCCTTGCGCGACGGTGGCTTCGGCTACCATTGGATGACTGCAATAGAACAATCGTCGTTCGATCATGCGTTTCCAGGGCACCGAAAGCTACATCGCCACCGAAGACCTGAAGCTGGCGGTCAACGCCGCGCTCGCGCTCGAGCGGCCGCTGCTGGTGAAGGGTGAGCCGGGAACCGGCAAGACGCTGCTTGCGGAGGAGGTTGCGCGATCGATCGGCCGGCCGCTGTATCAGTGGCACATCAAGTCGACGACGAAGGCGCAACAAGGCTTGTACGAGTACGACGCGGTGTCACGGTTGCGCGACTCGCAGCTCGGCGACTCGCACGTGGCCGATATCGCGCATTACATCAAGCGCGGCGTGCTGTGGGAGGCGTTCGCTAACGAGACGCCCGCCGTCGTGCTGATCGACGAAATCGACAAGGCCGACATCGAGTTTCCGAACGATCTGCTGCGCGAGCTCGACCGCATGGAGTTCCACGTCTACGAAACGCAGCAGACGATCCGCGCGCGTCACCGGCCGCTCGTTGTCATCACGAGCAACAACGAGAAGGAGCTGCCGGATGCGTTCCTGCGCCGCTGTTTTTTCCACTACATCCGCTTCCCGGATCGCGAGACGATGTCGCGCATCGTCGACGTGCACTATCCGGGGCTCAAGAAGGAGCTGCTGCGCGAGGCGCTGGAAGTGTTCTTCAATCTCCGCGACGTGCCGGGATTGAAGAAGAAGCCGTCGACCTCGGAACTGCTGGATTGGTTGAAGGTGCTGCTCGCCGAAGACATTCCCACCGAGGCGTTGAAGAGCGCGGACAAGAAGGCGTTCATTCCCCCTTTGCACGGGGCGCTGCTCAAGAACGAGCAGGACGTTCACCTGTTCGAACGCGTCATTTTCATGGCGCGGGCGGGAAGGTGACTTTGACGACTGCGCGATTCATTGAACCCGTTACGCTGACCGGACAGCATGCGAGTGTCGAACCGCTCGAGCGTGATCACGAGGCCGGATTGCGCGAGGCGGCGAAGGACGGCTCGTTATGGGAGCTCTGGTACACGTCCGTCCCCTCGCCGGAAACGGTGGGATCGTTCATCGATGCCGCGTTGGCGCAACGTGACCGGGAAGGTGCGATGCCCTTCGTCGTGCGTGAAATGGCGGATGGCCGGATCGTCGGGTCCACGCGGATGTTCAACGTGCTGGCCGAGCATCGACGTTTGGAGATCGGTCATACCTGGTATGCAAAGCGAGTACAGCGCACGCCATTGAATACGGAATGCAAGCTGATGCTGTTGAGGCATGCGTTCGAGACGCTCGACTGCATTGCCGTGGAGTTCCGCACGAGCTGGTTCAACCATCAGTCGCGCCGGGCGATCGAGCGATTGGGCGCGAAGCAGGACGGCGTGCTGCGCAGTCACAACGTCATGCCGGACGGATCGCTGCGCGATACCGTCGTGTTCAGCATCATCGCTTGCGAGTGGCCGGCTGTCCGCCGGCACCTGCAACACCAGCTTCAGCGGTCGGGATAGGGACGTTGGCGTCGAGCGGACTGCGCACGCCGCGGCCACCGCGATTCAACACGTGCGTGTCGATCATCGTCGTGCTGACGTCGGCATGGCCGAGCAGCTCCTGCACGGTTCGGATGTCGTAGCCTGCTACGAGCGGATGCGTGGCGAACGAGTGGCGGAGCGTGTGCGGTGTGGCGAGCTTGACGATGCCGGTGTCAAAGACGCCTGACGCATCGCGCGCTGGAACGACTGGTCGCTTATGTGGTGACGCCGCTGTCGTCCCGTGCGCGGATCGATGGAGCGTGAGGCGGCAGGGAAGATGAACTGCCGGCTCCACTTCCTGCCCCCACCAACATACTTGCGGCCAGCGCGTACGGCAGCAGCGCTTCACCAAAGCCGGCGGCAAGATCAGATCGATGCAGGTCGAACGCGTGGGAGAGTGCTTTCGAAGCGCAGGGGCGAGCTGATCAGGCAGCATCGTGACCCGATCCTTTGCGCCCTTTCCATCGCGCACGAGGATTTCGCGCCGCTCGAAGTCGAGATCCTGCACACGCAGACGGACGCCTTCCATGATCCGAAGTCCCGCGCCGTAAAGGAGCCGCCCGATCAGCGCGTGCGTGCCACGAAGGTTGTTGAGAAGTCGTTTGACCTCGACGGCTGTCAGCACCACGGGAAGGCGCACCGAAGGTTTTGCGCGCGTAACCTTGTCGAGCCAAGGTAATTCGATCTCCAGCACTTCGCGATAGAGGAAGAGAAGCGCCGATTTCGCCTGGTTTTTCGTCGCGGCCGTTACGTGGCCCTCGACAGCCAAGTGCGTCAAGAAGGCCTCGACACCTTCGACGCCGAGCGTCGCCGGATGCTTGCCGTGGTGATTGACGTAGCGTCTAATCCAGTCGCAGTACGCCTGCTCGGTGCGAAGACTGTAGTGCTTGGTGCGTATGACGTCGCGCGTCTTGGCCAGCAGCGGGCTTGATTGCGCGGGCGGGTTCATGTATTGGCGTTAGGATGGCGAATCCGAGAACACGACGTTGATTTTTTGACGATTGCAGCGTTGCGACAATCAGTCAAATGGATGATGGACGGGGAGGATGACGTCGATTAGGCGTTTTTTCGATGGTGTTTAGGTTCTACATTTGCGGTTAGGCTGCAGCGTGGAGATCCGGGAAGCATCAACGAGTGACGCTGAGTTGCTATCGGAGTTGGTGCTCGAAGCCAAATCTCATTGGGGTTATACGTTGGAGACGATCGACTCCTGGCGCGGTCAGCTTCAAGTGTCGGCGCCTGATGTTTTGGCGAAGCCGGCCTATACGGCCACAATTGACGGTGCAGTGGTCGGTTTCTACTCACTCGTTCCGTCAGACTCTTCGTGGGAGCTAGACAATCTTTGGGTGGCACCGAAGTTCATGGCTCGCGGAGTCGGACGCAAGCTTCTCGTCCACGCGCTTGCGTTCGCGTTTCGAAGTGGTGCAAGCTCGGTCACGGTGGACGCGGATCCGAACGCCGAGGGGTTCTATCTGAAGTGCGGAGCGGTTCGGCTAGGCGAAACACCGGCTCCGATTCGCGGCGAACCTCATCGAGTTCGTCCGCAGCTGGTGTTCAGTGGGCGTGCAGCCTAACCCCGCGTCCAACCGGACCCGCCGGTGTGCGGCTTCTTTCGTCATGAGCCGTCGGTGGCGGCGGGCCGGTTAACGCGAGCGTTAGGGCTCATCGATGGCGTTCTGGCTCGTACCCACACTTAAGGCAGTTGCCCCGCACTTGGGGACGATCACTGCGAGCGTTGCCCCTGCTCTCACACTCAAGAAGGCGGCTGCTGCTGCCAATCAAGTGCAACTGCTGCAGGACCAGATCGCGGAACTTCAGGCCGCCGTGTCCGAGAGCGATGCGCAAACGAAGGTATTGGCGACACAGTTGCAGAATACTGTTGTATCTCTCGAGGAAGCCGCCAACTACGCAGACTCGAGGTTGCGCCTAGCGCTACGGCTTTCGGCTGGAGCAGTAGTTTTGGCTGCCGTTGCACTGTGTATCGCCGGGTTAATGCTTCTGACAAGAAGAGCCCTAACCCCCGCGTTCAACCGGACCCGCCGGTGTGTGGCTTCTTTTGAGCCGCCGGTGGCGCCGGGCCGGTTAACGCGAGCGTTAGGCCGCGAAACTGGCGTCGCATGGCGGGGGCGCTACGATCGCATCCTCCGCGCGGAGAAGTTTTGAGCATGTCAATGCAAACCGTCGTGCCGATGCTTGCCTACCGAGACGGCGCCGCAGCTCTGGATTGGCTGGCGTCCGCGTTTGGCTTCGTTGAACGAAGCCGCTTTATCGATGAACAAGGCCGACTCGCGCACGGGGAGATGGTCGTCAGCGAGGGCCTGATCATGTTGGCAACCCCGACACCCGACTATGAAGGTCCTTCGCTGCATCGGTCCAGCTGCCCGAGTGCGGACAAGTGGCTCTCTGTCCCATGGGTCGTTGACGGCATCCTCGTCTATGTCGAAGACGTATCAGCCCATTGCGAGCGGGCGCGCCGCGCTGGCGCAAAACTTTTGAGCGAGGTGGAGCATGGTCGGCCAGGTACGCGTTACAGGGTCGAGGACATCGAAGGGCATCGCTGGATGTTCATGGAGCGCTCGCGTGACAAGGTGGGTGAAGGCGCGGCCTAACCCCGCGTTCAACCGGACCCGCCGGTGTGCGGCTTCTTTCGTTATGAGCCGTCGGTGGCGGCGGGCCGGTTAACGCGAGCGTTAGCCGTCTTTCCCGATGCGCCGCGTTGAATTGCCGGATTGGGCGAGCTTGCGTTCTTGGATAGACACCAACCGTGAGATTTTCCCGACGTATTGGAGAGCGCAACGAGATGCGTGCTGGCCCTTGGCATCTAGTTTTGAACGTCGGATTCTGGGGATGGCCGGTGGGCATCTTCCAAATGCAGTTCACAATTATCCCTACGGCGGTCGCTTATATCGAAATGGGACACCGATCTGGGACGTCGGATATATCCAAGCATGGCGCGATGGTTACCTCCATGCGTTTCAGCGAGCCGCGGCTGGCCTTCGGGGGGCGCACCCTGCGGCTCTTTCTCAAGACGAATGGTGGGCGCTTGGCCGGCACTTCCGATTGATCACGCCACTTCTTGATTGGAGCGAATCGCCCTACATCGCAGTTTTCTTCGCAATTCACGACTTCTTAATGACCAGTCCACGACCACTGTTGCTTACCGGCAACAATCCAATCGCCTTGTACCGTCCGTTTCACGATCGAAGCCTAGAGGGGGATGGATTGCGA
>DATLNR010000002.1:0-7564 GCA_035536655.1 Casimicrobiaceae bacterium
CTGCGCGAGATCATTGCTAGCTTCGCGCCTTCGGCGGCGAACGCCGCTGCGCACGCATAACCGATGCCCTTGCTGGCGCCGGCGACGACAACGACGCGATCGGCGTGACCGAGATCCATTTACCGCGCTCGACGACGACGCGCCCGTTGCGCGCGTGGCGCGCGGCGGCGTTCGGAACAAGCATGCATGTCGCGCATCGTAGCCGATGTGGCTTGCGCCCGTGATCACGCCATCGCACGGCGGCTGCCGCATCGGCGCAACGCGGTGCCGACCGCGCCGGTGAGGCGCGGCGAGAGGGCGACCTGCCGCGAGACCTCAGATGCCGAATTCGATCTCATCGGACGTCGTGACGCGGCAGAACCGTCCCAGACTCGCGACCGAGTTGCGATGCTCTTCCGCCGAGCGCGCTGCGCAGCAGTCCTCGAGCAGCACCATCGCGTAGTCGCGGTCGTAGTCGCGCACCGTCGCCTGCACGACCGCCTGCGTGGAGACGCCCGAGCAGAAGATGCGCTCGATGCGATTTGCGCGCAGCAAGGTTTCGAGGTCGGTCGCGTAGAACGGCTGACGCGACGCTTGGTGATCAGCCAATCGCAATCCTGCATGCCTCGCTTCGGGATGAATCTCGGTGGCGGGATCACGAGTGCTTTGCAACCGCGCATGCCTGATCCGGTTTCACGAACGCCTTGCGGCGGGGGACCGAACGCTAGCACGCTGTGCGGATAAGTGCGTACTCGTCACCGTTCTTATTTATCTTGACAGTGGCGCGGCTTCAGGACCGTGGCCGAGAAGGGTATCTACGCCGGCAAGATCAAATCGATCATTCCACCGCGACTAACATCGCACGTGCGTCGAGAGGCTGTGCGCCGTATCGACGAGTTGCAACGCGTCGGCTGATCTGCGTACGTCGAGCCGCTAGAAAAGACCCGAGATTCGTCCCGCGTCATCGACATCGATCCGCGTCGCCGACGGAATCTTCGGCAAACCCGGCATCGTCATCACGTCCCCGCAGATCATCACGACGAACTCCGCGCCGGCCGCGAGCCGCACCTCGCGGATGTTGACGACGTGATTCGACGGCGCGCCGTGCAGAGCGGGGTCGGTCGAAAAAGAGTACTGCGTCTTCGCGATACAGACCGGATAGTGACCGAACCCGCCGGCCTGCAGCGCCTTGATCTGCGAGCGGACCCTTGCATCGGCGGTCACTTCCGAAGCGCCGTAGAGCGTGCGCGCGACGAGGTTGACCTTGTCCCACAGCGGCACGTCGTCCTCATAGACGAAGCGGAAGTCGGCCGGAACGCGCGTCATCTCGTCGACGACACAACGCGCGAGCGCCTCGGCACCTTCGCTCCCTTTCGCCCAGTGATGCGCGACGACGACAGGCGCCTCGTGGTGAGCGATCTTTCGCTTCAGCAACGCCAGCTCGGCGTCGGTGTCGTTCGCGAAATGGTTGATCGCGATGACGCATGGCAACCCGTAATGGTTGCGCACGTTGTTGATGTGCCGCTCGATATTGGCGATGCCCTTTTCCAGCGCCGGCAGGTTCTCGCGTGCGAGATCCGCGACGGCCGCGCCGCCGTGGAACTTGAGCGCGCGCACGGTTGCGACGATGACGCATAGATCGGGACGCAGCCCCGACTTGCGGCACTTGATGTCGACGAACTTCTCGGCTCCGAGGTCCGCGCCGAAACCCGCTTCGGTGACGACGACGTCGGCGAGCCGCGTCCCCGCTTCGGTCGCGATCACCGAGTTGCAGCCGTGCGCGATGTTCGCGAACGGGCCGCCATGGATGAACGTGGGATTGCCTTCGAGCGTCTGCACGAGGTTCGGCGCGAGCGCGCTGCCGAGGAGCGCCGACATCGCGCCGTGTGCGCCGAGGTCGCGCGCATGGACGGGGCGCTGGTCGCGCGTGTACGCGCAGACGATGTTGCCGAGCCGGCGCTTCAAATCGGCACGCGATGTCGCGAGGCAGAAGATCGCCATCACTTCGGAGGCTGCAACGATGTCGAAGCCGTCCTGGCGCGGGAAACCATTGCCGGGCCCGCCAAGTCCCACGGCGACGTCGCGCAACGCGCGATCGTTCATGTCGATCACGCGCCTCCATACAATGCGACGCACATCGATGCCCAGCTCGTTGCCGTGATGGATGTGGTTGTCGATCATCGCCGCAAGCAGGTTGTGCGCGACGGCGATCGCGTGGAAGTCGCCGGTGAAGTGCAGGTTGATGTCTTCCATCGGAACGACCTGCGCGTCGCCGCCGCCGGCGGCCCCGCCCTTCATGCCGAACACCGGACCCAGCGACGGCTCGCGCAGGCACGCGATCGCGCGCTTGCCGATGCGATTCAGCCCGTCGGTCAAGCCGACCGTCGTCGTCGTCTTGCCTTCACCGGCAGGTGTGGGACTGATCGCCGACACCAGCACGAGCCTGCCGCCGCTCTTGCGGGGAAGGGTTGCGAGCCAGTCGAGCGAAACCTTGGCCTTGTAGCGCCCGTACGGCTCGAGCGCATCGTCGGGGATGTCGAGCTTGCGAGCAATCGTTGCGATCGGCGCGATCGTCGTCGATTGCGCGATGTCGATGTCGGTTCTCAATCTTGTTCTCGCCTTACGTCATTCGAGCATGGAGCGAAGGAACGTCATCACCCGGCGATGCGCGTCGTCGCGAGCGAGCGGATCCGGCCCGACGTGCACGCCTTTGCCGGGATTCACGCCGTTCGGCACGTCTTCGCGCAATCGCACGCGGCCGCTCGGCGCGTCGAAGCCATGATGTGCACCGGCATACACGTGTGTTTCCAGCGGCATGCCGTGCGCTTTCGCCTTCGAAGCGAGGTCGACGCACGCCTGCGCGGGCGTCCAGTCGTCCGCGTCGCCGATCAAGATCCGCGTCGGCACGCTCGTGCGCCATTGCACGTTGCGCGCTGCGGAGCTGCAGCCGGGATAGAACAGGACAGCCGCCCTGACCGACGGCGCGGCGCTGCGTTCATTGGCTGCCGCGACCTCGCGACGACCGGCGTTGATCGTCGCAAGACCGGTGCTGCCGCCATGCGACCAGCCGAGCAACGCGATGCGGTCACGCGCCACGCCGCGCTGGCCGGCGAGCCACTCCAGCGCGCCGAGCGTGTCCAGGCGCCTGCGTGCTGCGTCGACGGTCCGCTGGCCGCTCTTGATCGTGCAGACTTCCTTCATGCCTCGCGATCCGAAGCTGTCGGGAAGCAGCACGTAGTAACCCGCGTCTACGAGCTTTTGCGCCTGCACGGCGTGGCGCTCCGCGAGCTGTGTCTCGCGACCGCGTGCGCTGCTGAACAGCCCGCCGCAACCGTGGAGCAGGACGACGGCCGGCGCGGGCTTGGAAGTCTCGATGTTCGGTCGCAGCAACAGGCCTTCGATTTCAACCGCGTGGCCGTCGACGCGATCGAGCGACGGAAAGCGCACGCGCTCAGGCGTGACGGATGCATGCGTGATCGTCGCAAACAAGCCTGCAACGATGATCGGCGCGCACCGCTTAGGGATCATCGCAGCCACGGCGCGAGCTCGCTCCAACCTTCGAGCTTTTCTTCCAGCGGTCGCGTATACGCGGGACTCGTCGACGGAAGCTTGAGCGTCGCGTATCCGGCATCGCGCCAGTTCGTTTCGCCGCTCGCTGCCGTGTTGCCGTTGAAAGCCACGACCTGCAGCGATCGAGCCAGGCGACGCACGCGCGAAACGTCTCCGCGCTCGGCATCGCGAATCGCCGCGTCGCTGCTGCCGGGACGCCGGCAGGCGACGATGATGTCCCACAGGCCGACGCCGTGCGCCTTGATGCGCGCGACGCGCGAGGCGTACGGCAACTCCGTGAGAGGCTCGTTCAACAGGCGGGACAGGATCGGCCAGAAGTGATTGCGCGGATGCGCATAGTATTGTTTCGCGGCGAGCGACGCCACACCGGGGAAGCTGCCCATGATCAGCACGCGCGTGCGCGCATCGACGATGGGATCGAGCCCGCGGTCAAGCGGTGATGCGCGAGCGATCAGACGCGGGGCCAAGCCTGCCGTAACCCATAGTCCAGCACGACGCCGGCGAAGATCGCGAAGCCGAGCCAGTGGTTGTGGAGGAACGCGCGCAGGCACTTGGCGCGGTCGCGATCGCGGATCAGCCATACGTGATAGGCGGCGAGCGCCGCGGCGACGGCGAGCAGCGCGAAATAGACCCATCCCAACCCTCGTTGGGATCCCACCCACGCCATTCCCGCCAGGTACATCGCATAGCAGGTGGCAACGGCGAGAACGTCGAAGCGGCCGAACGTCAGCGCCGAGGTGCGAATGCCGATGCGCCGATCGTCGTCACGGTCGACCATCGCGTACTCGGTGTCGTACGCGACGACCCACAACAGGTTGATCGCAAGCAGGATCCAGGCGAACGTCGGGATGCGGTTGAGCGCGATCGCATAGGCGATCGGGATGCCGAAGCTGAACGCGATGCCAAGGAATGCCTGCGGCAGCGCGAAGAACCGCTTGAAGAACGGATACGCGATGCCGATCGCGAGCGCGGGGATCGACCAGACGATCACCGTGCGATTCGCGCCGAAGAAAACGAGTATGAAAGCCAGCAGCGCCACGCCGCCCGCGACGAACAGCGCCTCGTACGGCTCGATCTCGCCCGCGGCGAGCGGGCGGTTGGCCGTGCGCTGCACGTGCGCGTCGAATGCGCGGTCGGCCCAGTCGTTCATCGCGCAGCCGGCCGATCGCATCAGCAGCGTCCCGACGGCCAGCACGATGATCCAGCTCCAGCGCGGCCGGCCGTCGCTCGCGAGCCACAGCGCCGTCAACGTCGGCCACAGAAGCAGCAGCGTGCCGATCGGCTTGTCGAGCCGCATCAGCCGCTCGTACGCGTCGATGCGCGCGGCGATGCGCTGCCGTGCCGTGACCGGTGCCGTGACGCGGTCCATCAGAGCGCCAGCGGAAGCTGCCGCCGCGAATCCCGCCGTGCGATCCGTTGCAGCAACGTTTGCGGCGTCGGGTAGCGCAACGCGACACGCAGCTCGCGCTTCATTCGCGCGTTGACGAGCCGGCGCGACTCGCTCAGAAAGGAACGCGACACTGGCGTCAGGCTCGTGCGCGCTTCGGCGCGTGACACGCGAGGCGGCCTCGGCAGCGCGAACGCATCGGCGACCGCGTCGAACCACGACGATGCGGTCATCTCGGCGTCGTCGCTCACGTGATAGGCGCGGTTCGTCGCGCCCCGAAACATCGCGGCAACGACGGCACGCGCCAGATCGTCGGCGTGAATGTGATTCGTGTAGACGTCATGCTCGGGCGCCAGAACCGGCGTTGCGCTACGAATCCGCTCCGTCGGCAGCCGGGTATCGGCATAGATGCCGGGCACGCGAAGGATCGTCGCGGCGACGCCGTGCCGCGTGGCCCAGCGTCGGATGCGGTCTTCGGCAACGACCCGTCGCTTGCCGCGGGCCGTGCTCGCCGTGCGCGGACGCGTTTCGTCGATGCGAGCGCCTCCGCAGTCGCCGTAGACGCCCGACGTCGAGATGTAGACGAATCGTCGCGGCACGTTGCCGGCGCGGGCGAAGAACGCAAGCAGACGCCGCGTGCGCGAGTCGTCGTGGCCGACGCCGTCGGGCGGCGCGAAATGGAGGACGGCGAACGGCGCGCCGGCAAGGCGCGCAAGCGATCGGAAGTCGTCGAGATCCGCGACGACCGGCACGATGCCGCTTGCGCGAAGCTTGTCGGTCGCGTCCTTTCGGCGCGTGACACCGTGCAGCAGCACGCGATCGCGCAGCAGGGCAGCGGTGCGCTGCGCGATGTCGCCACAGCCGATCAGGACAACGCGTAGCACGGCGAGAGGCTTCGGATACGAGGGCGTTAGTATTGCGATCGTTATGCCGAACGTGATTATAAAGCCGAGCGACCACGAATTCGCCTGCGCGAGCGACGAGACGGTGCTTCAAGCAGCGATGAAGGCGGACCTTATCCTGCCTTACGGCTGCCGCAACGGGGCCTGCGGAACATGCAAGGGCGAGATTCTTTCCGGCGAAGTGGATTACGGCCCGCACCAGGCGTCGACGCTGACGCCGGACGAGAAGCGTGCCGGCTTTGCGTTGTTCTGCTGCGCGCGGCCGCTGACCGACCTGACGATCAAGGTGCGCGAGGTTCGGCGCGGCGGCGACATTCCGATCAAGCGCCTGCCGGTGCGCATCGAGTCGATCGTGAAGCCCGCGCCGGACGTTGCGATCGTGAAATTCAAGCTGCCGGCAAACGAGCGGCTGCAATACCTCGCCGGCCAGTACATCGACTTCCTGTTGAAGGATGGTCATCGGCGCAGCTTCTCGCTCGCGACGGCGCCGCACGACGACGCGCTGCTCGAGCTGCACATCCGGCATACACCCGGAGGCTTCTTCACCGACCCGCTGTTCACGACGTACAAGGGACGCGAGATCCTGCGCATCGAGGGGCCCCTCGGCACGTTCTACCTGCGCGAGGAATCGGACAAGCCGATGATCTTCATCGCCGGCGGCACCGGCTTCGCGCCGATCAAGGCGATGCTGGAGCACGCCTTTCATCACCAGGTCGACCGGCCGATGGTGCTGTATTGGGGCGCCCGCGCGCTCGTCGACCTCTACCTGCCGCATCTGCCCGGACAATGGCAACAGCGGCATTCGAACTTCACGTTCATCCCGGTGCTTTCGGAGCCCAAGCCCGCGGATAACTGGCCGGGCCGCATCGGATTCGTGCACCAGGCGGTGCTCGATGATTTCCGCGACCTGTCCGGTTATCAGGTCTACGTTTGCGGCGCGCCGCCGATGATCGATGCCGCGCGCAGGACGTTCACCGAATCGCGCGGATTGGCGGCCGACGAGTTCTTCGCCGACAGCTTCACCTACGCGGCGGAGGCCGAGGCCCGACAGAGTTGAACGTCAGCCCTTGTCGAGCGCCGTGACGGCGGTCCACGATGCGGGCGACGAGACCCTGAGCGACGCAAGTCGCGCAACGAACGTCGCCGCGACCGGATCGCCGGGACGATCGAGCAGAATCGATTGCCACAGCGCAGCGCTGTCGTCGAAGCGCCGATCCCGATAAGCGTCGAGCGCGGTGCGCGTGCGTTCGATCAGAACGGCGTCGTCACACGGCGTGAAGAGCTGCACGACCTCGCGCTTGCCTTGCACGGTGACGGCGTCGACCGGACGCATCGCGGCCTGTGCTTGCGCGCGCAAGACGGTGGCCTCGGAAATGAGGATGGACGTTCCATAACGCTTGTTGGCGCCCTCGAGTCGCGCCGCCAGGTTCACCGTGTCCCCGACGGCCGTATAGGTGAAACGCAACGAAGAGCCGACATTGCCTACGACGGCGGGACCGCTGTGAACCCCGATGCGCATGGCAAGCGGCGGTCGATCGCTCGACGCGTACTTCGCCGACAGCGTTTCGAAACGTCGCTGCATCGCCACCGCCGCATCGATGCCGCGCCGTGCGTGGTTCGCGTCGGGCAGCGGCGCGTTCCAGAACGCCATGATGCCGTCGCCGATGTATTTGTCGACGGTGCCGCAGTGCTCGTGGATAACCTGCGTCATCGCATCGAAGTAATC
>DATLNR010000003.1:0-17780 GCA_035536655.1 Casimicrobiaceae bacterium
TATATCTCCGGACACCATTACGATCTGCCAGCTGTCGCCGAAGATGTCGGAATAAACGAGTGCGGCCGGCGTGGGGATAGTTGGCAGCGGTGCCGATCGCCTGCGGCCGGTGGTCGCCAGCACGCGAACGGCGCCAGTCTGCAGGTCCTCTACCGGGAGCCGGGGTGCCCCTTTCTTCAAACCTCTGGATCTTGATCTTGCGTTACGCCGCCTTCCGTCTAGCCTGCCGGATCTGGGTCGGGGTTTGCGCCCAGTCCGGAGGAGACAGGGCATGGAGTAACGCGGCAGCTCGCACGTCGCGCTAAGGGAGCGACCGCGTCGCGCCGACCGAAACTAACACCCAACCTGTCACAAACATCGGGTCGCCACTCGTCTCACTGCGGTAAGTGAGGCCGGAGGGCGCTCCCCCGTCCTTAGGGACATATCTCCATGTGTAGCCTGTGGAGCGCACCTCGACAATCTCGAGCACGACGCGCAGTG
The DNA here is from genome assembly GCA_035536655.1 of Casimicrobiaceae bacterium. Taxonomy (GTDB): domain Bacteria; phylum Pseudomonadota; class Gammaproteobacteria; order Burkholderiales; family Casimicrobiaceae; genus VBCG01. The sequence continues at coordinate 481 of DATLNR010000003.1, forward strand.
CGTCTCCCGGCATTTCGATCCTGTCCCCGACGTTGAACGACACGACTCGCTCCAGTTCTGCTGAGCAATACCTATTCGCAGCCGCAGCACTTCGTACTAACCAACCGGCTGCCCGCGCTTGAGGCCAGCTCCATTCATGCCCGGTCTCCAAGCCGGGATCCCGCGTTTCGAATTGCCGCGTAAATTCGAGCTTGCGAGCCTGAATCTCCTCGCCCAATAACTCCGTGGGGCTCAAGAAGGCAGCAGCACAGTGGGCCGATTGTCCTGTAGCACACCGCGCCCGTCTGTACGCTACCGCGCTTTGATCTGTATGCGCCTGCTTTTATCAGGCGGCTCGCCGTGGTCGGGATAGGAGAGCAAGCGCTCGTACTCCTTGCGAACTACGCTGTAACACTCGCAGGATGCTTCTTCAATGGCCGCGCGATTCAACACGTCTATCACGCCGCGCCGATAGCGAATGAACCCGGCCTTCTGCAGTGTCGCAGCTACGGTGCTTACGCTGGCACGCCGTACACCCAACATCTGGGCCAAGAATTCTTGTGTGAGATGGATCGTCTGTCCTCTTCCCAACTGGTCATGGGACAGGAGTATCCATTTGCACAAGCGCTGTTTAACCACATGTAGGCGATTGCACGCTGCCGATTGCGAAACCTGATTTAGGAAACCCTGCGCATAGAGCCGCATGATGGTCTCGAACGTTTTTGTCTTGACGAGCTGTTCACGAAAGACCAGCACAGACATACGCATGGCTTCGCCGGGTATTTGGTAGAAAGCCTTGTTCGGCGTGGTGTTGGCGCCGAGGACAACCGGTACGCCCGCCATGCCCTCATTTCCCACGGTGCCGACCTCCGCGATTCCACCTTCTTCCATTTCTACGATTACCGAGATGAGACCGCTGAGCGGAAAGTGGATGTGGGAGATCGGCTCATTGGGCTTGAAGAGGACATCGCCACGCCTTGTCTTTATTCGATCCATCATGTTGCAAAGCTTTTCCCGTTCCGACGGAGACAAGAGCATTAGAAGGTGGTTTTCGCCGGGGATATTAGGGGATGATGGCGTTGTCTTCTTCAGAGATTTCTTCATATGAGAGTTGTGCGCGCGCCATGTGCAGAACCAGGTGCAGCACCGACTTTTTTAAGATCCCGAATTCCGTCTAGTCTGTTCGAGATTACGGCTCGACCTCGGAACTTGTTCAAGCGCGAGCCTACATTCACGGCGTTGTTGCTCGGCTAAGCGGCAACGACTTTGTCATAAATGCCTCGCTGCGCATAGAGTCGGGGCGGGTATTGATCCCGTCTCGGTGGCGAGATAAGCGCGATTGCCAAGGTGCGTCCAAGCCCGGCGGGGCGCAGCAGGGTGTTGCCGCGGGCAGCGCTGCAACACGTCGGAGGTTCGGGCCAGCCTAGGCCAGGCACGACTATGCTGCGGCGAACTCGTCGCGCTCAGTCCATAGTCCTTGCGGTGGCGCACGAACCTCCGGACGAGCCGAGACGTAACGCGCCAGCGCGTTGGCGAGCGACGGCATCAATGTCGAGCGGCCGCTCGCGAGCGCACTGTAGGGCGGGCGGCGTGCGGCAAGATCGAGCGTGGCGCTCGGACATGCAATCAACGAGTCGGTGGGCAATCGGCCACCTCAGCCGCGCGGAGGGCAAAGTCGGCCCACCTGAGCGCGTCGCCGTTGCTTAGGTGCCAAAGGCCGGCAATACGATCGATGAGCAGATCCAACGACACGTTCACCAGATCGGGCACGTACGGTGGCGACATGATCATGTCGCCGGCCGCTCGGAAAGCAGTCGCGCGCGCAGCGCTCGCAGCGCTGACGTGACCGTAATTGTGCTCATCCCAGGGTCCGAAGAGCGCACTCGTTCGAACGACTAGAGCCTCCGGACAGCGGTCGAGACCTCGACCGGTCGAACGACGTCGCCTTATCCGAGCAAGTGCTGGGCCCGCACCAACCGCCCGATCCTACCGTCTACGTGCACATTGGTTAAAGCTCGGAAAGGGGCGGGAACGCTAGCGGATTGGAGAGAACGCGACCCCGGGCTCGGAAGTGTTTTACACACTAAGCACACGCGCAGCCGTTGACATCCCTGCACCAAGATGACATGGCGCAACGCACGCGCCACGGAATCCAGCACTCGTTAATTTGGCGCCAAGACTTGTGATTGCGTCATCAGGCCGGCTACGAGTTCATCCGTCGCCGCAATCGATACCTCATAGTTGCTGCTTCCCCGAATGAAACGACGTGTCGCCAACACGATCGTCGACGATTCCGGCCGAAACGGCACGCGGATTTCAAGCGGCCAGCTCGGAACGTGCGAGGATGTGAATAACGCCTTGCGGCCGTCGCAAGAGAGGTCGGGATCGAAGGCAACGGTGTCTTGACGGACCGCCAAGTGATCGGAGGATGGACGCATCCGGAACGGGCATGCTGTACCGGATGCGACTGGCGTGTCGGGGACAGACATCCAAGACCCGCGTGCGAATCGCGCACGCGCGACTGGGAAGCCAAGATCGCTCAATTCCCTTTCACCTGTCCCGGTCGGGGGTAACGCCAAGGCGTCGGCATGGAGGCCTGTCCAATGATGAGGACTCAGCGCAGCCTCAGGGGCGGGGCTCCCGGTGCGCGAGGGACAGATTCGCCTAACTCGATGAACCGCGAAAGCAGCACGTAGTACGCACCCGTGCCTTCAACAAAGCTTATAGCCGACGTCAAATGCAGGCTGTGACAGGCACGATCACACGTTGGCGATGGAGAGGCGCATCAATCGATCTCGTTGCGAACGTTGCGAGGCTTTACAAGGGTCGTTAGGACCCGGACAAACCGATCGCCTCTACGACCGCCGTATCAGTACGAACTCCCTTGCGATATTGCTGGATGGACACCCGCTACTCGAATCCTCGGCGTTTTCCGGTTTCTCCCGGGGTCCTTCTAGGTCTTGGCCTAGGAGGATTCTTCGACGGTGTCATCCTGCACCAGGTATTGCAGTGGCATCACATGCTGACAAGCGCCGGCTACCCGGCCAACACCGTGCGCAACCTAGAGTTGAATACAATCGTTGACGGCTTATTCCACGCCACAACGTACATGTTCGTCGTCGTTGGTCTGACTCTCCTTTGGCGCCACGCGCAACAGATTCAAAAAAACATTCATCTCGAATGGTCGGGTCGAGTGTTGATTGGGACGATCCTCCTGGGGTTTGGCGCGTTCAACTTGGTTGAAGGGGTCATAAGCCATCACCTGCTCGGAATCCATCACGTCAACGAAACCGTACCCCGGGAACAATGGATATATTGGGACGTCGGTTTCCTCCTTTGGGGTGCGTTGATGATGATTGGCGGGCGGCACTTACTCACCGCCAAGAAACTGCGCTCTCGCTGGGCTTCCCAGGAAGCAGTGCCATAGAACATACGGTCGACTCGTTGCATGTACGCACGTCACCGACGGTTGGTAATCGATTCACAGCGTGTGTCCTTTTTCCGCGGTGACTACGGGTGGAACTGGCGACATACAGCCAAGGTGACCTGAGTCACTGCGACCGAGGACTAATGCGGCGCAACGAAGGACCGCGTTGCGACTCGCATGACTTTAACGCAAAGCCGCCATCGCGCTGCGTGGGCCGGGATGGGAAAGAGGCCGCCGGTGCGGCCTTTTCTTAACGCGATCGGCAACCTGCGCGGAAACGCGGACGACTAATTGAAGCGGTATGTCGCCAGTTGATAATTCCCGGAGCGCAGTCGGCACTGGTCGGGGGTTGCCAGTTGGCGAAGACGGGTCATCGCGGAGTCCGGCGGCGCCCCCGTCGCGCAACGACGAGCTGGGTCGATATCAACCGAAACCAACGTCCAACCCAACACAAACATTGGTCGTCGCTTGGCCCATTGCGGTAGGTGCGGATGGCGCTTCCTCGTCCTTCGGAACATGACGCCAGGTGTAACTTGTGGAGCGCACTTCGACAATCTCAACCATGACGCGCAGTGCGTCTCCCGCAATTTCGATCTTGTCCCCGCCGTTGAACGGCACGAATCGCTTGTCTGCTGGACGACTTCCAGCGAGGCTATCGGCGCAGTTCGTACTAACCAACCGGTTGCCCGCGCTTGAGTTCGGCTCCCTTCATGACCCGAGTCGCTAAGACCGGAATTCGCCGTGTTTTGAATTGTTGTGTAAGTTCAAGCGCGTCAACTGGCCATCACGTAACCGTAGCGCCGATTGGTCCGGTCAGTACCCTCCCGCTCGTACGCGGCCTTTGCAATCGTGACCTTGTCGTTGCCGAGTTCCGCGCGGCGATCGTACTTGTAGAGGCGCGCGGAGTTCTCGCCGAAAATCATCCGCTTGACGCGACTGTCGGCTTCACCGAGCGGCGCGAACCCGTGCTGACGCTGCATGTCCTCGGGAATCTCGAGGCGCCGCAGCGCCTCGATCTGCCACTGCGGCGAACCGGTCCACACCGCGTCCGTTCCCCACACGACGTGATCGGCGCCCAACCCTTTGACGAGCTGTCCCATCATCGCCGCGCACAGCCGTGGCTCGGCGATCGTGCTCTGCGCGAAGATCTGGCCGAGATCGCCGTAGACGTTCGTCACCCCGTACTTCGCGGGAATGTCGGCAAGATCGGTCACCCAGTCGATGCGACCGGTTCGATCGAACTGCTCGATGGCGAGCCTGTACGCGCCGCCGGTATAGCGGAACGCGGAGTGGTAGACGATGAAGTTGAGCTGCGGCCAGTCCTTTGCGGCCTTGCCGACGTCGCGAACGTCCGCATAAGGCAAAAGCTGCGGATACTGTTGACTCGTTTGCGGCGGATACAGCCCCTTGTGCACGCAGACGTTGACGAGCCCCGCCCTGACCAGTCTTTCGTAGAACGGATACAGAAGCTTCTCGTCGTCCATGCGCCACGGATGCCTCGACAGCTGCTTGTTCGTGTTGTCCCCCACGGTGTAGCCCTTGAACGAGTCCGGCTTCAGCACGGCGATGTCGTGATCGACCTTGTCGAGCCAGCCGGGCATGCCGGGCATGAAGATCGCGTGCGAGAACATGCGCCGCGATCCCGCGAGCCGGTTCACTTTGGCGCGCGCATCCGCCTTCATCTCGTTGGTCAGGAACCAGTCGCGCGGCTCCTCGCTGCCCGAGCCGGAGATGAGCGCGATTTTCGTATCGCTGTCGAAGTAGACTTCCTTGAAGTAATTCGCAAACTTGAGATCGTCGAGCGTTTGCGGCTTGCCCGCGAGCGCGGGGTTCCACCCTGCCTTGCCGACCGCCTCACGGGAACGCACGAAGCCCTCGAGCCGCGTGTCGTCGCGCAGGAAGTGGGTGTGCATGTCCATGATGAACTGATCGGCGAGCGCCTTCGCCCTCGCATCGGCAAGGTCGGGCGTCGCCGCCTCGGCTGCGCTGACGTCGAAGACCGGCCCGTAGACATCGTTCATCGCGACGAACGCCGCCGCCATGCCCGCGGCCGTCTTGAAAAAGCGCCGTCGCGTGATGCCCTGCATCTTCGCGAGCTCTGCGCCGAGCGCCTTCACACGCGCTTCGACGCGGCGCTGATTCTCTGTCTGCGGCCCCGGAAGGAACTCGTCGCTCGAGACGAACTGCGTCGGAACCGGCGAAGCGAACGACGACGTTTCGGCGGGGAGCAGACGGGCAATTTCATCCGGTTCGAGCATCGACATGGCCACCTCGCAAGGAACAGATTGATCGCTCATTGTGCGCTAGTTCGCGCCGCATCTCGCCGATCCATGCTGCGCGTCTCCGCGTTTCAGGACTTGCGAGTGAGCCGCCGGAACGCGCTGAGGTGCCGGACCGCTCGCTGCGGCAACCCGCACGATTCGCAAAGCAGCGCGAGATTGTAGTGCGCGTCCGCCGTCTGCGGCGAAAGCTTCAGCAGCGCATCGTAGACGTCGATCGCTTCCAGCGGCTTTTTCAGGTCCTCGAGAATCACAGCAAGATTGAAGAGCAGCGTCGGCTCCGGTCCGCAACGCGCAGCACCTTCGCGGCACACCGCCTCGGCCTCGGCAAGCCTGCGACGCGTATGCAATAGGCGACTCAGATTGATGTAGGCGGCGACTTCGCCCGGCTCGTTTTCGATCGCCCGGCGATAAGCGGTCATCGCTTGCGACGCATTTTCCGTTTCCAACGCCTCACCCGCGGCAAACCAGTCTTGCGTCGTTCGTCGCGCCGATCGCTGGGCTGTCGTCGTCGACGGCCGCCCGGCGCTGACCACCTTGACCGACCGTGCGGCGGGCTCGACGGCGAAACGCAGCAGATACTGGCCATCGTTCGCCTGCCATTGCGTCTTGCCGTCGTTGACGACGATCGTGTTGCCGACCGCTTCGATGCGCAGCCCGCCGGCCGGCATGGTGCCGGGGAGTTTCGAGCGCAGGCGGCGCAACGCGCGAAGGATGCGCGTCGACGAGACATCCGCGTCGGCCAGGCCCTGCGCGGTCTTCAGCAGCACGAGATCCTGGAACGAGAATCGATACTCGCGCCGCGCGCCACGAACGGGCGTGACGAATCCTGCGTCGATGAAGCCGCACACGACCGAGCGCTTGAGCTTGAGAAGGCTCGTGACGTCACGCAGCGAATAGTGCTGGTTCACGCGCGAAGGCTCATCGGCATGCGGCAACGACCACGCCGATCATAGCCCACGGTGACGTCGAACGACATCGGGCAAGCGTAGACTTGCCTTCATGAAATCGTCGAATGCCAGTACGCAACGCGTCAGATCGGCGAATGCGCTGGCGATCGCCGTCATGTTGCTTGGCGGTTGCGCGATGCCCGACGATCGCGGACCGGTCGACCGCCGCGTGATGAGCGTCGACGAAGGCCGCGCGTTCGTGCGCCGGCTGATCCCCGAAGCGATCCCCGATCGACAGGCCTGGGCGGTCGATCTGTACGCCGCTTTTCTGGCGCTCGACATCCCCCCGAGCGCCAGCAATGTCTGCGCCGTGATCGCGGTCATCGAACAGGAGTCGAGCTTTCGCACCGACCCGCCGGTGCCGGGACTTCCCGCGATCGCCTCGCGCGAGATCGAGCGACAGCGCGAAAGCGCCGGCGTTCCGAAGCTCGTCCTCGACGCGGCACTCGGCCTCACGTCGACGAACGGGAAGACGTACGCAGAGCGGCTGCAAGCGGTACGCACCGAACAACAGCTCTCCGAGATCTTCGAAGACTTCATTGGCCGCGTTCCGCTCGGCAAGACGTTTCTCGCGGACCGCAACCCCGTGCGCACCGGCGGACCGATGCAAGTCAGCATCGCATTCGCCGAAGCCCAAACCGAAGGCCGCGGCTATCCGTACCCGATCGGCGACTCGATCCGCCGCGAAGTGTTCACGCGCCGCGGCGGACTCTACTTCGGCGTTGCGCATCTGCTCGACTATCCGGCACCGTATCCGCGCCCGATCTACCGCTTTGCCGACTTCAACGCGGGGCGTTACGCGAGTCGCAATGCGGCGTTTCAACAGGCCGTCACCGAGGCGTCGGGCATTCCGCTGGAGCTGGACGGCGATCTGCTGCGCTACGAACGCGGCGAGCCTGCGCGCGAGGCAGGGCAGACCGAGATCGCCCTTCGCGCGCTGGCGTCGCGACTCGATCTTTCGATCGACGACATCCGTCGCGACCTGAGGCTCGAGAAAGGCGACCGTTTCGAGCGGACCACGCTCTACCAACGTGTCCATGCGCTCGCCGAACGGCAAAGCGGCAGGCCATCGACGAGGGCCGCCATGCCGCGCATCCCGCTCAAGAGTCCGAAGATCACGCGAAAGCTCACGACCGAGTGGTTCGCGAATCGCGTGAACACGCGCTACGAAACCTGCCTCAGGCGGGCGGCGCAAGGATGAACATTGCCGTCGTCGGCGGGGGCCCTGCCGGCCTTTTCTTTGCGTACCTGATGAAGCGTGGCGACCCGGCGCATCGCGTACGCGTCGTCGAGCGTGACGGGAGGGGAGCGACGTACGGCTGGGGCGTCGTGTTCTCCGATGTCGCGCTCGCATTCGTGCGCGACATTGCGCCCGAGCTCTACGATGCAATGACGCGCCGCCAGGAGATCCACGACGCGATGCAGATCGTGCATCGCGGCGTTGCCGTGCCGCTTGCCAACAACGTCTTTCACCGGATGTCCCGGATCGACTTGCTCGACGCGCTGCAGCGGCATTGTCTAAGCGTCGGCGTCGACATCGAGTTCGGTCGTCGCGTCGACGACGTCGTCGAGTTCGGTGACTGCGATCTGATCGTCGCGGCCGACGGCGCGAACAGCACGCTTCGCAAGCGCTTCGACGATGCGTTCGAGCCGTCGATCGACTTTCGTCCGAACAAGCTCGCCTGGTACGGGACGACGCGACTCTTCGACCCGCTGTCGCTCATCTTCCGGCAAAACGACGACGGATTGATGATCGCGCACACGTATCGCTACAGCCGGACGCACAGCACGTTCCTCGTCGAATGCGATCCGCGCACCTTCGAGGCGGCCGGGCTGGCACGAATGAGCGAGACCGAAAGTCTCGCGTACTGCGAGGCGGCGTTCGCCGAAGATCTGGGCGGCGAGCCGCTGTTGTCGAACCGATCCGACTGGTTCAACTATCCGATCGTCAAGAACCGGCGCTGGCACACGGGCAATCTCGTACTGCTCGGCGATGCGCTGCGCACCGGCCATCCTTCTGTCGGATCGGGGACCCGGCTTGCCATGCAGGACGCAATCGCGCTGTTCGACGCATGCAAAGGTCACGACGACGTTGCCGGGATTCTGCAGACCTTCGAACGCACCCGCCGTCCCGGCTCCGACGCGCTCCAGGAAGCTGCGATCCGCAGCACCGAGTGGTACGAGAACGTGCGCACCAAGCTTCAGCTGGACCCGGTGTCCTTCGCCTACGACTATCTCACGCGAACCGGGCGCGTCACGCACGAAGACGTCAGGCAACGAGATCCGAATCTTGCCGCAGCGTACGAAGCGCTGCACGGCGACGTCGCTGCAAGCACGAGCCGGGCATGCTGAAGGGCTGCGTTGCGTGGCCCGCGGATGTCGCGCACGATTACCGCCACCGCGGACTGTGGGAAGGCGTGACGTTGTGGTCGATGTTCGAGCGAGCGGCAGCGCGCGCGCCGGACAGGATTGCGCTCGTCTACGGCACGGAGCGCTATTCGTATGGCGCCGTTCGGGAACGCGCCTGCGCGCTCTCGAACGGTTTTCGCCAAGCCGGTCTTCGAGCGCTCGACCGCGTCGTGCTGCAGCTGCCCAACGTGCCTGCATTCGTCTTCAGCTACCTCGCGTTGCAGCGCATCGGCGCGATCCCGGTCATGGCATTGCGCGCGCACCGCAAGACCGAGGTCACGCACTTCGTGAAAGCATCGGCTGCGGTTGCATACATCGTTCCGGAGGTTCTCGGCGGATTCGATTACCGCGACATGGCGCGAGAAGTCGCTCGCGATAGCGCCACGCTTCGCTGCGTGTTGGTGGACGGCTCGCCGCTGGCGGGTCAGCGATCGCTGCTGCCGCTGCTCGACGACCGCGTTGACGGCGACGAGCCTGCGAACGATGCCGACGAAGTCGCGACGATGCTGCTCTCGGGCGGCACGACGTCGATGTCGAAGCTGATCCCGCGCACGCACAACGACTACGTCTTGAACGCCCGCCTCTGCAGCGAAGTCGCCGGCTTCACGTCGGACACGGTGCACCTCGTGATCCTGCCGCTCGGCCACAATTACAATCTCGCGTCGCCCGGCATGCTGGGCGTGTTCTACCGCGGCGGCACCGTTGTGCTGGCCCCGTCCGCGCGAGCCGCCGACGTCTTTCCGTTGATCGAGCGGGAGCGTGTGACGTCGGTCGCGGCCGTCGTGCCCCTGATCGTCAACTGGCTTCAAGCCGACGAAGTTGCGCGCCACGACCTGTCATCGCTCGACGTCGTTCAGAACGGCGGCGCGCGGCTGCAGCCCGAGCTCCGCCGCCGCCTGCGCGACCGCTTGGGTTGCATTCCCCAGGAGATCTACGGCACGGCGGAAGGACTCATCAACATGACCCGACTCGGCGACAACGACGACCTGCTGCTCGAGAGCTCGGGCGCACCGGTGTCGGGCGACGACGAGATCCGCGTCGTCGATGACGACGGCCGAGACGTTGACGACGGTGAGCCGGGCGAACTTTTGACGCGCGGTCCGTACACGATCCGCGGCTATTACGACGCGCCGCAGAAGAACGCCGAAGCGTTCACCGATGACGGCTTCTATCGGATGGGCGACATCGTGCGCAAGCGCGGCCGTTATGTGTTTGCCGAAGGACGCAAGAAGGACTTCATCAACCGCGGCGGCGAGAAGATCAGCTGCGAAGAAGTCGAAGGTTTCATCATCGAGCACCCAGCGGTCAAGTCGGTGACGCTCGTCGCGATGCCGGATCACGTGTTCGGCGAGAAGGCGTGCGCGTTCGTGATCCTGCGCGATGGTGCGACACTCACGTTCGACGCGCTGATCGGGTTCCTGCGGTCGCGCGACATCGCAAGCTTCAAGCTGCCCGAGCGCCTCGAAATCGTCGAAGCGTTCCCGGTGAGCCCGGTCGGCAAGATCATGAAGCGCGAGCTGAAAGACGCGCTCGCGGCAACACTCGCGCCACCGAAAGATGGCGGCACGTAAAGGACGGGTCACCGACTCGGCAACCCGTTTACGGGAGAAGCGCTACTTCTTGCCACCCTTGAGGTGCTCGCGAACCTTGTCAGCCGACGGACCGACCGCCTGAACAGCAGCGCGTAATTCGTCCGCCGAAACGTTCAGTTCCTTCGTCCAGTACCGCACTTCATGGTCCTGCGTGACATTGATGCGGCTGCGGTCACCGCCGCTGCGCACCGAGGTGTTGTCGGCCATGCCGTGTCTCCGGGTTTGCGACCTGTGAAGCATCGTTCGGGAGCGTCGCGACCGCAATGTGCCTTTGGGGTAAGCGACCGTAGGACGCGTGCGACATCAGCCGATCTGGCCGCGATGCGCCCAGCCGGTCATCCGGCGCTCGATGCCGGCGAAGACGCCATACATCGCCATCGCCATCGCGCCGATGACGATCAGTCCGGCGAACACCAGCGGCATGCGCATCGAGGAGCCCGCCGACATCATCAGATAGCCAATGCCATCGTTCGACGCGACGGTCTCGGAAACCACGGTGCCGACGAACGCGAGCGTGATCGCAACCTTGAGCGATGCAAAGAAGTATGGCAGCGATCGCGGCAGGCCGACCTTGAACAGCACGTCCTTGCGCGTCGCGCCAAGCGAGCGCAACACATCCTCGAGCTCGGGCTCGAGGGTGGCCAGGCCGGTTGCGACGTTGACGACGATCGGAAAGAAACAAATCAGGAACGCCGTCAGAATCGCGGGTACCGTTCCGATGCCAAACCAGACGACCAGGATCGGGACGAACGCCGCCTTGGGAATGCTGTTAAAGCCGACCAGCAGCGGATAAAGCGCGTTGTAGATGAAGCGCGAGCTGCCGACGATGAAGCCGAGCGCGAGCCCGACGAGGACGCCGATTGCAAAGCCCACCATCGTCGTCCAGAACGTCTTCCACGCGTGACCGGCGATCGGACCGGCGAACGTCACGAGCGACTGCACGATCGCCGACGGTGCCGGGAAGATGAACTCCGACACGTTGAATAGGCGGCAGATCGCCTCCCATACGACAATGATCGCCGCCAGCAGCAGCCACGGTGCCAGCGCTTCGAGCCTGCGATCGTTGCGCATCATGCTTTTCGCACCACGCCGATCCGCTCGCGCAGACCGTGGACGATCGCCGTAAACTCGTCACGGTAAGTCAGCTCGAGATCGCGCGGACGCGCTAGCTCGATCCGCTCGCGCGCAACGATGCGGCCGGGCCGCTTGCTCATCACATAAACCGTGTCCGCGAGAAACACCGCTTCGCGAAGATCGTGCGTAACGAGAATGACGGTGAAGCGCTGCGCCTGCCACAGGTCGCGAAGCACGCACCACAGTTCCTCGCGCGTAAATGCATCGAGCGCGGCGAACGGCTCGTCGAGCAGCAGCATCTTCGGCTCATGAACAAGCGCACGGCAGATTGACGCGCGCTGCTGCATGCCGCCTGAGAGTTGCCACGGAAAGCTCTGGTCGTAACCGGTCAACCCTACTGTTGCGAGTAGCGCCTGACCCTTTTCCGCATATTGCTCGCGCTCCCGGTTGAAGCGCGAGCGATACGGTTCGACGATTTCCAGCGGCAGCAGCACGTTGTCGAGTGTCGTGCGCCACGGAAGGAGCGTCGGCGCCTGGAACGCCATGCCGACGATCTTCAACGGAGCCGTCACCTGCTTGCCTTCGACGACGACAGTGCCGCGAGATGGCTGCTTCAATCCGCTCGCGAGCTTCATGAACGTGGATTTGCCGCAGCCGGAGGGCCCGACGATTGCAACGAACTCGCCCGGCGCGATGTCGAGCGTGATGTCTTCGACGGCGAACGCGTCGCCTTCGGCGTACGCGAGCGCAACGTCCGCAAAGCGAACGAAAACGTCCATGGGAGATCGAGGCCGGAAAGAAGCTCCGGCCTCGACTCTATTTAAATATCATCCGTTCTTGCTGCGGAGGCAGGAACGTCGCGTTGAACACCTGCTCGGCCTTGACCGGGTTCTTGAGCTCGAACGCCGTCGACACCTGCGACACCATGTCGTTCAGGCGCTGCGACGTCACGCCGCCGATGCCATCCTTCTTCGCCGAGGCGGTCGCAATGACGCTGTCGATCGCGAGGCGCAGACGCCGACGCTCGAGCGCCTCGTCGATCAGCGCGTCACGCTCCTTGACGAACTTGATCGAGCCATCGGGATCGGCGAGCACGTCGCGAGCTGCCCGCGTGAACGCCCGCAGGAAGCCGCGCACCGCCTCGGGCCGCTCCTTGACGAACTGCTCCGAGGCGATGATCGCGTTGCCATACAGTGCGACGCCGTGCGCCGGGTACATCATGACGTCGATGTCCTCGTCCTTGACGCCGCGCGCGTTCAGGTTCAGAAGACTCGTGAAGTAGAAACCGGTGATCGCATCGACTTCGCCGCGCGCGAGCATCGTCTCCCGCAACGCCGGCTCCATCGCCGTCCAATTCACCTTCGCCACGTCGATACCGTTCGCCTTCGCGAAGATCGGAAACGCGCGTCGGCCCGCATCGAACACCGGCGCGCCAATCTTCTTGCCGAGGAGGTCCGCTGGCTTCTTGATGTTCGCCTTCTTCAGCGAGAACACGGCGGCCGGCGTCGCGTCATAGACCATCATCACCGCGATCGGCTTGTTCGGCGCCGTGGGGTTGTTGCCGATGAACTCGATCAACGCCGCCACGTCGGCGAAGCCCATCTGGTACGTCCCCGACGCGACGCGGTTCACCGCGTTGCCCGAGCCACTGCCGGCGTCGATCGTGACGTCGAGCTTCTCCTGCGTGAAATAGCCCTTCGCCTTGGCGAGCAGGAACAGCGCGGCCGGCCCCTCGAAGCGCCAGTCGAGCTGGAACATGACCTTTGTGTCCTGCGCAAAAACCGGGGAAGAGAGCGCGAACGCGGACAAAACGAAGGCCCGGGCGATGCGCCGGGCCCAGCGGGCGATTGGCATGGGGACTCCTCTCTAGTGCGCGAAGCGCCTATTGTATCGACGGGCCGGCGCGCGAGGGCGCCTCCGCGCCCGTTCTCATCGGTGTTTTCTCATCGGTGTTCATAGGCCGCGTCCACCACCGTCAGCGCCGTCATGTTGACGATACGTCGCACGGTCGCCGAAGGCGTGACGATATGGACCGGCGCACCGACGCCGAGCAGCATCGGTCCGAGTGTGATGCCGCTGCCGGCGGCCGATTTGAGCAAGTTGAATGCGATGTTCGCCGCATCGAGCGACGGCATGATCAGCAGGTTCGCGGAACCCTTGAGCGCCGATGACGGCAGCGCCGCCGCACGCACTGCTTCGTCGAGCGCCGCGTCGCCGTGCATCTCGCCGTCGACTTCGAGGTTCGGATCGAGGCGATTGATCAACGCGAGCGCGTAGCGCATCTTCTTCGCGGACGGCTGGTTGCTGGTGCCGAAGCTCGAATGCGAGAGCAGCGCGACCTTCGGCTCGATGCCGAAGCGCCGGATTTCGTCGGCGGCGAGCATCGTGATGTCGGCGATCTCCTCGGCGGTCGGATCGTAGTTGACGTAGGTGTCGGCAATGAAGATCGTGCGGGTCGGCAGCATCAGCGCGTTCATCGCCGCGTACTGCTTGACGCCGTTGCGCCGGCCGATGACCTGGTCGACGTAGTGAAGATGAACGTCGTGCGTGCCGTACGTGCCGCACAGCATGCCGTCGGCCTCGCTGCGATGGACCATCATCGCGCCGATCAGCGAGTGACGCCGTCGCATCTCGAGCTTCGCGAACGCGACGGAGACGCCCTTGCGCGCCGTCAGCCGGTGGTATTCAGTCCAGTACTCGCGATAGCGCGGATCGTAATCGGGATTGATCATCTCGAAGTCGCGATCCGCCTTGAGCCGCAGCCCGAAGCGCGCGATGCGGTCCTCGAGCACTTTCGGCCGGCCAACGAGCACCGGGAACGCGAGGCCTTCGTCGACGACGACTTGCGCCGCGCGCAGCACCCGTTCGTCCTCACCTTCGGCATAGACGATCCGCTTCGGCGTCTTCTTCGCGGCCTGGAAGATCGGCTTCATCAGCAAGCCCGAGTGCCAGACAAACGTCATCAATCGATCGCGGTACATCGCGACGTCGGTGATCGGTCGCGTCGCGACGCCCGACTCCATTGCCGCCTGCGCCACGGCCGGCGCGATCATCACGATCAACCGCGGATCGAACGGCTTCGGGATCAGGTAGTCGGGGCCGAAGCGCAGGTCCTGCACGTTATAGGCATTCGCGACGATTTCGGATTGCTCCGCCATCGCGAGATCGGCGATCGCGCGCACGGCCGCGAGCTTCATCGGCTCGTTGATCTGCGTTGCGCCGACGTCGAGCGCACCGCGGAAGATGAACGGGAAGCAGAGAACGTTGTTGACCTGGTTCGGATAATCCGAGCGGCCGGTCGCGATGATCGCATCGGGTCGCGCGGCTTTCGCGACGTCGGGCATGATCTCGGGCTCCGGATTCGCAAGCGCCAGGATCAACGGCTGCGCAGTCATCTTCGCCAGCCACTCGGGCTTCAGGACACGCGCGGCCGACAAGCCGAGAAACACATCCGCGCCGTCGAGAATCTCGGGCAGCGCGCGCGCTTTCGTCGATTGCGCGTACCGCGCCTTGTTCTCGTCCATCTCCTCGACACGGCCTTCGTAGACGACGCCCTTGATGTCCGACACCCAGATGTTGTGCCGCTTGACCCCGAGCGCGACGAGCAGATCAAGGCAGGCCAGCGCGGCAGCGCCGGCACCGGATGTCACGAGCTTGATGTCGCCGATGTTCTTGTTCACGACACGCAGGCCGTTCAGCACCGCTGCCGCGACGATGATCGCCGTCCCGTGCTGATCGTCGTGAAACACCGGGATCTTCATGCGCTCGCGGCAGATGCGCTCGATCATGAAGCACTCGGGCGCCTTGATGTCCTCGAGGTTGATGCCGCCGAACGTCGGCTCGAGGGAAACGATGATGTCGACGAGCTTTTGCGGATCGCGCTCGTCAATCTCGATGTCGAAGCAGTCGATGCCGGCGAACTTCTTGAACAGCACCGCCTTGCCTTCCATTACCGGCTTCGCGGCAAGCGGTCCGATCGCACCAAGCCCGAGAACCGCCGTGCCGTTCGTCACGACGCCGATCAAATTGCCGCGCGCCGTGAGCGTCGCAACTTCCGCCGCATCCCGGACGATCTCGTCGCACGCCGCCGCAACGCCGGGCGAGTACGCAAGCGCGAGGTCGCGCTGATTGGTGAGTCCTTTCGTCGGCGTGACCGAGATCTTTCCCGGCGGTGCACGACGGTGATATTGCAGCGAAGCTTCGCGTATCGACTCGTCGGACATGGCAGTTGTCGATCAATCCGCGGGATAGTTGATCATCATAGCGGATCGGTGCGGCCGGTCGCGAAACGCGACGGCCAGGCGAACCTGGCCGTAGCATCGTTCACGAAGGCTCGCGTCGCGCGCGAGCCGACCGAAGCTTCAGTCGAGCGCGTCGCTCGACTCGACGATCGCCTCGTCGTCAACGTCTGCTGCAACGACGTCCGTTGCGAAGTGGCCGATGAACCCGCGCTTCGGCAACAGCCCGCTCGTCAGCATGTCGTTCAACAGCTGGTTGATCAGGCGGCCGGAGTCCTCCGGTAGCAGCAGGCGTTTGTTCACGAGGTCCTGCGCTTCGGTCAGCGCCTGAAGGTAGTAGCCGATCAGGTTCGGATAACGTTCCTCGATCGACCGTCGGGGATCGCCTTTCGCAACGCGCTCCGCGATCGTCTTCGCGAACGGGATGTACCCGGCGGCAAGCGACGCTTCGCGTCCCTTCAGCGGTCCGCTGCCGATCGGATTCCATCCGGTGTACGTTCCGAGCGGCAACCGGTGCAACAGCGACTTGACGCCGGCGATCTCGTTGCCATCGGCGTCGACCTTCGGTGCGAGCGTCGTGATGACCCGCTTGATCGGCGGAGGCACGTTGTCGATCACGCCCGAGCCGTCGTTGTAGCGGAACCGCGGACCGTAATCGTAGTCGAGCACCGAGTTCATCACCCCATCCGGTTTCGGCGCGCCCGGAATGTTCGGCCAGCCCATCGCTGCGGACGTGGCCGGCACGAGCGTTCCGTCACTGACCTTCGGGTACGCGGACTCCGGCGGCGGCGTGTTGTTCACGACCCAGTCGACCAGCGCGACAAACAGCGCGCGATTGGTCTCGCGCTGCGGATTCGGATTGTTCGCAAAGACATTCGGATTGGTCGACGCCGTGCCGAGATTGAAACCGCCCGCGCCTCCGCCGTGCGTCGTTCCCGAATGGTAATAACGACGGACGTTGTCCGGCAGCGGAAGGTCTTCGTTCCCCGCGGTCCCGGCGACGCCGACGCTGCCTCGGCTGTACCAGTACTCTGGGCCGCCATAGGTTTCGAAGATCTTCGGGCACGTGCTGCTCAGCGTGCAGCGGCTCAACAGACCCCAGGCCGGTCGGCCGCGCACTTTGTCCTCGTACGGCGCCCACCATAGCGGCCCGTCCGCGCCGGGATCGTAGAGCTCGGCGATATCGCCTGGTTGCGCGAAGCGGATGTTGAAGCTGCCCATCATCCCGGCGATGTTCGGGTTCATGCCGTCCCAGACGATGCGCCCGCTCTCGTCCTCGTTGAATCCGTTGTTCAGGAAATGCTTTTGAAAGCGGCCGGACTGCGAGTTGCCGAAACCGATGGCTTTCGTGA
>DATLNR010000004.1:0-7431 GCA_035536655.1 Casimicrobiaceae bacterium
GTCGAGGCGGGCGAGACCGATGTGCAACCGATGTTCGCAGCCCTCGCCGACCGCACGATCGCGCACGACGACGAGCTGCCTGCGACCGGCGTGTCGCTCGAATGGGAGCGGCGGCTTTCGGCACCGTTCATCGTCAGCGCCGATTACGGAACGCGCAGCTCGACGATGATCGTCATCGATTCGGCCGCGTCGGCGCGCTTCATCGAGCGTAGCTTCGATGCCGATGGCAAACCGAAAGGCGAAGTCGACTACCGCTTTAAGGTCAACTGAGCGTCGGCTGATCGCCGCCGGACGCCCATGCGCGAACCTCGCGCTTCAGCACCTTGCCGTAGTTGTTCTTGGGCAGCGCATCGACGAAGCGATACACCTTCGGCCGCTTGAAGCGGGCGATGCTCGCAAGGCACAGTGCATCGAGTTGCGGTGCGTCGACGGCGGCGTCAGCATTGCGAACGACGAAGGCGACGACTTCCTCTCCCCAGTCCGCGTGCGGACGCCCGACGACGCATGCTTCGCGAACGCCGGCATGCGTCAGCAGCACTTCCTCGACCTCGCGCGGGTAGATGTTCGCGCCGCCACTGATGATGAGGTCCTTCGATCGGTCGATCAGCGTCAGGAAGCCGTCGTCGTCGAGCATTCCCATGTCGCCGGTCCAGAGCCACCCGTCCCGCAACGCGCGCTGCGTCGCCTCCGGCTGGTTCCAGTACCCGAGCATGACCGTTTCGCCGCGCACGAGCACCTCGCCGACGCTACCGACGCACGCCGCCTCGCCCGTCTCGTCGGCGACACGAACCTCGACGGCCGTCTGTGCAATGCCGACCGACGCGATGCGCTCGCGATATCGCCGGTGCGCTCGATCGGCCAGCTGCACGCGGGAAAGCGCCGTGATCGTCATCGGACTCTCGCCCTGACCGTAGATCTGCACGAAACGATTGCCCATGACGTCGAGCGCATCGAGGATGTCGACCGCGTACATCGGCGCACCGCCATACACGATCGTCCGGATCGCATCCGAGGACACGCCCGCGCGCCGCGCATGGTCGACGAGGCGCTTGACCATCGTCGGCGCAGCGAACATCGTTGCATCACCGTGGCAATCTGCGAGCGAGAAGATCTCGTCTGCGTCAAAGGTTCCCGATTCGGGAACGACATGCCGAGCGCCAGCAACGACCTGCGCGATGTTGTAAAGCCCTGCCCCGTGCGACATCGGCGCAGCGTAGATGAACGAGTCGGACGATCGCGCGTCGTCGACGTCGGCGAAGTAGCACAGCGTCATCGCGAGCAGATTCCGGTGCGTGAGCATCACGCCCTTCGGCCGTCCGGTCGTGCCGGACGTATAGAACAACCAGGCGAGGTCTTCCGGTAAACGGGGCGCGACATCGACGGTGACCGAGCCGACGAGGTGTGCGTAATCGCGATCGCCGACCCCCAGCACTCGCGTTGTCGTGCCGGCATCGACCAACGATGCCGCGAGCTCGTCGCTGGCGAAAACGACCGCCGCACCGCTGTCCTCGACGATAAACGCTGCTTCCTTCGCATGCAGCTTGTTGTTGATCGGAACGACGACGAGCCCCGCGATCCACGCCGCGTACATCAGTTCGAGATACTCGGCGCAATTGCCGGCGAAGATCGCAACGCGATCGCCGGGACGCAACGCCAGCGAGTCCAGGCATGATGCGGCCACCGCTGATGCACGAGTGGCGAAGCGCCGATAGTCGTGAACGACGGTGCGCCCCACGGCGATGGCCGGTCGATCGCCGTCGCGCCGGGCGGTTCGCAGCAACAGGTTGGCGACGTTCATCGGTCAGCGAGCATCGTCTCCATTGCCTGATGCGGTATGCCGGCTTCGTCGAATGGATCGCCGACGGCGACGAACCCATGGCGCGCATAGAACGGCATCGCATGCGTCTGCGCGTTGAGCATCGCCTTGGCGTCGCCCCGTTCGCGCGCAAGCGCGATCAACCGCGTGAGCATCGCGTTGCCCACGCCCTGTCCTCGCCACGCGCGCACGACCGCCATGCGGCCAACGTGACCGTCGGGCAAGAGCCGGCCGCAACCGATCGGAGCACCCCCTTCATCCTCGGCGAGAACATGCCGACAGTCGCCATCGACGCCGTCCCATTCGAGCGATTCGGGAACCGACTGCTCGACGCAGAAAACGCCATGCCTGATCGTCCTGAGCTTCGCCTCGTCGCTTGCCCAGTCGGCGAGCCGCACCGTGTAGCGCCTCATGTCGTTCTCATCACCAGCTCGGCCCGCCCATCGCCCGCGTCTAGGCTCGCACGACCGCCGAACGGCATCGTGAGCTTGTCACGGACATGGCCGAACGGAAGGCCGGTGTAGATCGGCACGTCGATGCGCTCGCGAAAGTGGGCGACGACGGTGCCGATGTCGTAGCCGTCGTCGTGCGGATAAAGCGTGTAATCGCTGAAAGCTCCGAGGAGGATCGCGCGCTGCCGTTCGAGAATGCCGCTGTGTAGTAATTGGTACAACATTCGTTCGATTCGGTACGGATGCTCTGAAATGTCCTCGAGGAACAGGATTCCGCCGTCGATCGCGGGTGCGAACCGCGTGCCCAGGAGGCTGACCAGCATCGCCAGATTGCCACCCCATAACGTCCCTTCGAGGCTCCGTGGTGCCGGGCCATCGAGGGCAACCGTGACGACGTGCTCGGTCGACGTGAGCATCGCGAAGCAATGTTCCAGCGTGAACCCGCTCGGCTCCGCGGCGCCAAGATCGTACGAAGCCATCGGCCCCGCATAGGTGACGAGACGCGCCTGCGACCACGCGGCAAGCTGGAACGCCGTGAAGTCGGAGTGCCCGACCCACCGCTTCCGCTTGCGGGTGAGCGCGGCATAGTCGATTCGATCGAGCAGTCGCGTGAAGCCGTAGCCACCGCGCAGCGCCATCGCCACGTCGACATCGTCGCGCGATGCGATGCGCTCGATCGCGGCCAGCCTTGCGGCATCATCACCGGCGAAGCGCTGATGACGGTCACGAACGCTCTCGTCCTCGACGACGCGGTGCCCGAGGGCAAGCAGGTTTCGCGTCGCGCGATCGACCGCCGCCGCGTCGAGCATCACGCCGGACGGCGCGAAGAAGCCGAACGCGAGCGAAGCGGTCATCGTTCAGTATCGGCCCTGCGTCGCGATGCGAAAAACGCGGACAACAACGCACCGCAGGCTTGCTCGCGCACGCCGGCGACGACCGTCGTATGGTGATTGAGCCGGCGTTCGCCGAACAAGTCGACGACCGAGCCGCAGGCGCCGGACTTCGGATCCCTCGCACCGAACACCAGGCGTTCGACGCGCGCATGCATGATCGCGCCGGCGCACATCGCGCAGGGCTCGAGCGTGACGTAGAGCGACGCGTCGGACAACCGGTAGTTGCCTACCGAGATCGCCGCCTCGCGCAGCGCGATGATCTCTGCATGCGCAGTCGGGTCGTTGTGCGTGACCGGCGCGTTGCCGCCCCGGCCGAGGATCACGCCGTCGCGAACCACGATAGCGCCTACCGGCACTTCGTCGCACTCCCTGGCCGCCGTCCCGAGCGCGATCGCTTCCGCCATCCAGCGATCGTCATCCTCGCGCGCTGGAGCGAAGTGCGAGAGCGATGCGTCACGCCTGAGCCAGGCGGCCTTGCGCGCCGCCCTATCGCGACTCAACGCGTCGCGCGCTTCGCTCGCGACATGACCGAGATCGACGCCGGATAGCCCGGCGATCGCCTGACTGAAGGCACCGTCATCGTCCGTGCGGCGGTAGGCGCGTCCAAAGCTGTCGCGCGCGAGCAAGCGCATGTCCACGAGAAGGCGACGCAGCTCGACATGGTCGGTGCGTAGCATCGCCCCGGCCGTTTCGAGCCAGCGCTCGAGCCGGTCATTCACTTCCGCTTCGCTGTAGCTGCGATCGTCGTCGAACGTCAACGCAGCCGCCGCGAGGACTGTGCGAAAGTCGGCCTGCCGACCCGATTGCAGGCCGCCGAGCGCGAGGTTGTCGCGCACGCATAAGCGCCGCCAGGTCGCGAGCGCGTCGGCTTCGTTCACCGCAACCGCTTCCAGTAGAACGTGCAATCCGCGAGCGTACCGTCGGGATCCATCGCGTACTGCGGCACGCGTCCGATCGTCTGCCATCCCCACGCCTGATAAAGGCGATCCGCGTCGCTATCGGTGCGCGTGTCGAGGATGAGAAGCCAGCGGTCGAGGTCGAGCGCAAGCTGCTCGACGCGCCGCATCAGCGTCGCTGCAATCCCTCGTCCTCGATGACCGCGCATGACCAGGAGCTTCTGGATATCCGCGCGGTGTGGCTGGTTCGTCTTCATGCACAACGCAAGCTGGACGCTGCCGACGATGCGGTCATCGATGATCGTCGCGAGAACATGACGCTCGCCGTTCGCGACGTCTGCCTCGATGCGCTGCCAGAACGCTTCGAGCGATGCCGGTTGCAGTGGTTCGATATAGCCGACCGATGCACCGCTTTGCACTGCATCCTTGAGCAATGCGCAGAGCTCGGCTCGGCGCGCGCGCAACGCGTCGGCATCGAGCATGACCGGCGAAGGGCCGTGCGTGGTCTCCACGCTCGCTAGGATAGCGCCCGTCATTCCCACTCGATCGTCGCCGGCGGCTTGCTCGAAATGTCGTAGACGACGCGGTTGATGCCGCGCACTTCGTTGGTGATACGGTTGCTGATCCGCTCGAGAAGCTCGTGCGGCAGCGCCGCCCAGCGCGCGGTCATGAAGTCGGTCGTTTGCACGGCGCGCAACGCAACGGCGTGCTCGTACGTCCGGCCATCGCCCATGACGCCGACCGATCGCACCGGCAGGAACACGGCGAACGCCTGCGCCGTTTTGTCATACCAGGATGTGCCGTCGGTGTCGCGCGACGCGCGAAGCTCGTCGATGAAGATTGCGTCGGCGCGTCGCAACAAGTCCGCATGCTCGCGCTTCACTTCGCCCAGGATGCGCACGCCGAGCCCGGGTCCAGGGAACGGATGGCGGAAGACGAGTTCGCGAGGCAGCCCGAGCTCGAGCCCGAGTTCGCGAACTTCGTCCTTGAACAACTCGCGCAGCGGTTCGAGCAGCTTCAGATGCAATCGCTCAGGCAGGCCGCCGACGTTGTGATGCGACTTGATCGTGTTCGCCTTCTTGGTTTTCGCGCCCGCGGATTCGATGACGTCCGGATAGATCGTCCCCTGCGCGAGCCAGCGCGCATCGCGAATGCGGCCCGCCTCGCGCTGGAATACGTCGACGAACACGCCACCGATGATCCGGCGCTTGGCTTCCGGATCGTCGACACCGGCAAGCGCGCGCAACATCTCCTCCGACGCGTCGACATGAACGATTCTCACGCCGAGATGCCGTCCCAGCGTGCCCATCACCTGTTCGGCTTCGTTCAATCGCAGGAGACCGTGGTCGACGAACACGCACGTCAACTGCTCGCCGATCGCGCGATGAGTCAGCGCCGCCGCGACCGACGAATCGACGCCGCCCGATAACCCGAGGATGACGTGATCGCGTCCGACGGTCGCGCGTACGTTCGCGACCGCTTCGGGCACGTAGTCGTGCATGTTCCAGTCTTCGCCGCAGCCGCAGATGTCGTGCGCGAAGCGCGCGAGGATCGCGGCACCTTGCGACGTGTGCGTGACCTCGGGGTGGAACTGCACGCCGTAGAAACCACGCGACTCGTCTGCCATGCCGGCGATCGAGCACGCGTCCGACGATCCGATCAGCGTGAAGCCCGGCGGCATTGCCGTGACCTTGTCGCCGTGGCTCATCCAGACGTCGAGCAAGCCATGCGCTTCGTCGTTGCGGCGATCTTCGATGCCGCGGAACAGCCGCGAGTGCCCGCGCGCGCGCATCGACGCATATCCAAACTCGCGCACGCTGCCCGGCTCGACGGCACCGCCCAGGTCGCGCGCCATCGTCTGCATGCCGTAGCAGATGCCGAGCACCGGCACGCCGAGCGTCCACACGGCCGCCGGCGCACGGCCCGCTCCCTCGTCGTACACGCTCGCGTGGCTGCCCGACAAAATGATGCCTTTCGGTGCAAACGCGCGCACGAAGCCGTCGCCGACATCGAACGGATGGATCTCGCAATAGACGTGCGTCTCACGCAAACGGCGCGCGATCAGCTGCGTGACCTGAGAGCCGAAGTCGAGGATGAGGAGGCGGTCGTGGGTCGCGCCGGCCCGTTCACTCCGCCCTGTAATTCGGCGCCTCCTTCACGATCTGCACGTCGTGCACGTGCGACTCGCGAATGCCGGCCGACGTGATCTCGACGAACTCGGCGCGCGTGCGCAGCTCGTCGATCGTCGACGAGCCGGTGTAGCCCATCGCTGCGCGCAAGCCTCCCATCAACTGCTGTACGACGTTGACCAGCGCACCCTTGTAGGGAACGCGTCCTTCGATGCCTTCGGGCACGAGCTTCTCGGCCGCAGCGATCGGGTCGTCCTGCTCGAGCTCCTGAAAGTAGCGGTCCGAGCTGCCCTGCTGCATTGCGCCAAGCGACCCCATGCCGCGATAGCTCTTGTACGAACGGCCTTGATAGAGCTCGATCTCGCCGGGCGACTCGTCGGTTCCGGCAAACAGGCTGCCGAGCATGACGCTGGAAGCACCGGCAGCGATTGCCTTCGCGATATCGCCGGAATAGCGAATGCCGCCGTCGGCGATGACCGGCACGTTGGCTTTCGCGATGCCTTCCAGCGCGCTCTGCACGGCCGTGATCTGCGGAACGCCGACGCCCGCGACAATTCGCGTCGTGCAGATCGACCCCGGGCCGATGCCGACCCTGACGCCGTCGGCGCCGTGGTCGACGAGCGCGCGAGCGCCGACCGACGTGGCGACGTTGCCGCCGATCACTTCGATCTTCGGAAAGCGTTTCTTCACCCACGCGACGCGGTCGAGGACGCCTTGCGCATGACCGTGCGCCGTGTCGACGACGAGGACATCGACACCCGCCCCCGCAAGCAGCTCGGCGCGCTGCTGGCTATCGGCGCCGACACTGATCGCTGCACCGACGCGCAATCGACCGAGATCGTCCTTGCATGCGTTCGGATGCTCGGTCGACTTCTGGATGTCCTTCACCGTGATCAATCCGCGCAATTCCCGATCGTCGTTCACGACGAGCACGCGCTCGAGCCGGTGCCGGTGCATCAGCGCCTTGGCGGTCTCGAGATCGGTCCCTTCGCGCACCGTGACCAGGCGCTCGCCCGGCGTCATGATCGACGACACCGGCTGGTCGAGCTCGGTCTCGAAGCGCAGGTCGCGATTGGTGACGATGCCGACGACGCGCCTGCCTTCGACGACCGGCAATCCGGAGATCTTGTGTTTGCGCGTCAGCGCCAACACGTCCCGCACCGACCTCGTTGGCGGGCTCGTGATCGGATCCTTGCCGACGCCGGACTCGAAGCGCTTGACCTTCGCGCTCTCGGCCGCCTGCCG
>DATLNR010000005.1:0-5486 GCA_035536655.1 Casimicrobiaceae bacterium
TGAATCTCTAGGATATTGCAATGATCCAGGCGACCACGATGCGCCGGGCAAACGCAACGCTCGAGGAGACGACGCTTTGAAGTCCGGAGGTATCCGGTAAATGGGGGCTCTGGCCCCCGGTCAAATCGCGCGCCGCGACGGCGCGCTCATCGATTACCTCGAACCACTCCTCCGCCAGCGCGGCTCGACACTCGATCACGCGCAATCGGCCGCGCTCGACCGCCTGCAAAGCCTCTGCGATGAGCTCGCGGCGTTCAAAGTCGCGCGCCAGTCAACCCTGAAGCGCCTGCTGTCGCCGCCCGACGTTCCGCGTGGCGTCTACCTGCACGGCGGCGTCGGACGGGGCAAGAGCTTCCTGATGGACAGCGCTTACGCTGTGGTTCCGCTGCGGCGCAAGACGCGCGTGCACTTTCACGCGTTCATGCGCGACGTTCACCAGGCGCTCGCTGCGCGAAAGCGTGAGGAGGATCCGCTCGCTGGCGTTGCGCGCGACGTCGCGCGTCGCTACCGCCTGATCGCGTTCGACGAGTTCCACGTCGCCGACATCGCCGACGCGATGATCCTCGGACGCCTCCTGACTGGGCTGTTCGAGCACGGCGTCGTGTTCGTGATGACGTCGAACTTCAGGCCCGACACGCTGTATCCGAACGGGCTCAAGCGCGAGAACTTCCTATCGACGATCGATTTGTTGAACGAGCGGCTCGACGTCGTCGACATCGGCGAAGGCGTCGACTACCGGCTTCGCGCGCTGGAGCAGGCGAGCGCCTATTACACGCCGGCCGACGAACGCGCGGAAGCGGCGATGTGGAACATGTTCGATGCGATGACGACGGCGGGCGACGAAGCCCCAACGCTCGTTGTCGAAGGCCGCAAGATCGTGGCGAAGCGCCGTGCGGGCAGCGCCGTCTGGTTCGACTTCACGACACTGTGCGACGGTCCGCGCTCGCAACGCGACTATCTCGAGCTTGCGCGGCGTTTTGCCGTGATGCTGGTGTCCAACGTGCCGCAGATGGATCACGCGCGGTCGGACGCGGCGCGGCGGTTCACCTGGCTCGTCGACATCCTGTACGATCATCGCGTGAAGCTCGTCCTGTCGGCGGCCGTCCCCGCCGAATCGCTGTACCGCGAGGGCCCGAGCGCCCATGAATTCCCGCGCACCGTGAGTCGTCTCGTCGAGATGCGCTCGCGCGACTACATGTCGCTGCCCCACGTCAGCGCTGCCTGACGGCCGCTTTCATCGAATCCGCTTCAACGCAAGGAGACACCCGTGCAGACCTTCAAGGCGTACCGCACGTTCGAGGAGGACAAGGCGGTGAAGAGCCGCTTCGTCGACATGACGATCGACGATCTCAGTCCAGGCGAAGTCGTCGTCCGCACGAAGTACTCGACGATCAACTACAAGGACGCGCTGTCGCACGACGGCACGGGTCGCATCATGCGCAAGTTTCCGACGGTGGCCGGGATCGACATGGCCGGCACCGTCGAGAGCTCGTCCGATTCGCGCTGGAAGAAGGGCGACAAGGTCATCGTGCATGGGTACGAGCTCGGCGTCTCGCACGACGGCGGCTACAGCGAGCATGTGCGCGTGCCGGCCGACTGGGTCGTACGCCGGCCGGAGAGCATGACGGCGTTCGACGCGATGACGCTCGGGACGGCCGGCTACACGGCGGGGCTTGCAGTTCATTTGATGCAGCACAACGGCCTCAAGCCCGTTTCAGGACCGGTCGCCGTGACCGGCGCGACGGGCGGCGTCGGTTCAGTCGCGATCGAGATCCTGGCGAAGCTCGGCTACGAGGTTCACGCGATCACCGGCAAGCCCGAGGAGTCGCGTTATCTGAAGTCGATCGGCGCGAAGGAAATCGTCGATCGCAAGTCGATCGACCTGACAAAGATCCGGCCACTCGACAAGTCGACCTGGGCCGGCGCCGTCGACAATCTGGGCGGCGACATTCTGGCGTGGATGCTGTCGACGTCGCGCGATGACGGAACCGTTGCGGCCGTTGGGCTCGCCGCCGACATGAAGCTCCACACGACGGTCGCACCGTTCATCCTGCGCGGCGTGCATTTGCTGGGTGTGAACAGCGCCAACACGCCGATGCCGCTGCGGCAAACGATCTGGAACAAGCTCGCCGTCGACTGGCGGCCCGATCAAGTGCACGACCAGGTGCGCACGATCGATTTCGACGAGCTGCCGACGCATTTCGACGCGTACTTGAAGGGGATGGTGCGAGGGAGGACGGTAGTGCGGGTGGCGCCGCGGTAACACAAGCACCTACGAGTAAGTAAGCGACGTCTCGCTGTCGCTCCACGTCGACGTTGGAGGTGAGGAAGTGGAGAAGTATCGCGAAACGCACAGAAGATCGTTGGAGGATCGGGAAGGGTTCTGGCGCGAGCGCGCGGCGCTGATCGAGTGGAAGACGCCGTTTCGTCAGGTGCTCGACTACTCGCGCCCGCCATTCGCGAAGTGGTTCGTCGGCGGCACGACGAACCTGTGTCACAACGCGGTCGACCGGCATCTGGCGAAGCGCGCGGATCAGGCTGCGCTGATCTATCGGTCCACCGAGACCGGCGACAGGGCGAGCTTCACCTATCGCGAGCTCTCTGCCGAAGTCAATCGCGCTGCCGCGATGCTCAAGGGTTGCGGCGTGCAGCGTGGCGACCGCGTGCTGATCTACCTGCCGATGATTCCCGAGGCGGTGTTCGTCATGCTCGCGTGCGCCCGCATCGGCGCGATCCATTCCGTCGTGTTCGGCGGCTTCGCGTCGGCGAGCCTCGCGACGCGCATCGACGATGCGAAACCGAAGGTCATGGTGACGGCCGACGCGGGCATGCGCGGCGGCAGGATGATCGCCTACAAGCCGCTGATCGACGAAGCGATCCGCCTTGCCAGGCATCCGCCGGCGCAGGTGATCGTCATCGATCGCGGACTCGATCGGTCGATGAACCGGGCAGCAGGCCGCGATCTCGATTACGGGCAGTTGCGCGAGCAACATTCTTCGGCGCACGTCGCGTGCGAATGGCTCGAATCGTCGGAGGCGTCGTACATCCTCTACACGTCCGGCACGACGGGCAATCCGAAAGGCGTGCAGCGCGACACCGGCGGCTATGCCGTCGCGCTGGCGACGTCGATGCGCGACATCTTCGCCATCGCGCCGGGCGAGATGATGTTCACGACGAGCGACATCGGCTGGGTCGTCGGGCACTCCTACATCATCTACGGGCCGCTTCTGAACGGCTCGACGACGATCCTTTATGAGGGACTGCCGATCCGTCCCGACCCGGCGATCTGGTGGAGCATCGTCGAAGAGCACCGCGTGCGCACGATGTTCAGCTCGCCGACTGCAATCCGCGTTCTGAAAAAGCAGGACGCTTCGTTCATGAAGAAGCACGATCTCTCGTCGCTGCGCTATCTGTTCCTTGCCGGCGAGCCGTTGGACGAGCCAACGGCGCGTTGGGCGAGCGACACGCTCGGTGTCCCCGTCGTCGATCATTACTGGCAGACCGAGAGCGGTTGGCCGATCCTCACCGCGCAGCCGGGAATCGAGGAGACGCCGCTCAAGTTCGGCTCGCCGTCGTTTCCGGCGTACGGCTACGACGTGCAGCTGCTGCACGAGACGACCGGCCAGGATGTCGGTGTCGACGAGAAGGGCGTGGTTGCAATC
The DNA here is from genome assembly GCA_035536655.1 of Casimicrobiaceae bacterium. GTDB lineage: Bacteria > Pseudomonadota > Gammaproteobacteria > Burkholderiales > Casimicrobiaceae > VBCG01. Next base: position 3,663 of record DATLNR010000005.1, read on the forward strand.
GCGCCGCCGCTGCCGCCGGGATTCATGAGCACCGTGTGGGGCGACGACGAGCGTTTCGTCGGCACGTACTTCAAGACCATCCCCGGCAAGTTCCTCTACTCGACGTTCGACTGGGCGACGCGCGACGGCGACGGCTACTACTTCATGCTCGGCCGCACCGACGACGTCATCAACGTTGCCGGCCATCGGCTCGGGACGCGTGAAATCGAAGAAGCGGTGCAGACGCACGCCGGCATCGCCGAGGTCGCCGTCGTCGGTGTCGCCGATCCGGTCAAGGGCCAGGTGCCGATTGCGTTCGCCGTGGTCAAGGATGCGTCGTGCGTCGCGACTTCCGAAGGTGCGGCGACGATGCAGCGCGAAGTGATGGAAAGCGTCGACCGCGCACTCGGCGCGATCGCCCGACCCGCGCACGTGCACTTCGTCGGGTTGTTGCCGAAGACGCGATCGGGGAAGCTTCTGCGCCGATCGATGCAAGCGCTCGCCGAAGGCCGCGATCCGGGCGATCTGACGACGATCGAGGATCCGGCGGCGCTGGAGGAAGTGAGAAGGGTGTTCGTAAAGAACGCCACGTGACGCTTCCCCACGTCCCCGTCGCTGTCACGACCCGCGGCGACACCGTTGAAAGCGTGCACTACGGTTCGATCGCGGTCGTCGATGTCGACGGTCGATTACTGCATGCTGCGGGCGATCCGCAGTTCGTGACGTTCACGCGCAGCGCGTTGAAGCCGCTGCAGGCGTTGCCTTTCGTCGAGGACGGTGGCCCGGCCCACTTCCATTACGCCGACGTACAGATCGCGCTGCTATGCGCGAGTCATTCCGGCGAGCCCGCACAGGTTGACGGCGTGGCCGACATGCTGGCGCGCGCGGGCTTGTCGGCCGCCGATCTCCAATGCGGCACGCACGCGCCCGGCTTCTACGACGTGCGCGGCGAAACGCCGCCTGCACCACCGTGGTCGCCGCTCGCGCACAACTGTTCGGGCAAGCACGCGGGCATGCTCGCTGCATGCAGGTTGCATGGCTGGAGCGTCCTCGACTATCTCGATACCGACCATCCGTTGCAGCGCAGGATCCGCCAGACGGTCAGCGAGTTCGCCGATGTTCCAGTCGACGCGCTCCGCTGCGGCATCGACGGATGCTCGGCGCCGAACTATGCGATGCCGCTTGCGAAGCTGGCCCAGGCGTTCGCGCGGCTCGCCGCGGGCGGCACGCGACTGGATCGCGCAGCGGCAACGTTGCGCAATGCGATGACCGCTCATCCGGAAATGGTCTCGGGCGCCGGCCGCGGCGATCTCGAGCTCGCTCGCGCAGGCCGTGGCGATTGGGTGCCGAAGGTCGGCGCGGAAGGAGTCCAGGCGGTCGGCATCGCGAGCCGGGGCATCGGCGTCGCTGTCAAGATCGCCGACGGTGCGCGCCGCGCGCTTCTTCCGGCCGTCGTCGCCGTCCTCGACCAGATTGGGATCCTCGATGCAACGCAGCGTCAAGCACTATCGACGCTGCGCGAGCCGACTTTGACCAACTATCGTGCGATCGCGACCGGGCGCGTTCGCCCGATTGTCGACCTAACACGCGGCCCCGCGCCCGCTTAGGCCCGGAAAGCTTGCGATAATTCTCGTTATCCCCACTTACCGCTGAACTTCGGTAACTTCCTACGGTCTTTGCCTCAAGTGCGGCGCAGGCCTTCCGAAGAACGAATGGCCGGCTGGCGCGACGGGGCGTAAGCCTTAAGACCGTCGCCCGGCTCCGATAACAAGCAAGCACTGGGACCATCCTTGGATGGGTGATCGCGAAGTCGATCAGCAGCTCGTCGAGCGGGCGCAACGTGGC
>DATLNR010000006.1:0-51404 GCA_035536655.1 Casimicrobiaceae bacterium
TGAGCGCCGTGCCAGAGCGTAACGTGCGACGAGCCGCCAGGTTGGGGACCCTGCAGGACGTAGAAAGGCCACGCGGGGTAGGTGATCGAAAGTCGTCGAGCCGTCATCGAGATAACGGCTAGTCAGCCGTGACGCTCACCGGGCCGCCGATGCGAATCGGTGCTCTCCGATGCTCTGTGCGGACCCTTCGCCGCATCAACAGAAGCCATGCGGCCGGGATCACGAACAGCGACAGCAGCGGCGCCGTCACCATGCCGCCCACCATCGGCGCCGCGATGCGCTGCATCACCTCCGAGCCGGCGCCGCTGGTCAGCATGATCGGCAGCAACCCCGCGAGAATCACGGCGACGGTCATCGCTTTCGGTCGCGTGCGCAGCACGGCGCCTTCCTCGATCGCTTCGAGCAGCGTCTCGCGCGAGCGATCTTCGCCCGCCTCGATTCGTCGCTGCCATGCGTTCTTCAGATAGACGAGCATGACGACACCGAACTCCGCGGCGACGCCGGCAAGCGCGATGAAACCGATCGCGCTGGCAATCGACATTGCATGACCGAGCAGCCAGATGAACCAGAATCCGCCGACCAGCGCGAACGGCACCGAGACCATGATCAGCAGCGCCTCGACCGGATCGCGAAACGTCAGGAACAGCAGAAGAAAGATCACGGCGAGCGTGGCCGGAACGACGACCTGCATCCGCTTCGTCGCGCGTTCGAGATATTCGAACTGCCCCGACCAGGAAATCGAGTAGCCGCCAGGAAGCTTCACTTCGCTCGCGACGCGCTGCTGCATCTCGTTGACGGCGGAGCGCAGATCGCGTCCGCGAATGTCCACGTACACCCATGCCGACAGCCGGCCGTTCTCGCTCTTCAACATCGGCGGACCGTCGGTGATCTCGATCGTTGCGACGTCGCCCAGGCGAATGTGCGCGCCGCGCGGCGTGACGATCGGCAGCGCGCGCAAACGCTCGAGCGAGTCGCGATATTCGCGCGGGTAGCGGACATTGATCGGAAAACGCTGGCGGTTCTCGATCGTCTCGCCGACGTTCTCGCCGCCGATCGCGGACGCAACGACCGATTGAATGTCGGCGACCTGCATTCCATAGCGGCCGGCTGCCATCCGATCCGGGATCACTTCGATGTAGCGGCCGCCGGTCATGCGCTCGGCGAGCGCGGACGTGACACCGGGGACCGATTTGACCGTGGCTTCGACCTGCGCGGCAACGCGATCGATCTCGTCAAGATGCGAGCCCGCAACCTTGATGCCGACCGGACTCTTGATGCCGGTGGCGAGCATGTCGATGCGATTGCGAATCGGCGGAATCCACACGTTCGACAATCCCGGGACCCGGACGATCCGGTCGAGCTCCTCGACGAGCTTGTCCGGCGTCATGCCGTCGCGCCACTCGCTGCGCGGCTTGAACTGGATCGTCGTCTCGAACATTTCGAGCGGTGCGGGATCGGTCGCGGTTTCGGCACGCCCGGCCTTGCCGAAAACGCGCGCGACCTCGGGCACGGTCCGGATCAGGCGATCGGTGATCTGCAGAAGTTCGGCAGCCTTGCCGGAAGAAATGCCGGGCAGTGCCGAAGGCATGTACAACAAATCGCCCTCGTCCAGCGGCGGTATGAATTCGCCACCGAGCTGTGTGAGCGGAATGATGGCTGTCGCCAGGGCCAGCAGCGCAGCGATCAGCGTTGCGACGGGAAAGCGCAGCGCTGTGCGCAGTACCGGTCGATATGCCGCGATCAACAGCCGGTTCAGCGGATTCGCGCGCTCATCCGGGATGCGGCCGCGGATCAGATAGCCCATGAGGACCGGAACGAGCGTGACGGACACGCCCGCCGCCGCCGCCATGGCGTACGTCTTGGTGTACGCGAGCGGCGAGAACAAGCGGCCTTCCTGCGCTTCAAGCGCGAACACGGGCACGAACGACAGCGTGATGATCAGAAGCGAGAAGAACAGCGCCGGACCGACCTCGACCGCCGCGTCGGTGACGAGCGACCAGCGCTCGCTCTCGCTGGTGCGCTCGTCGGGATGCGCGTGACGGAACGCTTCGAGGCGCTTGTGCGCGTTCTCGATCATGACGACCGCCGCATCGACCATCGCCCCCACCGCGATCGCGATGCCGCCGAGGCTCATGATGTTCGCGTTGATGCCCTGGTAATACATCACGATGAATGCCGTGAGGATGCCGACGGGCAGCGCGACCACGGCGACGAACGCCGATCGCAGATGGAACAGGAACAGTCCGCAGACCAGCGCGACGACGATGAACTCCTCGACGAGCCGATCGCGCAGATTCGCGATCGCGCGCTCGATCAGTTGCGAGCGATCGTAGGTGGTCACGACTTCCACACCGGCGGGGAGCCCCGGCTTCAACTGCTCGAGCTTGGCCTTGACCGCGCGGATCGTCGTGAGCGCGTTGCTTCCGCTGCGCATGACGACGATGCCGCCGGCGACCTCGCCTTCACCATCGAGCTCGGCGATGCCACGACGCGTTTCCGGTCCGATTTGCATCCGCGCGACGTCGCCCAATCGAACCACGACGCCGGTATCGCTGGTGACGAGCGGGATCTGGCGAAAGTCGTCGAGCTTCGTCAGATAGCCGCGCGCTCGCACCATGTATTCCGCTTCGCCGAGCTCGACGACCGAGCCGCCGGATTCCTGGTTCGCGCGGCGCAGCGCTTCGATGACGCGCGTGTGCGTGATGCCATAGCTTTTCAGGCGCTCGGGATCGAGCACGACCTGGTATTGACGCACCATGCCGCCGACGCTCGCGACTTCCGCGACGTTCGGCACGGCCTTGAGCTCGTACTTCAGGAACCAGTCCTGGATCGCGCGGAGCTGGCCGAGATCATGCTTTCCCGTGCGATCGACGAGCGCGTACTCGAAGATCCAGCCGACACCGGTTGCGTCCGGCCCGATCGCGGCCCGCGCCCCTTCCGGCAAGCGGCCCTGCGCCTGATTCAAGTATTCGAGCACGCGCGAGCGCGCCCAATACAAATCCGTGCCGTCGTCGAACAGCACGTAGACGAACGAATCGCCGAAGAACGAATAAGCGCGCACGGTTTTCGCGCCCGGCACCGACATCATCGTCGTGGCGAGCGGATACGTGACCTGATCCTCGACGACCTGCGGGCTTTGCCCCGGAAACTGCGTGCGGATGATGACTTGCGTATCCGACAGGTCGGGCAGCGCATCGAGCGGCGTGCGGACGACCGCCCAGATACCCCAGCCGGTGACGATGACGGTTGCGACGAGAACCAGGAAACGGTTCGCCATCGACCAGCGGATCAGCGCGGCGATCATCGCTTTACCCCCGCGCGCTCGATGCGTATGAGCTCGTAGCTGCCGTTCTTCTCGACGAACTCGAACTGGATCGAATCGCCGACTTTCAGCTCCTGCGGCGGACCGGATGGCGGATTCTTGAACCCCATCGTCATTGATGGCCACTTGAGCGCGGCAATCGGCGCGTGCGAAAGCGTCACTTCGTCCTTGCCGATCTTCTCGATGCGGCCCTCGCCCTTGTAGCTGGCCGTGCCGCCAATCGGTTTCGCGGTACCACCCGCTTCGAGCCGCGGGAGCGCCGACTTGAGGCTTGCTTCGGAGTCGATGAGAAACTGGCTCGATGTCACCACGCGCTGTCCTTCGGTCAACCCCGACTTCACCTCGACGTCGGCGCCGACCGGCCGGCCGGGTGTCACGTCGACCGGCGTGAACCGGTTGTCCTCGCCGGCGACGATGACGACGGTGCGCTTGCCTGTCGCGATGACCGCCTCCTGCGGAACGGCCAGCACGTGCGGCTGCTGCCCCGAACCGATCGTGACGGAGACGAACATGCCGGGCTTCAACGCCGTGCCGGGATTCGCGACTTCGAGCCGCGCGCGTAACGTGCGCGTTGCGGCATCGACCTGCGGCAGGATGGCGCCGACTTTCCCGGAGAACGTGCGGTTCGGATAGGCATCGGTCGTTGCGCGCGCCGTCGAGCCGACGCGCACTTCGCCTGCCTGCGCCTCGGGGATGTTCGCCTCGATCCAGACGCTCGAAAGGTCGACGATGCGAAACAGCGGCATCCCGGGTTGCACCATTACGCCATCGCGCACGCCGAGCTCCGCGACGACACCGGAAATCGGCGACGTCAGCGTGAATCGCGTCTGGCCGCTCCCCTCGCGTTCCGCACGCGCAACGACATCATCGGGGATCGACAGCAACCGCAGCCGCTCGCGTGCTGCCGCGACGATCGCAGCATCGATGTTCGCATTTCGTAACGCGAGATACTCGGTCAGCGCGCCGGCCCACTCAGGCGCATAGATCGTCACCAGCGGCTGACCTTTGCTGACCGGATCGAGCGTTGCACGGACGAACAGCTTCTCGACATAGCCGGGCGTTCGCGACTGCACGACGACGGTTGCGCGCTCGTTCTGTGTGACGACACCGGACGCTTCCAGCATTGTCGCAAGCGGCGCCCTGCGCACGAGCGCGGTGCGAAGGCCCAAGTTCTGCTGCATCTGCGGGCTGACCGACACGCCGGTCCCTTGCGCTTCGTCGGCGTAGACCGGCACGAGCTGCATGTCCATGAAAGGCGACTTCCCGGGCTTCTCGAAACGATGGCCCGGCACCATCGGATCGTGCCAATACAGCACCTTACGTTCGGCCGTAGGGGCTAGCGTATTCATTGCATCGGCCGATGCCGTTTCCGTGGTCGCCGTTGGCGGCGTGTTGGACCGCCCGCTGCGCACCCCGAATTCGTAAGCGCCATAGACCACCGCAGCGATCGCGGCCGAGCCGACCAATGCGCTGCCGACGAGGGTTCGGTTCATCGCTTGCCTCCTTCGGCGTTGCCGTAGAGATAGCGCAGCTGCGCGTGCAGCTTTGCGGCTTCGCGTTCGAGGTCGAGGATCTGCAAGCGGGCATCGACCGCTGCGCGGCGCGCTTCGAGCACCGCGGCGAGATTCTGCTGGCCGCCCTGGTACGCAGCGAGCGTCGCGTCGATCCGCTGCGCAACCGCCGGCAGCAGCGTCGATTCGAGGTCGCGCCGTCGATCGAGCACCGCCTGCCATTCGATGCGTGTCGTGTCGTACATCGCGCGATAGCGCCGGCGCGCGTCTTCGAGCAGCTCTCGCGCGTGGTCGCGCTGCGCGATGCGGGCCGCCACTTCGCGGTCCTGCCGATACTCGCGCGCGATCGGCAGCGGAACGCTCACGCCGACCGACAGCATGTTCGAGAAATTCGGTTCGCGATGTCCGAACGACACCTCCCAACTCCAGTTGTGATTGCGATCGAGCTCGGACACTTTGAGCGCCGCGTCGGCAACGTCGATCTGGCTCGTGAGCACGGCAAGCTGCGGAATGCCGTTCGGCTCGAATGTGGGCGCCGCCGCGACGTCGGCATCGCCACGCACGCCGAAGTCGCCGGCCGGCGGTCGTTCCGCATCCTCGCGCAACCATCGGGCGAGTCTTGCGGTGGCCACCCGTTGCTGTCGCTGCGCCGCTGTGATCCGATCGTTCGCTAGGGCGAGGGAAACACGCGCCGACAGCGCGTCCGCGGCGGAAGCCCTTCCGCTCGCCACTTGCGCTTCGGTTGCGCGCTGCTGCATCGCGGTCTCGTCAGCGAGCGCTTTCAGCAGCGCTTCGGTTTGCGTCGCGTACAACCGGTCGTACCACGCGCTGGCGACGTCCGCTCGCATTTCGGCGCGCAGCACCTGGCCTTCGGCTTCGAGACGTTCGGCTTCGCGCTCGCCTCGCGAGCGACGCGCGTTGCGCTTATCGGTCGACACGTACTCCTGCATGATCCCGATGCGGCGCATCGTCATGAAATCGCGCGTCAGCGAAAACGCATCGGAACCGCTGACCGGCAGGTTGTCGATGCCGGCGCGAAGAATTGGGTCGGGGAGCTGCCCGGATGCCACGGCAAGCTCGCGGGCTCCGCGTGCGGCCGCGTCGGCAGCGGACAGGCCGGGCGCGCGAGTTTCGGCAATACGCAGCGCCTCGCCGAGCGTTAGCGGCGCCTGGACTTGAGCGACTGCCGTTGCGACATGCGCGAGCGCGACGAGCCACGGCGTCGCGCGACAAACAACAGAACGAGTGAGCGTGTGCATGACCGATCCCTGACCGAAACACGAAACGTCGCCCACGCACGATGCGAGGGCGAGCCGGTGATCTAGGGAACGATCAAATCCTCAAGCGGGCGCTCGAGGCGAAGACGGGCGGGGCGGTGGCGTGGGCGAGAAGCCGATCGATCGGTCCGGCATGGGGCAGCAATGCAACGTCGAGCGCTGTGACGACGAGCGCGAGGACCGGCGGTGCCATGGGAACGTTGGCGGGCGTCGGGCTATCGACCAGCTGCTGGCCGGTCTTGCAATGCTCGAAGCACAGCGGTGACCGGCCGTCGTCGTCGGACATGCTTTCCAGGCAGGGCGAAGTTCGCGCATCGGTCGCCGCCGCTACGATCGAAGCCCCATTGATCTGCGGGCACGCGTAGGCCGCCGTCGCGAGCTGTGCGAACAGCAACGCGAAAACCGCGAACCAGGCGGGGTAGCGGAGGCGACGACGGTGCATGGCAGAATTATAGGGCCTTCGAGGCTGCGCCTACCGATCGGCATTCGCCGCTTATCGGACTTTTGCCGATGCAGGTGACGCGTGCGCGGGTGACAATGGCGCAGCACGGCGCGCCGTTCAGGCCTGTTATGACCACCGATAACGATTCCCGTTCGGTCGACGCTCATTCTCACCATTCAAATGAGCAGCGCCCGTCGGATCCGTTGCCTCCATCGTTGAATCGGCTGGCGTTTCAGGCGACCGCGCATTGCCTCGCCGGCTGCTCGATCGGCGAAGTGCTGGGCATGGTGATCGGTACGGCGGCGGGCATGTCGAACGGCGCGACGATCGCCCTCGCGGTGTTCCTTGCGTTCGTCTTCGGTTACGCGTTAACGATGATTCCATTGCGACGCGCCGGCATGGCCTGGCCGCAGATCGTGCGCTTGGCGCTGGCGGCGGACACGGCGTCGATCACGATCATGGAGATCGTCGACAACGCCATCATGCTGGCGATTCCCGGCGCGATGGATGCGGGTCTTGCATCGCCATTGTTCTGGGGATCGCTCGTGTTTGCTCTGCTGATCGCCGGAGCCGCCGCCTATCCGGTCAATCGCGCGCTGATCGCCCGCGGCAAGGGGCATGCGGTCGTGCATGCGCATCACTCTCATCACCTACACTAAGCGGTCGGGCTGACCGGGCCCGCGCCGGTACGCCGACAAAGCAAGGCGCGGCGGATCGCGGCAAACCGGCCGCGATGTTCGAGAAGGTCAGTGTCTGCCGTGCGTTGCGCCGAGCGGGCGCGCCGTCGCGACGACGTCGACGCGATGGCGTCGGCCGCTCGCATCTTCGACAGTGAGCGCGATAGGGATCGCATCGCCGGCGTTGATCGGCGCTTTGAGGTCCATGAGCATGATGTGAAAGCCGCCGGGAGCGAACGTCACGATCCGGCCTTTGCGCAACGGGAGCCGGTCGATCGCGCGCATCTTCATCACGCCGCCTTCCATTTTCATCTCGTGAATCTCGACCGTCGCGGCGACCGACGACCCGGCCGCGACGAGTGTGCCGTCGCTCGTCGGAGCGAGCTTCATGAACGCACCGGTCGCGCGCTGACCGGGAACCGTGCCGCGAACCCAGGCGTCGGTGACGTTGAGTTGCGCGTATGCGGATGCGCCGGCAAACGCGCAGAAGGCGACAACGAGAAAGCGTGATAGCGACACAAGGTCAGCGGGCAGTCCGGATCACGTTCATTCTAGAGAACGCCGGCCGCGGCGCCGGCGCGGCGCATTCATCGACCCCCTCCGTCTGGCAAAATGACGCGGTTCATGTCCGCTGTCACGCCGATCGCCCGCGCGTCTGCGCACGCCTCGGGTCCCCCTTCGAGCTCGAACCGCGCCGTCGCCGCATGGCTTTTCGCTTGCTGCGCGCTGGTGTTCGCGATCGTCGTCGTCGGCGGCATCACGCGGCTCACGCGCTCGGGGCTGTCGATCACCGAATGGCAACCGATCTTCGGCGCGGTGCCTCCGCTGTCGCCGTCCGACTGGCAGGTCGCCTTCGACAAGTACCGCGCGACGCCGGAGTATGCACAAGTCAATCGCGGCATGTCGCTCGACGCGTTCAAGCGCATCTTCTGGTGGGAATACGCGCATCGATTGCTGGGGCGGATCCTCGGCGTCGCGTTTCTCGTGCCGCTGCTGGGGTTCGCAGTTCGTCGACGCATTCCTCCCAACCACGGCGCGAAGCTGGCGGGAATCTTCGTGCTCGGAACCGTGCAGGGCGCGCTGGGCTGGTACATGGTGCAAAGCGGGCTGGTCGACGATCCCCGCGTGTCGCCGTTGCGGCTCACCGCGCATTTGACGCTGGCATTCGTCATCCTCGGGGCGCTGCTGTGGCTAGCGCTTTCGCTGGTCTTCCCGAGACGGCATGCAAGCGTGTCGCCGCAGCTGCGCTCGGCGAGGCTCTGGGCTTCCGCGATCGCGGCGCTGGTGCTGGTGCTGGTGGCGAGCGGAGGCCTCGTCGCCGGCATTCGCGCAGGCGCGGCGTACAACACATTCCCGTTGATGAACGGCGCACTCGTTCCGCCCGAGATCCTGATGATCGATCCGTGGTGGAAGAACTTCGTCTGGAACATGGCAACGGTGCAGTTCGACCATCGGCTGGGCGCGTTGACGCTGTTCGTCCTCGTGCCGCTGTTGTGGTGGAAAGTGATGCGCTGTGGGGATCGGCCTTCGCGCGCCGTGGCGTCGGCGCACGCATTGATTGCCCTGGTCCTGTTGCAGATTCTGGTCGGCATCGCGACGCTCGTCGCGGGCGTTCCGATCGTGCTCGCGGCGCTGCATCAGGCGGGCGCCGTGCTGGTGTTCGCCGGCTCGCTCAATCTCGCGCACGCGTTGCTCGAGGCTTGAGCCTGCGGAGCCGCGCAGCTATAGGAGTCCGATGGAGACGCGAACCTACGACATCGCCGTGCTCGCGGGCGACGGCATCGGCGTCGAAGTGATCGACGCGACCGTGCCGCTCATCGAGAGGCTCGCGCGCAACCAAGCGTTCGGATTTCGTTTCGAGGCGCATCCGGCCGGCGCGCAGCACTACAAGGCGACCGGCACGGCGCTTCCCGATGCGACGCTCGAGGCTGCACGCGCGGCCGACGCGATCCTGTTCGGCGCGATGGGCTGGCCCGAGATCCGTTACGAGGACGGCACCGAGATCGCGCCGCAGCTCGACCTGCGCGTCGCGCTCGAGCTCTACGCCGGTGTGCGTCCGGCGCGGGCGATTCCCGGCGTGCCGCTGCCGCTCGCCGACGAACGCGCGCGATCGATCGATCTCGTCGTCGTGCGCGAGTCGACCGAAGGGCTGTTCGCTTCGCGCGGGCGCGGCGTCGTCGAGGACGATCGCGAGGCGCGCGACACGATGGTGATCACGCGCGAAGGCTCGGCGCGCGTCCACGACTTCGCGTTTCGTCTCGCGCGGCGCCGAAAGGCGAAAGGCCTGCCGGGCCGCGTGACCTGCGTCGACAAGGCCAACGTGTTTCGCTCGATGGCTTTCTTCCGCAAGGTCTTCGACGAGCGCGCGCGCCTGCATCACGATGTCGAGGCCGATCACCATTACGTCGATGCGACGGCGCTCGACCTGGTGCGCAAGCCGTGGGCGTTCGACGTCATCGTCACCGAGAACATGTTCGGTGACATCCTGTCCGACCAGGCGGCCGCGCTCGTGGGCGGCATGGGCATGGCGCCGTCGGGCGACATCGGTGACGCGCACGGGTTATTCCAGCCGTGCCACGGTTCTGCCCCGGACATTGCCGGGCAGGGAAAGGCGAATCCGGTTGCGACGATCCTGTCGGCAGCGATGATGCTCGACTGGCTCGCGGAACGACATCGCGACGATGCGCTGGCCGACGCCGCCGCGAAACTCGAACGCGCCGTCGACGAGGCGTTCGCCACGCGGCGCATCAAGCCGTGCGAGTTCGGCGGCCACGACGGCACGCGTGCCATCGCCGATGCGATCGGCGGCCATTTATGACGCGCGCGAAGCGACGCGTCGCCGGTGTCGGCGCCGGCTATAGCTTCCAGCGCGCGAGCTTCGCTTCGAAAGCCGGTTGTTGCACGACTTGACGATTGACGATGTTTGCGGGTACCGCGCCGCGCGCAACCGCTTGCATCGTGGAGATGCATCCTTCGCCGATTGCCGCAAACAACTGATCGGTCCACGCAAGCGCGTGCGGCGCGAGAATGACGTTGCGCAACATCACGATACGCGCGTCGAGCGGCGGCGGCTCGGGATCGAGCACGTCGAGTGCCGCGCCGGCGATCGCGTTGCGCGAAAGCGCGTCCTCGAGCGCGCCCTGATCGACGATCGCCCCGCGCGCGGTATTCACCAGGAACGCCGTCGGTTTCATCATTGCAAGGCGCTCGGCGTTGACGAGCTTGTGCGTTTCCTGCGTCAACGGGCAGTGGACGCATAGAAAATCCGCTTCGCGAAACACTGATTCGAGGTCGACGAGCCGCGTTTTCGTTTCTCGTGCAACGCTTTCGCTCGCATACGGATCGTGCGCGATATGCCGCATTTGCAGCGGCGCCGCGATGCGGAACATCTCCGCGGCGATGTTGCCGAGGCCGATGCTCGCGAGCGTGCGGCCGGTAAGCCCGATGCCCATGTGGTCGGTGCGCGTCGCGAAGCCCGCCGCGCCCTGTCGCGTCAGCCGATCCTTGACGAACAGTTTCGCGGCGAGCGCCAGCACCATCGTCAGTGCAGCCACGGCCACCGGTCGACGAACGGCGTCTGGCGTGATCGTCAACGCGACACCGGCTCGCGTGCACGCGGGCACGTCGACCTTGTCGTAGCCGACGCCGAAGCGCGCAACGCAAACGAGGCGCGCCTGATCCGCCAGCGCGTCGGCCGTCAACGCCTCGCCCGAGAGGATCAGCCCGTCGATGTCGCGCAGGTCCGAGGCCGTGAGGTCGGGGCCGTTGTGAAGCTGAACGACGTCGAATGCCGAATCGCTGGCAAGCGTTGCAAGATCGAAGCCGGGAAAGTTCCAACGCCCGTCGGCGCGACGAAACGCCCCGCTGATGCCGACGCGAAACCGGCTCAACGGCGCGCTCCGGCACGTCTCCCGCGACGATCATCCAGACCTCGGGCAAGCGCCGTTTGATAGAGCCGGGTGTCGGTGGCGAGCGCCAGGCAATCCATTTCTGGCGTCGCGAACTTGAAGACGAAGTGGCCGATCGGGAGGCCGTTCGTCGCAAGCAATGTGCGCGGACTCATCAAATCGCCGTTGACGATTGCGCGAATGAAAGCGGCCATGATAGCGTGAGCCGCAATGAATCCGATCGCTCTTGGCGTCATCGCCGATGATTTCACCGGCGCGACCGACGTCGCGAGCATGCTGGTCGCGGCGGGCCTGCGCACCGTGCAGACCATCGGTGTGCCCCGCGACCGTGCGATCGTCGCCGAGGCCGACGCGGTCGTCGTCGCCTTGAAGTCGCGCACCATTGCTCCGCGCGACGCGATCACGCAATCGCTTGCAGCACTCGAGTGGCTGCGGTCGTGCGGCGCGCAACAGTACTACTTCAAGTACTGCTCGACGTTCGATTCCACCGACGAAGGCAACATCGGTCCGGTCGCGGACGCGTTGCTCGACGCGCTCGGCGCGCCGTTCACGATCGCCTGTCCCGCGTTTCCGGCGAACCGGCGCACGATCTACCTCGGCAACCTGTTCGTCGGCGACGTGCCGCTGGCCGAGTCGCCGATGCGCGACCATCCGCTGACGCCGATGCGCGACTCGAGCCTCGTCCGCGTGCTGCAGCGGCAAACGAAGCGCCGCGTCGGACTGGTTCCGTGGCCCGTGGTCCAGCATGGCGCGAACGCGATCCGTGGCGAGTTCGCGAAGCTCGTATCCGACGGCGTGGCTTATGCGATCGTCGACGCGATCGACGATGACGATCTGCTCGACATCGGTGCGGCGTGCAATGAGCTTCCGCTGGTGACGGCGGGATCGGGACTCGCGCTTGGCTTGCCGCAGAACTATCGCGGGCTCGTAACGCTGCGCGACGATGCCGCGCGCATGCCGGACGTGCGCGGCAAGTCGGCGATCCTGGCCGGCTCCTGCTCGGCAGCGACGCGTGCGCAAGTCGCGGCGTTCGTCGCGTCGTCGCACACGGCCGTCGCGCTGAATCCGTTCGTGGGTTCGGCGGATCGGATTGCCGACGAGGCGATGCGCTCGGTCGATGGCGAACTCATCGCGGCACGTCCTTTCGTCATCTATTCGACGGCCGAGCCGCAGGCAGTCGCCGACGTGCAGCGCCGGCTCGGGCGCGAGCGTGCGGCATCGTTGATCGAAGAAGCGTTCGGTGTGCTGGCGACCGAGCTTGTACGGCGCGGCGTGCGACGGCTCGTCGTCGCTGGCGGCGAGACATCGGGCGCCGTCGTTCAGGCGCTCGGCGTGCAGGCGCTGGCGATCGGTCCGTCGATCGCGCCGGGCGTCCCATGGACGCTGTCGCTGGGCGAGCCCGCGCTCGCGCTTGCGCTCAAATCGGGAAACTTCGGCGGCGACGATTTCTTTGCTCGCGCGCTGGCAATGCTGCCGCGATGAAACCGGAAGTTGCCGCGCGCGACGCGCTCGTCACTGTCGGCGCTTCGCTTTTTGCGCGCGGGTTGACGCACGGCAGCACCGGCAACCTGTCGATGCGCATCGACGACGGTTTCCTGTTGACGCCGACGGGTGTCTCGCTCGGTGCGCTCGACGCCGCGCGCCTGTCGGTGCTCGACGCGAACGGCTGTCACGTAGCCGGCGAGCCGCCCACGAAAGAAACTGCGCTGCATCTTGCGATGTATCGCGAGCGGCCTCGCGATCGTGCGGTGGTACATCTGCATGCGACGCATTCGGTCGCCGTCTCGATCCTCGAGGACACCGATGCAAACGACGCGCTGCCGCCGTTGACCGCGTACTTCGCGATGCGTGTCGGTCGGTTGCCGATGGTCCGCTACTTTCCGCCGGGTGATGCGGCGCTCGCCGCCGCCGTGGCCGACGTCGCATCCCGGCATCATGCGATGCTGCTCGCCAATCACGGTCCGGTCGTTAGCGGAACTTCGCTATCCGCGGCGAGCGATGCGATCGAGGAGCTCGAAGCGACCGCGCGGTTGTGGCTGCTCGTGCGGCGCGAACGCGTTCGGTCGTTGACGCCGGAAGAGGTGGAGGAGCTCCGGCGACGTTTCGGGCGCTAGCGTACTTCGACCCGCCGCGCCCGCCTGGCCGAAAGCACGTCCCGAGCGGCCCGCCGAGATCACGCCTCCACGTTTCCGATGCCTATAATGCATCATGAATCGTAGCCCGTGCAGCCGCGCGTGGCACTGGTGCACGTCGTCACGGTCGCGATTCCTCCGGTCAGCGACGCGATCGCGCGAGACCGGCCCGAAGTGCGTGTTCCGGTGCTAACCAGTCCGCGCAGCACCGTCCTCGCGTTGCGGCGCGCCGTCGAGGTACGTTCGACGTGATGCCGGCCGTCACGCCGCTGCCGCCGAGTGCGGCACGGTCGACGACCTTGCCGACACGCTGGATGCGGCCGGCATCGATCGCGTCGTGCTGGTGATCCGACGTCGGGCTACGGCGTCGACAACCGCAGCATGCTCGATGCGATCGAGCGACTGGGCCCGCGGGCGCGCGGCATCGCCCGTGTTCCGCGACATCGGCGGCAGGTCGCTCGACGATCTCGCAGCGTGCGGCGTTGTCGGCGTTCGCATCGACTTCATCGGCGCAGGGCTTGCACCGCTCGATCCGTCGTTTGCACGACTTCTCGCATCGCTCGCCGACCGCGACTTGATCTGCGATATCCACGCGGAAGCAGCGCAGTGGACGCGGGTCGCGCGCGAAGTGGCAAAGGTCCCGGCTCGCGTCGTCATCGATCCTCTCGGCCGGCCGGATCCTGCGGAAGGCGTCGATGCGCAACTCTTTCGCGCCATGCTTCGCCTTGCGAACAACGAGCGCACGGCCGTCAAGGTGTCGGGCGGAATGCGCTCATCGCGCGAGCGCTTTCCGTATGCGGACCTCGATCCGTTCGTCGCGATGATCGTTCGTGCGTTCACGCCGCAGTTGCTCGTCTTTGGGCTCCGATTGGCTGTTCCTGCACAGCGACCGTCGCGTTGATTACGGCCCGCTGCTGGCGTGGCTCGAGCGACTCTTTGCGAATTCACGCGAGCGCGAACAAGTGCTGAGTCACGCACCGGCGCGCTGGTTCGACTTCGATCGCGCGGCGCACCAGGATCGCTTGCTCGGCGATCGGGTAAAGTGACGAGTTCGCTGCATCATGCTCGAACGCCATGCCCGAAACCCGCGCACTCGACGAACCGCTGACCGACGCTGAGCTCGACGAGCTCGAAGCGTTTCTTGCGTCGGATGCCGTTCCGCAGGATTGCATGGACCTCGAGATGCTGGACGGCTATCTCGCGGCGATCGCGAGTGGTCCGGAAACGATCCAGCCGTCCGAGTGGCTTCCCGGCGTGTGGAGCGAAGGCGGCAAGAGCGCGTCGCCGGCCTACAGCTCTTCGGAGCAGGCGCAACGCGTGATGGCGCTGATGCTGCGGCACATGGTCGGCATCGAACGCACGCTCGCCGAGACGCCGACGCGTTTTCGGCCGCTGCTCTATCTGCCGGACGGCGAGAAAGCGACAAGTCGCGGCGAACGCGAAAAGCCGTCGGATCGCGCGCCGCCGGAAGCGACCGCGTGGTGCGAAGGCTATATGGCCGGCGTCAAGCTGCGCGACGACGACTGGCAACCGCTGTACGACGCACAGGATGCGCGCGACTGGATCTTTCCCGTCGAGGCGCTGGCGTTCGGCGAGCACGATCCCGAGTTTTCCGAGTGGATCGACGATCGAGAGAAGCGCGAGAGTCTCGTCGACGAGCTGCCGGTCGCGGCCGTGCTGATCTATCGGTTCTGGCAGGACCGGCGTCGCGCAACCGAGACGCGCGGCAGCGGATCGCGGCGCGAGCTACCGGAGTCGGTTCGGAAGTCGCGGCAGCGATTGCACTAACAGGGCGGATAGCGCGTCCGCCAGTAATACGAAGCCTGCGTATCCGGCACGTACTCGCCGATCGGCCAATCGGGGAACGTCGCCAGATCGTCGGCCACCGCGGCGATCGCGGTGCCCAACTCGACGCGGGATAGCCATGTCCGCGGCACGTTGTCGATGCCGTGCCTCGCGCCGAGCAGATTCCCTGCGATTGCGCCGGTCGAATCGCTGTCGCCGTCGTGATTGACGGCGAGGAGCACGCCGCTCGTGAAGTCCGGCATCGCGAGCGCGGCGTAGAGCGCGATGGCGAGCGCTTCATGCGCAGTCCATCCTTCACCGAGCGCGCGCATCTTGTCGGCATCTGGTTCGCCGGATTGCGCGAGCGAGACGCTCTTTGCGATCGCGCGCTGGGTTTCAGCGCCCAGCGACTTGCGCGTGACGAGCGGCATGACTTCTTCGACGGCGGCATCGAGCTCGTGGCCACGTGCAAGCAGCGTGACCAGCGCGGCCATCGCACCGGCGGCCACTTGCCCGCTCGGATGACCATGCGTCAGCGCAGCGACCTCGCATCCGAGATCGAACGCACGCCGTGTCGCGCGCGTGTCGGTGGTTCCCGGCTCGCGTGCGCAATAAAGACCGACTGGCGCGACGCGCATGACGCCACCGCAACCCTTGCTCTCGTTGCGCGCCTTCGCGCCGAGCGCCGGCATCGCAACGAGTGACGTGATGCAGGTGTGGCCGGGGACCCGCTTCGCAAAGAGCTCGCGCTGCTCGATCAACCAGCCTTGGTCGCCAGTGCCATCTACCAGCGCGGACGCGTTGCCTTGTGTCGTCAACCAGCGTTGATACGCATGCGACACGATGACGTCGACGTCGGCTTTGCCTTCGATCGACTGCTTCACGTGCGTGCGCAACAGCCCGTCCGCGGTGAACAGCGTCATCTGCGTGTCGTCGGTGATCGACCCCGGTCGCTCGAACGCCGTCGTGAAATCGACGATGCCTTTCGGTCCGAAGCGCTCGTGGATCTCGGCCAGCGACATGAACTCGACCGGGGCGCCAAGCGCATCGCCGATCGCGCCTCCGAGCAAGCATCCGCGAAAGCGGCGACGCAGCGCGTCTTGGGGCGGCGTGCGAAACTCGCGTTCGGTGTCGGAGGCTCTCGCTTGAGAGCGATGCGTGGCAGTGTTCATCCAGGGGCCCCGCCCTCGCGACGATGAAGGCGACGTCACCGATTCTTGGCGCGCGGCGAGCGTGGGGTCAAGCTCGGTCCGACCGGCGTCGATGCATGCCTGCTCAGTCGAGGCGAAATGTTCCCATGGCCTCTCGACGGACGCCGCGCGATCAACGAGCTGCAACTGCGCATCGTCGAGGGCGAGGCAGGCGTTCGCGATGCTCGCTTCGACGAACGCGCCTGTGCGCGGGTCAGGAGCCGGAAACGTCGTCCTCGTCGGCTCGCGCGACTGGTTCGGACGCTTGCACGTTAACAAGTTGTGGACGACGGAGATTCGGTCGTGCCCGGAGTGCTTGGACGAAACCGAACGTGCGCTGCGCCGAAACCAACGGCGCCGGACCCGCTCGCGATCGCGACGCAAACGACGATGGCCGCCAATCCGGCGCTGTTCACGAGGCTTTCCTACGACCAGCCGCACGCGGATCGGGATCGCCGCGGCTGCGCCAGCGCGAAGGAAGACAGCCACTCGAGCCTTGATGCCCGCCGTCTTCACGACCGGCGCCATTTCGCGTGCGTGGCACAAGCGTTGTCCGCACGGCTCGGGTTTACTGGCTTACCGTGACGCCGCCGTCGACGTAGAGGACCTGACCGGTCACGAACGAGGCGGCAGGCGCGAGAAAGAACAGCGTGCAGCCGGCCACGTCGTCGACTTCGGCGACACGGCCGAGCGGAATGCGGGACAGGAGTTTCTCGCGGCGCACCGGGTCGGCGAACCAATGTTCGGCCATCACCGTCCGCACGACGGTCGGCGCGACGCCGTTCACCGTGATGCCATGCGGCGCAAGCTCGACCGCGTGCTGGCGCACGAGCATCGCGAGACCGCCCTTGCTGCCGCAGTACGACGAGTAACCCCGGCCCGGCATGCCGAGCTGTGAACGCACCGACAGCAGATGGACCTGCCGCCCTCGCGTGCCCCGGTCGACCTGCACGCGTGCAACGGCTTGCGAGAGAAACATCGCCGCGCGATAGTTGACCGTCGTGACGCGATCGAAGCTCGCGGGGGTCGCCTCGAGCAGCCGCTCCTCCTCGAAGATGCCGACGCAGTTCACGAGGAAATCGATCGTCCCGAGTTTCGATGCAGCGTCGGCGACGGCGTCGCGGATCGAATCGACGTCGCTCGCGTCCATGCCGACCGGATGCGAGTTGCCGCCCAGCGCGTGTTCGAGCGCGGCGAGCTTTTGCGCATCGCGGCCGGCGATGGCGACGCGCACGCCCGCTGAGACTAAAGCGCGTGCGATGGCCGCACCGAGGTCGCCGTAGGCGCCGGCGACGAACGCGCTGCGTCCTTCGAGTTCGAAAAAGCGATTCAAGCGTCTCGGCCGCTTACGCTTCGAGCGCGCTCTTCTTGCCGGCGAGTCCGCGCGCGCGGAATGTCACGACGGCGATGAACAGCAGGTACATCGACAGCAACGACCATTCGGAAGCGTAGGCGCCGGCCAGTCCGACGATCAGGCCAACGAGGAGCGCCGCGATCACCGCGCCCCAGAAACTGCCCACGCCGCCCAACACGATGATGAGGAACGCGGGCACGACGGCATCGACGCCGACGTGCGGCCGCATGCCCCAGATCGGCGACATGACGACGCCGGCAAGCGCTGCAAGCGCCACGCCCAGCGCGAAGACGAAGAGGCGCAATTTCGCAAGGTCGAGTCCGAGCGCCCGCACCATCTCGCTGTCGTGCGCACCTGCCTTGATCACTGCGCCGAACGGCGTCTTCTCGAGGAAGAGCCAGAGCAACACGATCGCAACGGCCGCAAAGGCGCAGGCGAAGAGCCGGTACTTCGAATAGATGAAATCGCCGATCATGACGGCGCCGCTGATCGCTTCGGGCAGCGCAAGCTGCTTCTCCGTCGAGCCGAACACCGCCCGAATGCTCTCTTCGATGACAAGCGCCGCTCCGAACGTCAGCAGCAGGCCGTAAAGCGGATCCTTGCCGTACGTGCGCCGCAATGCGAGCTCGAGCAGCATGCCGGCGAGCCCCACGGCAAGCGGCGCGATCGCCAAGGCGAGCGTGTATCGAGCCCAAAGCGGCATCGTCTTCCAGACGTCGAGCGGCAGCGCCTCGATGCCGGAGGGCGGCGTGACGACGAGCAGCGCCATGTACATGCCCAGCGCGAAGAACGAGCCGTGCGCAAGGTTGATCGTCTCCATCAGACCGATGACGAGCATGAAACCGAGCGCGATGAGCGCGAAGAGAAGGCCCAGCGACAAGCCGTTCAGCACATGGGGAAGTAGGGCCGTCATGGGCGGAAGGCGAGGTGCCGCGCACCGCTCGACACCTCGCTATAGCCGCGGTCGAGCGCGGCTACTGTTCATATGTCGGCGTCGCCGCATAGGTCTCCAGCACGCACGCCTTCGGCGCATCGCCGTCAACGACATCCTTCGGATCGACCTGCGCGAGTATCCGGAAGATGTCGTCCTTCTCCGCCGGCTGCTCGTTGTACGCGGCCATGTAGATCGTTTGCTGGCACTGGTGCGTGTTCGGGTCGATCCACGCGTCGTGGTGCTGCATGCGATCTCGCGCCGCCATCTTGCGACCCTCGAGTTTCTTGATGACCGCGATGTTGTTCGTCGAGCCGGCCTCTTCGACGCAGCGCAGGAGCTCGCGCGTCGCCAGGTAGCCGTTCAGGTACACGTTGCCCGGAACGCGGATCGCCATGCCGGGGTATTGCTTCTGGTATGCGGCGACGAACTCCTTGATGCCCGGAAGGTCGAGCCGGTAATACCACGTCGTCCCGAACACGCCGAAGATCTGCTCGGGTCCCAAGCCGTAGACGTCGGGCCAGTCCTGCTGGTTGTTGAGCCACGCCATTCGCTTGTGCAAGCCGAGCTGAACGACCTGCTGGCGGAGCGCCTTGATGTCGTCGCCGCCGACGGCGGTCGCGACGACCTCGGGCTTCAACTGCTGCAGCTTTAGCAGATACGAGGAGAAGTCGCGCGTGTTCTGCGGAATCATCAGCTCGTCGACGATCTTCGCACCGTTGCCCTCTGCGAGCGTGCGCGTCGCCTTCGACGTGGTGTGACCCCAGACGTAATCGTTGGTCAGAAGCACCCAGTTGCGACCGCTCGCCTTGATCGCGTTCTTGACGATGGCGTGAGCGAAGTTGGTGCCGTTGCCGTCCCATACGAACTTCACGCGATGACAGTCCTTGCCCGACTCGGTCGGCGAGCTCGAGTTGGTGTTGAAGTAGACGCAACCGTATTTCTGCGCGACCTGCGAGATTGCGTTGGCGACGCCGGAGTGGACGCCGCCGATGAGGAACGCTGCCTCGTTGCGCGTGATCATCCGTTCCGCGACACGCGAGCCGGTCGCGGGCGTCGTCTCGGTGTCCATGTGGATCGCTTCGATCCGTCGGCCGAGCACGCCGCCCTTGTCGTTGAACTCCTTGATCGCCATCATCGCGCCGAGCCGCTCTTCGCCGCCGGAGGCGCCGTATTGTCCCGACGCGTCCATCGTGAGGCCGATGACCAACGGCTTTCGCTGCGCGCTCTGCGCCCACGCGTGGTGCACTTTCCACGGGCCAAAGAACGTGACGGCGCCCCCCGCAGCCAGCGCGGTGAGCAAAGTGCGACGGCGGTTCTCGCCTTTGCGTGACTCCAACGTGCCGCTTTCAGACTGTTGCTCGTTCATGGTTCCTCCGATAATCGATCGTTGTTCTCGCAAAGGGGCCGACCGTCATGCCGGGGGCCGGAGAAGGGGAGCTTTAGAATAATCATTCCACCGGGCGCCGGTGTCAAGCACGCGGTTTGCGCCGCCCGCCCCGTTGCGGCGCGTCACCCAGCGCGTAGCCGACGGCGATCACCAGCGCTTGCGCGGCGCACATCGGTCCGACCAGCGATCGGAACGGCAGCGCCAGGTTGTCGCCAAGGTCGAAGCGCAGCGACGCCGACTTAGCGAGCGGGCTGATCGCATGGTCGGTCAGCGCTATCACCGGAACCCGATTCGCGTGGCAGATCTCGGCCGCTTCGACGACTTCTGCCGAATAGTTCCGAAACGATGCCGCGATCAACAAGTCGCCGCCGCGCAGCAGCGACGCCTGCTGGCGAAGCATGCCACCGACGCTGTCGAGGAGGAACGCGGGAACTTCGAGCTGCGACAGGCCGTAAGCGAGATACGCGGCGACGGGAAATGCGCGACGCTGGGCGACGACGTGAACACGCGATGCGGCTGCGATTGCCTGCGCTGCACGTTTGAACAACGTCGGATCGACATGCTCGCGGAGCTGCTCTAGTTCGTCGATCGCGCTGTCGGCGAGCTGCGGCAGGACGCCGTTGCTGCCGCCGCCCCGCTTGCGCAGCGTCGCGATGCGCTCCCGGTAGCTCGCGCTTCGAGCGACGAGCCGCTCGCGGTAGACGCGCTGCAGCGCGAGGAACCCTTGAAACCCGAGCGCATTCGCGAAGCGGATGACGGCAGACGGCGGCACGCTCGCCGCTTTGGCGATCTCGGCGACCGTCAAGAGCGCCATCTGGTCCGGATGATCGAGCGCGAAGCGAGCGATCCGCTGCAGCCGGTTGGGTAGCGTCGGATAGGCGTCGGTGATCGCGTGCGCGAGCCCTTCGTAGTGCGTCAGCCCGCTCATCAAGCGCGTCGCCCTTGTGTTTCTGGAATGTTTATTCTACTGTTGGGCGCCGGAACAGCAAACCTGCCATGGATTTCCCCGTCAGCTTGTCCGCTCGCTCGACGCTGCCGAAAGGGTCGTCGCCGCCCGTGGCGACACGATTTCCGCGACCGCTCGCGCTGCTCGTCGTCGTCATCGGGAGCGCGCCGTGGTGGCTCCCGATCGTCGGTCTGTACCCCTACCTCGCCGTGGAGATCGCGATCTTCATGCTCTACGCGCAGGGCTACAACCTGTTGCTCGGAACCTCGGGCCTGCCATCGTTCGGGCACGGCGCATTCTTCGGCATCGGCGCGTACGCATTCGGGCTCGCGCAGAAGCACGTCGCCGTCAACCTGTGGCTCGATCTCGCCTGCGGCATCGCGGCGGCCGCGCTCGCTGGTGCGCTGGTCGCCGCGTTCATTTCGCACCGTCGCGGCATCTACTACGCGCTCTTGACGATCGCGTTCGGCCAGCTCGCGTGGTTCATCGCGATCAAGTGGCACTCGGTCACCGGCGGCGAAGACGGCCTGCTCAATCTCAAGCGCCCGCCTGTCGATCTCGGGTTCGTGCAACTGTCGATCACAAGCAACGAAGCCTTGCTGCTGTTCACGTTGGCCGCGCTCGTCATCGTCGTGCTCGGCTGCTGGCGGTTCGTGCATGCGCCTGCGGGGCGCGTGCTCGCCGCCATCCGGCAGAACGAGATGCGCGCGCGGTTCATCGGCTATCGCGTCTGGGCGTTCAAGTTCGCCGTGTTCGTGATGTCGACCGCGATCGCCGGCCTAGCCGGATCGTTGTTCGCGATGGCGCAGCAGTCGGCGTATCCGAATGTGATGAGCCTGCACCAGTCCGGATTCGTCGTGATGATGGTGCTGATCGGCGGTGGTCTCGCGAGCTTCTGGGGACCGATCATCGGCGCTGCGTTCTTCATTCTCGCGCGCGACCTGCTCGGCGCGTACACGGAGACTTGGCTCCTCTGGTACGGCCTCGCGTTCATCGCCATCGTGCTCTGGAAGCCGGAAGGACTCGCCGGCATCGGCAAGTCGATGCTCGAACGCCTGCGCGTACCCCAGCGGCTGCGTCACGGCGAAAGTTGACGACGATGCCGCTGTTCGAAGCCCGCAACCTGCACAAACGCTTCGGCGACCGCATCGTGCTCGAGGACGTGTCGCTCGCGTTCGACGAAGGCACGACGACGGGCATCATGGGACCGAATGGCGCGGGCAAGACGACCTGTTTCAACGTGCTGACCGGCATGTTCGCGCCCGATCGCGGCCGCGTGCTGATGAATGGACGAGACATCACCGGCCTGCCGCCGCACGCGATCACGCGGCTCGGCGTCGCGCGCTCGTTTCAGGCGATCAGCCTGTTCGATCAGGAATCGGCGGCGGATAACGTCATCATCGCGCTCCCACGCGTTCGATCGCGCGGGCATGACGGATGGCGCGATCTCGCGGGGGACAGCGAAGCACAGGACCAGGCGGTCACCCTCCTCGAGAGCGTCGGACTCACGGGGCGCGAACGCACGCGCGCCCGTGACCTGTCGTATGGCGAACGGCGCGCGCTCGAGATCGCGCTCGCGCTCGCAGCGAATCCGCGCATCGTGTTCCTGGACGAGCCCACGTCCGGCCTCGGAACCGAAGGCACGGCACGGCTCGCTGACCTCGTCGAAGAGCTCAAGCGCCGCTACACAATCGTCGTCATCGAGCACGACATGCATTTCCTCTTCCGCTTGGCGGACCGCATCCACGTCATCCATTGGGGGCAGGTGATCGCGGCCGGAACGCCGTCCGACCTGCGGAACAACGCCTGGGTGCAAAGGTCGGCGCTCGCCGCCGCGTAATGCTCGCCATCGACGCCATCGACGCGTATTACGGCGAAACGCAAGTGTTGTTCGGCGTGTCGCTCGACGTCGCGGAGGGCGAGATCGTCGCGCTGCTCGGACCGAACGGCGCCGGCAAGACGACGACGATCCGTGCAGTGCTCGGGCTCACCCCGCCGCGAGACGGGCGCGTCAGCTTCGACGGCCAGCCGATCACCGGCTTGCCGACTCACCGCATCGCTCGCATGGGTGTCGGCTGGGTTCCCGATGATCGTCGCGTGTTCCCGTCGCTCACTGCGGAGCGCAACCTCAAGATCGCGCGCAAGCGGACGCGCTTTCGGAGCTATTCGATCGACGAATGCTGTGAAGTGTTCCCGGCGCTCCCGCATCTGCTGCCGCGGGAATGCGAGAACCTGTCCGGCGGCGAGCTGCAGATGGTGTCGATCTCGCGAGCGCTCGTCGGCGCGCCCGGTCTGGTCTTGTTCGACGAGCCGTCGCAGGGACTGGCGCCGAAAGTGGCGCAGGACGTGCTGGCCACGATCGTCAAGCTCAAGGCCGCTGGCGTCGCATCCCTCGTCGTCGATCAGAACATGCGGAGCGTCCTCGAAATCGCCGATCGCGTCTATGTGATGCAGCTTGGCCGCATAGTGAAAAGCGCCCCTGCGGCCGCGTTGCGTGATGACGCGACCATGCGCCGGCAATGGCTCGGGCTCAATTGACTGCGGCGATGCTCTCGGTCGAACGTCTGGAGAAGCGTTATTTCGCACGGAGCTGGTCACGCGCGCCGACGTTCACGCTGACCGCCGACTTCTCGGTCGACAAGCCGCGAACGATCGGCGTAATGGGCCCGAACGGATCGGGCAAGACGACGTTGTTCGAGCTGCTCACGGGCAGCAACCAGCCGACAGCGGGACGCGTGCTGATCGACGGCCGCGACGTGCATCGCGTACGCTATGGCGAGCGCGACCGGCTCGCGATCCACTATCACCAGAGCTACCAGGTGCGAAAATACCGCAAGCGCCTGCCATCGTTCATGCTCGACCCAGCGGGACGAACACGTCCGCTCGTGCATCTTTTCGACGAGCCGCAATTCGCATTGCAGGACGGGTACGTCGGGTTCATGCTCTCGTTCTTCCGCAAACTTCGCGACGAGGGCCACATCGTGTTCCTCTGCGTGCACCCGAACGAGCCGTTTCACCTCGACATCGTCCGCGAGGCGTGCGAAGCGTTCGTTTTCGTGCGTGCCGGTCGGCTGCGCCAGTTCGAAACCTTCGCTTCGCTGATCGCTGATGCCGACGTTCGAGGCTACCTGAGCCGGCTGGCGCCGAATCCATGAGCCGTTACGTCGCAACGATCGAATGGAAGCGCGCCGACGCGGCGTTCGTCGACAACACCTACTCGCGCGCGCACGAGTGGCGCTTCGACGGCGGCGCGGTCGTCCGCGCCTCGTCCTCGCCGTCCGTCGTTCCCGTGCCGCACTCCGACCCGACGGCCGTCGATCCGGAGGAAGCCTTCGTGGCGGCTCTGTCGAGCTGCCACATGCTGTTCTTCCTCGCGTTTGCGGCGAAGCGCGGCTATGTCGTCGACGGCTATCGCGACGAAGCTTTGGGCGTGATGGGCAGCGACGCGGAAGGCCGGATGGCGATGACCGAAGTCGTGCTGCGACCGGAGGTGGTATTCGTCGGCCGCACGCCGGACGAGCGTGAGCACGCTTCGTTACACGAGCGCTCGCACGATGCGTGCTTCATCGCGAACTCGGTTAAGGCCGACGTCCGTGTCGAGCCGTCGATGCGCCAAGGCGTCCGCTGAAAAGCAAACGCCGCCGGGACCGGCGGCGTTTTGCGGGAGACTCGTCGATCAGTGCTCGTAGATACGAGCCGGCGCGGGCATCAAGCCGAAGCGGCGTTTGAGCGCAGACCAGCGATCGGGATACTCGAGCCGCAGGCCCAGCGCCGACACCCAGAGCCCGATCAGCGCAGCGCCTAGAATCAATGCGCCCAGAGCGTGGAAGAACGAAACCGGCGCAATGAGCATGACGACGATGCCGACCGGCACTGCCGATGCAAAGAGCGCAAGACCGAATTCGAACCAGCTCAACGCAGGTGCACGACGGTCCGCATAACGTTGCATGTCAGTGCGCCGGGCCGCCCCAAGCACTGACGGCGCCCCCTCGGGGGCAGCGAGCGAAGCGAAGCGTGGGGGGCGTTTCATCCTAGCTCCGGTAGACACGATTGCCGACGATGCGAACGCGGTCGCCGACTTGCAGCGCACCTTCACCCACTTCGCCGACGGTGAGACGCGCGCCGTTTTCAAGGCGCACGATGACGCGGTAGCGGTCACCATCCTTCGCGCGCTCGATCCGGTTTCCGACATAGGCACCGCCCAGCGCACCGGCGATCGTCGCAGCCGTGTTGCCGCTGCCGCTACCGATCTGATGACCGAGGATGCCGCCCGCAATGCCGCCAGCGATCGCGCCCAGCCCCGTGGGGCGATCGGCGCCCTGGCGGTACCACTCGATGCTCTCGACGACCCCGTACTCGGCCGGCTGAGCCGCCATGGGCGCAATGCGATGGTCGTATACGCGATAGGGCTCCGGCGCGCACGCCGCAAGCAACGACGCTGAAGCGAGAACGACAATCGCTATCGGTCGTGTGACAGTCTTCATCAAAGTCGTCTTAGGCAAGGGGAGCGGCCACGCGGCGGATGTTCCTTCGACAGCCGGAGTATTCAAAGCACCGAGGGGGTGTGCCGTGAGTCCCTGGACTCTCGGATGGACCCGCCGCGCGTACCGCATGGATCGACGATATGCAGATGTCCGGGGCGTCGCAGTCGGGATCGAGCGCTTCGTACTGTGGACGTATGTCCTACGCCGCCCGGCGTCGTGAGCGTGGCCCTACTTTTCGCTATTTTTGTTGTCGCGATCGAACTCCGCGTTTCGCGCTGCAAACGTTTCGCGTTTCTCGCGCGCCCATTCGTGATAGTTCTTCGGGAATCGCGCCGCGAGCACCATGCGCAGCACGATGCCGATGACGAACAGCGCAACGGCGCCGAGGATCAGCCACGGAAGCCAGTCGGCATTCGCGCTCATCGCCTTTGATCAAGCGTGCGGTCCACGGTCGCAAGCTTAATGCATCGCCCAACGCGAGACGATCGGACACGCGATGCTAAGAAGCGTCGTTGATGTCCCACACGATGCGAAACAAAAAAGGCGAACCCCAGGTTCGCCTTCGCCGCGCGCGCGGAACTTTCTCCGCCGCTCGTAACGCCTACATCGTCGTGCGCCGTGGTTCCGTCGACTTCAGATAGCTCTCGTCGAACTCGTCGGCCCAGCGGTTGACCTGCTCTTCCGCCTTGTCCTTGGTGATGCCGTAGCGTTCCTGGATCCGTCCGGCGAGCTGATCCTTCCGTCCCGCCGCGCGATCGAGGTCATCGTCGGTCAGGTCGGCCCACTGCTCCTTGACCTTGCCCTGGAGCTGCTTCCAGTTGCCTTCAACGCGATCCCAGTTCATGACGTTTGCGCCTCCTTCGATAGCGCGCGCTACATCGCGCGACGCGTTTGGGACTTGCAGGGCGCGTGCCAGACCGCTGGCCGTCGAATCAGCCGCTTGCAACGCCACGACGGATCAAACCGGCACGTGTTGGAAGAACGCGAATGCGATGTTGCGCTGTTGTCGGACGATGACCTTCGGTGCTGTCCCTTCACCGCACCTAGGCCACGCGCACCATCCGATAAGCGTCCATCGCCAACGCGCCGGCGACGATCGAGCGGTGCACGCGATCCACGCGTGGATGCTCGCCGGCCGCTCCGTACGCGACGAGCAGAGGCAGGAAGTGCTCGTCGCTCGGGTGCGCGCGCGACGCTTGCGGTCCTTGCGTCTTCCACTCGGATAGTGCGCGATCGTCGCCTTGCTCGAGCGTTGCCGCGAGCCAGTCGCTGAACTCGGCGACGTAGGGAATCGGTTCGCCGCGGCCCGCATGCGTCATCCAGTCGCGGAGATTATGCGTCGCATGGCCGGAGCCGACGATCAGGACGCCGCGGTCGGACAGCGGCGCGATCGCGCGACCCAGCGCGATATGGTGGGCCGCGCCGCGCGCGGGTTGCACCGACATCGCGACGACCGGCACGTTCGCGTCGGGGAACATGTGCATCAGCGGCACCCAGGCGCCATGGTCGAGACCGCGACAGCCGTCGATGCCGGCGGTGATGCCCGCCTCCTTGAGCAACGCGACCGCTTCGGCCGCGACGCTCGGCTCGCCGGGCGCGGCGTAGCGCAACTTGTACAGAGCGTCGGGGAAGCCGCCGAAGTCGTGGACCGTCGACGGCTTCGCGCTGCCGGTGAGCATCGGCAGCTCGGTCTCCCAGTGCGCCGACACAATGAGCACGGCACGCGGCGCCGCAGCGTCGCGCCCGAGTCGCGTCCATGCTGCGCCGGCATCGCCCGGCTCGAGCGCCGTCATCGGCGAGCCGTGGGAAACAAACAGTACCGGCAAACGGGTCATCGGATCCTCCGACATAAAGAGGCGACGCGTAGCGCAGCGTCGCGTCGCTTAGCTACTCCTGGGTCCTTGTCTTCTCTGCTGACTCCATGCGCCGTGCCTCAACGACCGACGGACGCTTCGCCATGCGATCGAGATACTGCGTGATCGCGGGCCACGGCGACAGGTCGATCTTGAGGAACTTCGCCCACGAAAGGATCGTCGTCAGATAGGCGTCGGCCACCGTGAAACGATCGTCGGCGATGAATTCGCGTTTGGCGAGCGTCTCTTCGACATAACCGAGCCGCTTGCCGAGCTTCTCGAGGGTCATCCTGCGCGCGTCCTGCGGATAGTCAGCGTTCCACAGCGGGCTGAACCCTTTGTGCAGCTCGGTCGCGATGAAGTTGAGCCACTCCATGTGGCGATAGCGGTCAAGATCGCCGAACGCCGGTGCGAGCGTCCCGGGCTTGCGGTCGGCCAGGTACTGCAGGATGACGGATGCTTCGCTGAGCCGCGTCCCGTCGTCGAGCTCGAGCACGGGCACATAGCCTTTCGGATGGACCGTGTAGTAGTCGGCGCCGTTGTCGAGCTTGTGCGACTTCAGGTCGACCTTCACTGCCGTGAACGGAAGGCCCAGCTCGTGCAGCACGATATGGGGCGCCAATGAGCATGCGCCGGGAGAGAAATAGAGTTTCATGAGCGCTCCAATGTG
Source organism: Casimicrobiaceae bacterium (assembly GCA_035536655.1). GTDB lineage: Bacteria > Pseudomonadota > Gammaproteobacteria > Burkholderiales > Casimicrobiaceae > VBCG01. The sequence goes on from DATLNR010000006.1 coordinate 27,873, forward strand.
GGAAGGTTGCTGCAAGTCGATCGTAGCGCTTGACGGACGCAGGATAAAGACAGCACAATGGCATAGATTATTGCAATTTTCGGGATAATCCCCCCACGGACAAGCTCCTTGCGCTGACCGTCTTCACCCGCGTCGTCGAGCTCGGCAGCTTCACGCGCGCCGCGCAGCGTCTCGACATGTCGGCATCGGCGGCCTCCCGCCATGTCGCTGATCTCGAAGCGCATCTGGACGTGCGATTGTTGAACCGCACGACGCGCACGCTTTCCTTGACCGAGAGCGGCGCCGGATTTCACGAACGAGCGGTGCAGCTTCTGGCCGATCTCGAGGAAGCGGAAGCCGCGGTGACGGCCAGCGCGGTTACGCCGCGAGGGACGCTCAAGGTCACGTGCGGCATCACGTTCGGCGAGCGCCATGTCGCGCCGGCGATTGCTGCGTTCGCCGCGCCCTACCGTGACCTCAAATTCGACGTCGAGCTCTCCGACCGCATGGTCGACCTGGTCGACGAAGGTTTCGACATCGGCATCCGCATCGGAGAGGGACCGTCCCAAGCGCTGATCGCGCGGCGGATCGGCGAGGCGCAGCTCGTCTGTTGCGCGTCGCCCGATTATCTGGAGCTTCACGGCACGCCGGAGCGGCCGGCCGACCTCGCACGCCATCGTTGCCTGAGCTACGCCTATGCTCCACATCGCGGCCAATGGCGGTTTCGCGATGCGACTGGGGCCGAGAAAACCGTGCGTATCACCGGGCCGTTGAGTGCGAACAGCGGCCGCTTCCTGGCCGTGCTCGCCGCGGCCAGCGTCGGCATCGCGCTGGAGCCGGACTTCATCGTCGACGACGAGCTCGCGAGCGGCCGCCTTGTCGAATTGCTGTCGGCATACCGGCCCGCCGCAATTCCTATCTACGCCGTTTACCCGAGCCGACGTCACCTCTCAGCAAAGGTCCGTGCCTTCGTCGATTTCATGGCGGCGCATTTTGCGGTCGCCCTGCCGCAGCACGCGGCGCGTCGGCGAAGCGGCCGTCGTGCGCACGCTTCCGATGGACGGCGCGCCCGCAAGTCACCACACTGACGCTTTTCGTTCCCGTCATGCAGTCGGTCTTCAATCCGCAGAGTTTCGAAGCGGCTGCGGTCGTCGGGCTTGCGTTCGCGCTCACGCTGATGGCGCTCGTCGTCTTCATCGGCGTGATGGTGCTCGCCGCACTCGCGATTGGCCGCCGGCCGGCGTGGCTTGCGCGCGACCGGATCGTCGTCTGGGGCGGCATCGTGTTTCCGGCGATCGTGTTGACCGCGCTCCTTGCGTTGTCGATGGCGATGCGCAACGTCGACGCGCACAACAAGCCGGTGGCGCTTCGCATCGACGTCGTCGGCGAGCAGTGGTGGTGGCGCGTGCGCTATCGGGACGGCAACGGCGCGTTCGACTTCGAGACCGCCAATGAGATTCGGTTGCCGGTCGGCCAGCGCGTCGAGCTTTCGCTTTCGTCGGCCGACGTGCTGCACAGCTTCTGGGTGCCCAGCCTCGCAGGCAAGCTCGACATGATCCCCGGCCGCGTCAATCGGCTGACGTTCACGCCGACGGCTGCCGGCACGTTTCGCGGCCAGTGCGCCGAGTATTGCGGCGGCCCGCATGCGCAGATGGCGTTGTATGTGCTGACCGTTCCCACTGCCGACTTCGAGCAATGGCGCAACGTCCAGCGAAGCGCGGCCACGGCGACGAACGCGACGTTCACGTCGAATTGCGCCGTCTGCCATACGATCCGCGGAACCGATGCGATCGGTCGCCTCGGTCCCGACCTGACGCACGTCGGCAGCCGGATTTCGCTTGCGGCCGGCATCCTGCCGAACGATCCGCGGTCGTTGCGACGCTGGATTGCCGTCGGACAGGACATCAAGCCGCAGAACCTGATGCCGGCGTTCGCGCATCTGCCGCCCGCCGAGCTCGACGCGCTCGCAGGCTACCTGGCGCAACTTCGCTAGGGCGCAAACGTGGCGTCGCAGGCCCTGCCGAATCCCGTTCCGCGGCCTCCCGAGGAAGTTGCCAAGCTCGAGCGCATCTGGGCGATCCCCCGGGGGATTCGCATGCTCACCGAGTACAACAACAACGTCATCGGCGCGCTCTACGTCGCGACCGCGTTTGCGTTCTTCGTCTTCGCCGGCATTCTCGCGCTGTTGATGCGCGCGCAGCTCGCCGTGCCCGACAACACGCTGATGGGGCCGTCGCTCTACAACCAGTTGTTCACGATGCACGGCACGGTAATGATGTTCCTGTTCGCGGTGCCGGTCGTCGAGGCGATGGGCATCCTGCTTCTACCCAACATGCTCGGCGCGCGGGACATGCCGTTCCCGCGGCTGTCGGCGTACGCGTACTGGGCGTACGCGATCGGCGGTACGACGTTCCTCGTGTCGCTGTTCTTCGGTCTCGCGCCCGACGGCGGCTGGTTCATGAACCCGCCGCTGACGACGGCGACGTACTCGCCCGGCATCAATCAGGACTTCTGGCTCCTCGGCATTGGCTTCATCGAGATCTCGGCGATCGCCGGCGCGATCGAGATCATCGTCGGCGTCCTGCGCACGCGCGCGCCGGGCATGACGCTCGCGCGCATGCCGATCTTCGCGTGGGCGATGCTGATCTTCGCGATCATGGTCGTGCTCGCGTTTCCCGCGGTGATCCTCGCGACGCTGATGCTCGAGCTCGAGCGCGCGTTCGGCTGGCCGTTCTTTTCGGCTGACAGCGGCGGTGACGCGCTGCTCTGGCAGCACCTGTTCTGGTTCTTCGGCCATCCCGAGGTGTACATCATCTTTCTGCCGGCAGCCGGCATGGTGTCGATGATCATCCCGACGATGGTGCGTGCGCCGCTCGTCGCGGAACGCCTCGTGATCCTTGCGCTCGTCGCGACGGCATTCCTGAGCTTCGGGCTCTGGGTGCACCACATGTTCGCGACCGGCATTCCGGACGTGTCGCTGTCGTTCTTCGAGGCGGCCAGCATGGCGGTCGCGATTCCGACGGGCATCCAGGTGTTCGCGTGGATCGCGACGTTGGCAAGCGGCAAAGCGCGGCTCGATACGCCGACGCTGTTCGTGCTCGGCTTCCTGTTCGTGTTCGTGCTCGGCGGGCTGACCGGCGTCATGGTCGCGATCGTGCCGTTCGACTGGCAGGCGCACGATACTTATTTCGTCGTCGCGCACCTGCATTACGTGCTGGTGGGCGGCATGGTGTTCCCGCTGTTCGCAGCGATCTACTACTGGATGCCGTACGCGAGCCGCAATCCGCTTTCGGAGCGTGTCGGCCGCTGGGTGTTCGGCCTGTTGTTCGTCGGCGTGAACGTTGCGTTCTTCCCGATGCATATCACCGGGCTTGCCGGCATGCCGCGACGCGTCTACACGTATGCCGAGGCCTCGGGATGGGGTGTGCTGAACGCCGTGTCCACCGTCGGTGCCTTTCTGATCGCGGCGGCGGTCGCGCTGTTCCTGATCGATTTCGTGCGCCGCTATCGTTTCGCGTCTGAGGACAGCGCGGGCAACGTGTGGAACGCGGGGACGCTCGAGTGGCTGCCGAACGGCAACTACTCGAACCGCAGCATTCCGATCGTCACCGGGCGCTATCCGTTATGGGATCAACCGAGCCTCGCGCGCGACGTGGAGGACGGCGCGTATTACCTGCCGAACGCGGCGACCGGCCGCCGGGAGACGCTCGTCACGCATCCGCTCGACGGACGACCCCAGGCGCTGTTGCGAATGCCGATGCCCGGTTGGGCGCCGTTTCTCGCGGCACTGTTCACCGCCGCGTTCTTCATGCTCCTCACCGTCAAGCTGCACTTCGTCTCGGCGCTATGCGGAATCGTCGCGATCTACGCGTTGCTGCACTGGGCCTGGCATCTCGATCCGTCGACGCTGCCGGAACCGATTGCGATCGGCGGCGGCATCGCCGTGCCGGCTTACGTGAGTGGATCGCTGTCACCGTCTTGGTGGGCGATGGTCGTGTTGATGATCGTCGCCGGCTCGCTCTACGCGTCCGCGGTGTTTTCTTATCTGTATCTGTGGGTCGTGCGCCCGGTCGGCTGGCCGCCCGCCGAAACGATGCCGGCGCCCGTGCAGGGAATGATTGCAGTCCTCCTCGTTGCGAGCAGCAGTGCAGCGATCGGTTCGGCGAATCGACGGCTCGCGCTGCGACATAGCCCCATCCCGGGGATCGCCATCGCGTGCGCATTGTTCGTCGCCGGCGTCGGCGTCGAGGTCTTCAATCACTGGGCGTGGCCACCGTCGCGATCCGGTTACGGCGCGCTCTTGTGGACGATCGTGGGCTTGGGCGCTTTCTACGCGGTCGTCCTTCTCGTGATGGGTGGGTTCGCGATCGCCCGTGCGGCGTTCGGCCTGATCGACCGCGTGCGGCGCAACGTCTTCGACAACGTGCGCATCTTCTGGCATTACGTTGTCGCCCAGACGCTCGTGGGCCTGCTGTTGACGCACGGATTCCCGCGACTGGTCGGGTGATGTTCGCGACGCAAACGCTTCGCATCAGCGCCGGCGCGATCCTGTGGGCCGCGCATTTCACGTCGATTTACGGTTTGACGGCGATCGCCTGTACGCGCCAGGCCGGCGCCGCCGTCCCGTGGATCGTCGTCATCACGACGCTGTTGTTCGTCACTCCGACGGGGATTCTTGCGTGGCGCTGGTATCGGCAGCGGGACGCGTTCGAGTCGTGGCTTGCAGCGAGCGTTGCGGCCATCGCGGTTCCGTCGATGATTCTCGAGGCCGCGGCGGCGCTCGCGGTGCGGTCGTGCGGATGACGACGAAGCGGCGCGTAGCCGCGCTCGCAGCCGGGACTGCGACGCTTGCCGTTGCGCTGGCCGGACCGTTTCATGACCGTTTCTGGCTGATGATGGTCCAGCACGAGCTCGTCATGCTGGTCGCGGCACCGTTGCTCGTCATCGGCGCGCCGCGGCGCGACGCCGGTCCATCGCGATCCCTTGATCTTCCGCTGCCAACGCCGGTCGCAGTTACGCTGATCTATGCGATCGTATTGTGGGTGTGGCACGTGCCGGCGCTTCATCAGGCAAGCGTTGCGAGCGGCGCGCTGCACGTCGTCAAGCAGGCATCATTCCTCGTCGCCGCCCTGCTGTTCTCGTCGGTTCTGTTGCGCCACGTAGCGAGCGGCGGCGCTGTTCTGTGCATCGGGGCGACGATGATCCACATGGGACTGCTCGGCGCACTGCTCACGCTCGCACCCGTATCGTTGTATGCGGGTGTTGAGCTCGCCGATCAGCAGCTCGGCGGCCTGATCCTCTGGGTGCCGGCCGGCACGCTGATGCTTGTCGCCGGATTGTGGGCGTTCGATCGATGGATCGGGCTTCGATCCTGATGCCGTTGTTGGTTGCGGCGGTCATCGCGACCGCGTGTCGCGACGTGTCGATCCCGCGCGTGCAAGGCGATGCCGAGAACGGCCGCCTGCTATTGCGGCAATTCGGTTGCGGGACGTGCCATCGGATTCCCGGCGTGGCGGGCGCGCAGGGCAATGTCGGGCCGCCGCTCGAGGGGATCGCGCAACGGATCTACCTCGCTGGCATCCTGCCGAACCAACCGGACAACATGATCCGCTGGATTCGCGAGCCGCATTCGGTCAACCCGCGCACGCTGATGCCCGACCTGCAGGTCACCGAGCCGCACGCGCGCGACATGGCCGCCTACCTCTACCAACTCAGATGAACGGCCCCCACACTCGCCTCATTTGCCATCGGCTTCGCTGCCCCCCGAGGGGGCGCGATCAGTCGGTCGGGGCGGCCCTTCCCGACGGATGAAAAAGACTGCGTTGATCGCTGCAGCGCTCGCGATACTGGTGGGCGTCCCCACGGCGTTAGTCTGGTACGGCGCTTACGACGTCTCGGCGACCGACCAGCATTTCGCATCGACGTACTGGCTGCTCGACATCGGCATGCGACGTTCGGTCGTCATGCGCGCGCGGTCGATCGAGGCGCCGCCGCTCGACGATCCGGCGAAGGTCGCGCGCGGCACGCGGCTCTACAGTGAGCACTGCGCGATCTGCCACGGCGCGCCCGGCATCGCGCCATCCGAGTTCGCGCTCGGCCTGACGCCGTCGCCGGCGAATCTCGTGCACACCGCGCGCCATTGGAAGCCGGCGGAGCTCTACTGGGCGATCAGCGAGGGCATCAAGATGTCAGGCATGCCGGCGTGGTCGTACCGCTTGTCGAACGAGGAGATGTGGTCGATCGTCGCGCTGCTGCGCGTGATGCCCGGCATGACGCCGTTCGAATACCGGCAGCACGTCGAACGCACGACCGCGTCGGGGCCGGCCGACGTCCGTCGCTCGCCTCCGGCGACGCGACCGGGCGATGCACGACGCGGCGTCACCGCGATCCATCAGTACGCGTGCGTCACGTGTCATGTGATTCCCGGCATCGTCGGCTCGAGCGCGCCGGTCGGTCCGCCGCTGGCCGGCATCGGGTCGCGCACGATCATCGCAGGCGTGCTGCCGAACACGCGCGAAACGATGATCCGGTGGCTTCGCGAGCCTCAGCTGATCCGTCCGCAGGGCGCGATGCCGGATCTCGGCGTCAGCGCCCAGGATGCGGCGGATATTGCGGCGTACCTTGCGACGCTATGACAATCCGATGCAAAGGCGTCCCGTGGGTTCGGTGGATGCCGGCACGTCGGCGGCGCACCTTTTGCATCGGGATACCCACGCGGTGCGCCTTGGGGCGCCCTCGCATTTGCCAACTAAAACACCACCGGCAACGGCACGACACAACGAGCGACACGCGTGACGACGGATGGTACGACGGTCGGTTAGGCGCTACTACGATCTAAGGCAGCTGAATCTTCCCTCCGCCGCCCAGTCCGCCCAATCCTCCGCCGCCGGTCAGCGCACTCGCGGCGCCGGCCGGCGGAATGACCAGCGACGACGACGCCTGGCGCCGCATTTCCTGGAGTTCACGCAGCGCCTGCTCGACGCCGACCTTCGCCGACTCGCCGTACTTCGCGACGGCATCGGCGAGCGACTTGGCCTCGATGTCGAAGCTGATCGGCAGCGGCCCCATGTTCGTCATCAGCTGTGCTTCGCCGAGGTAGAGCGTCGCGCGCGCCGGATCGGGCGCGCCATCGGGCAGCACCGGCTGCATCACGCGGAGCGTCCCCATCTTGCGGTCGGTGTAAATCTCCTCGCGATAGAGCGTCTTCGCGTCCATCGCGGGTTCCCGCGGGTTATCGGCCATGGCTCACCGCCTTTTCCTAGGAGCTTTGTCAGCTCGTGATTGTATCGGGTCGCTTTCGCGCGACCGCGGGGGCGACCGACGACCTTGGGGTCGTCTCCCTAGCGCGCTCGAGCGCGCAGGCCCCAATGGCGCAGGAGCATCCATCCGCCGGCCATGCCGCCGAGATGAGCGAAGTGAGCGATGCCCTGTGACGTGCCGAGGACACCGAGCGCGAGCTCGATCACCGCGTAGACGACGGCGAACGTCCGCGCCGACATCGGGATCGGTGGGATCAAAAGCATGATGCGCTGATGCGGGAAGAACATCGCGAACGCGAGCACGAGGCCGAAGACGCCGCCGGAAGCACCGACGGTTGGGACGAATGTTCCCGTAAGCCCGAGGACGACAAGCTGCGTGATGGCCGCGGCGACGACGCAGCCGAAGTAATAGATCAGGTAGCGATTGCGGCCCAGCGTCTGCTCGATCGCGCTGCCGAACATGTAGAGACCGAACATGTTGAACAGCAGGTGCATCAGGCCGCCGTGAAGAAACGAGTAGGTGACGATCTGCCACGGCATGAAGCCGGCGCCGGCCTGAGAGAGCAACAGCCACTCCCCACCGAGCGGCCAGAGGGCGAAGCGCATCGCGAGCCGCGGCGCGATGGCGGCGATCAGGTAGGCGCCGACGTTGGCAGCGATCAGGGCGGCGGTAACCGGAGGCATGAGGATCTCGCTATCGCCGCATGTGGGGACGCAGGCGGCACAGCGAAAGACTTGAGCTCACCTTGTGACCTCGACGGCGCGTCGTCGGTTCAAGCGCGCCGCCACCTCCTCAGAGGAACCGATAGAGGCGGTAGTACAGAGCGGAGACGCGACTTGCGAGGATTCGGCGGCGCGCGTACTCGACGATGCGGGTGCGGTCGAGACGAAACGTGTACGGCTCGATCTGCGACGCGACGCCGAGCGCCGGGTCCTCGCGGACGACGGGGGGGCGCAGGACGGCAACGCGTGGCTTCAAGCTCCCGGCACGCCGGCCCCCGGTGTAGTGATCGATCGGGCGATCGATGCGCCACGGACGCGCTGCGAAGAACCGCGTGACCCAGGCGCGCGTGATGACGTAGCCCCACGTGTTGTAGATCGTGCCGATCGGACGGTGCAGCTCGAAGCGGCCCGCAGGATGATGGTGACGTGTCGAAACGTTGCGGCACGACGTTCCGAGGAACACCAGGTCGTTCACCGGTTGGCGCGTGAGCTCGGCGATCGCAGCGGGCAGGTCGGCGTCGAGCGCCAGGTCGTCCTCGAGCACGGTGCACGCGGCCGTTCGCCGTCGCCGCGCGAGCTCGGTCCAAGCGGTCAAGTGCGAGGCCCAGCAGCCGATCTCGGCGCTCGACACATGGTCGTGATCGAACGCGATGCCGGGGAACCGTTGCGCAACGACGGCGTCGATCCGTGCCGGTCCGAGCCCTCGCAAATCGACGCCGATGCGTGTGGCGGACAGGTCGAGATCATCGAGTTGCGCCAGCATCGACGCGCGTCGTTCGGTGGCGCTGTCGAGATTGATGAGGAAAAGCATCAGACGTGGCGTGCGCTCCTCGCAATGATAGCGCCCATCCCGGCGCGGCCCGCGGCGGGCTTCCCGGCAATGTTGCGCGCGGGGAGCGAAATTATTGCCGCCTCCGACGCGTGTGGAACGCTCGTGCACCGCCAGCGTCGCCGCGCAAGCGAGCCAAGCGCCGCCGCTCGGGTCCTACGCAGCGGCGGAATGTTCAATGCTTACTGATACGGGTTGCGCGCGATCGTGACGAAGCGTTTGCGCTCACCCTTGAGCATGCGGGTGGGTATCGATGGCACGGCGCGTGCAGACAACCCGGTGATCGGCGTCAACGCGCCGAACGCCCCCCACAGACAATTCGTCAATCGAGGCACCGCATGGCAACCAGCAAAGACAGCCGCAAATCTTCCAGTCGCAAGACGTCCAGCAAGACCTCTGAAACAAAGGCTCGGGGGGGCAAATCCGACTCGCGTCGCTCCGCAAGCCGCGGCAGCGACGCTCGGGCGAAGAGCGCCGATGCCCGAAGCCGCAGCCGCAAGTCGGCAGAACGGGGTGGTGCGTCGGCACGCGGCGCGCAGTCGAACGAATCGGGCCAGAAGGAAACGGGCAACAAAAGCCGGAGCAGCGGGCGTTCCGACAGCCGCAGCCGTCGCGGCGTGGATGGTGGCGAAAGCCGCAGCGCGCGCAAGTCGTCGTCCCGCTCGGAATCGCGGCCCGGCGCCAAGTCGTCGGCGCGCAAGACGTCGTCGCGGCGCACGAAGATGAACGCGCTGGCGCTCCTGAAGGCGGATCACGACAACGTCGACAAGATGTTCAAGCAGTACGAAAGGATGAAGGAAGGTGACGAGCGCAAGCAGGCGCTGTGTCAGGTGATCATCGAGGAGTTGCGCGTGCACGCGCAGGTCGAGGAAGAGCTCCTCTACCCGGCGTTGAAGACGCTGTTCGAGGAGGAGCGGCCGAAGGACGTCGACCTGATCCCCGAAGCGAACGTCGAGCACGCGACAGTCAAGTGGCTGATCGAGCAGCTCGAAAGCGGCGACCAGAGCGACGAGGAGACGACCGATGCGCGCGTGAAGGTCCTGAGCGAGTACGTCAAGCACCACGTTCAGGAGGAAGAGGGACGGATCTTCAAGGCGGCGAAACGCGTCGATCTGGACTTGGACGAACTCGGAGCGCTGATGGACGCGCGCAAGCGGCAGTTGAAGGGCGAAGCGCCGGACGAGGACCAGTCGGGCGACATGTCCGAGGACGGCATGCAGATCAACGAGCCCGCGCAGATGGCGGGACCGGTGACGCATTGACGGCGCGCGCGCCTGCGATCGATGGACGAGCAAGGGCGGCCGCCGCGCCGCCCGTTCGCCCGGCGGAGGTCGCATGGCGCGCGTAGTGTGGAGAGGCGCGATCGCGTTCGGGCTGGTCCACGTCCCGGTCGATCTCTATCCCGGCTCGAAGGAGAACACGCTCGACTTCGACTGGATCGACAAGCGCGACGACGCGCCGGTCGGCTATCAGCGCGTGAACAAGACGACCGGCAAGCCCGTCGAGATGTCGGACATCGTCAAGGGCTACGAGTGGGAGAAGGGCCACTACGTGATCCTGAAGGACGAGGACTTCAAGGCGGCCAATCGGAAGGCGACGCAGACGGTCGAGATCGTCGCGTTCGTCGACGCCGCCTCGATTGCGCCGCAATTCTTCGAGAAGCCTTACCGACTGGTGCCGGGCAAGCGTGGCGAGAAGGGGTACGCCCTGCTGCGCGAGACGCTGAAAAACACGGGCAAGGTCGGCATTGCGCAGGTCGTCATTCGCAACAAGCAGCACCTTGCCGTCGTGCTGCCGCAGAACGACCTGCTGGCGCTCATCACGATGCGTTATGCCGACGAGGTGCTCGACGCAGAGGAATTCGATCTGCCGACGCTTAAAAGCGCCGGCGTGAAAGACCGTGAAGTCGACCTCGCCCAACGACTGGTCGACGACATGAGCGAGGAATGGAAGCCGGCGCAGTATCGCGACACGTATCGCGACGACCTGATGAAGCGGATCGAGGCGCTGGCGACGCAAGGGCGCACGAAGCTTTTGACGACGCCGGCCGAGGAGGAAGAGGGCGGAGCGCAAGTCATCGATCTGATGGCGGCCCTCAAGCGCAGCCTCGACCGCAAAGGTTCGAAGGGATCCGGGTCGGCGGCGAACGACGAAGACGCGAAGCCGGCGCGAACAGCCAAACGGGTGACGGCGAAGACCCGGAGCGCACGCGCGGTGAAGACGGCGGCGCGCAAGCGGGCGTAGACATGCGCACGACCGTCGCGTCGGGCACAGCGCGTGCAGTTCGGCGGCCGCGCGAGGCGACGGTCGATGTGGCGGGCGTCGCGATCACGAACGCATCGCGACCGATTCCCAACGAGGACGGCGTCACGAAGTTGGACGTCGTGCGTTACAACGAGGCGGTCGCGCCCTGCCTTCTCGCCGAGATTGCCGAGCGCCCGCTGTCGCTGATCCGCTGCCCCGGTGGCGATTTCGGCTCGTGTCACTTTCGCCGGCATCCCGACAAGGATCGCGACACGGGTGACGGCGTACCGCATGTTCGCGTGAGGGATCTGCGCGAGCTGATCGCGTCGGTGCAGGGCGGGACATTCGAGTTTCACGGGTGGGCTTCATCGTATCCGCGCATCGAACGGCCGGACCGCATCACGCTCGACCTCGATCCCGATCCCGAGCTGCCGTGGCGGACGTTTCGCGAAGCGCTGGAACTTACGCGCGCGCTGCTCGATCGCCTCGAGCTCAAATGGTTCGTGAAGACGACCGGCGGCAAGGGATTGCACTTCGTGGTCCCGATCGTGCGGCGCTATGGCTTCGACGACATAAAGGACTTCGCGCGACGCTTGGCCGAGCACCTGGAGACGACGATCCCGACGCTCTTCACCGCCACCGTGAGCAAGGCGAAGCGCGTGGGACGCGTCTACGTCGACTATCTGCGCAACGGCGAAGGCGCGACAGCGGTCGCGGCCTATTCGCTGCGCGCAAGGCCGGGACTCCCGGTCGCGATGCCGGTCGCGTGGGAAGCGCTCGACGACGACGTTCGCGGCGACCGCTTCAACATCGGCAACGTGCCGGCGACGCTCGAAGGCCGGCGCACCGACCCGTGGGCCGGCTATGCGGACGTACGACAGTCGATCGACGCGGCGAAACGAATGCTCAAATGATCGATCCAAGTCTTATCGAGGATCGAGGAGAGCGGCGATGAAGAAGGTCTTATGGCTAGCAGCGGCGATGTCCGCGACGGTGATCGGAGGCTGCGCCACTTACGAGCCGGGCGCCTATTACTATCCTGGTGGCTACTACTACGACGGGTACTATTCCTCGCCTTGGGGATGGGGTGGAGAAGGTCGTGAAGGTCGGCGCGCGCGAGGCGGTTACAGCGAGCCGGGCAACGAGGCCGGCATGTTCCCGGCGCGACCGGCTTATCCGGGCGGTAGCGGCGGCGGACGCAGCGAAGCGGGGAACGAACCGGGCATGTTCACCGGCCGTGGCGGCCCGGGCGGCGCTGGCGGCAGCGGGAGCGGCGGCGGGAACGAGGCGGGTTCGGGTCGGTAGCGGGAGGTTGCTCGGGCGACGTTCGATGAACGATCGCTAAGCCGTCTCCAGCACCTCACGATGCTCGCGCGTCGCGTGGAACGCGACCTTCGGCCAGCGCTCCATCGTCACCTGCAGGTTGTACTTGTTCGTCGCGAGGAACACCGGGTTGCCGTCGACGTCGGTCGCAAGCCCTGCGGCCTGCTCGCGCTCGAAGTTGCGCCGCGTCGTCTCGTCGGGGAAGACGAGCCAGCGCGCCGTCGAGATGTTCGCGTTTTCGTAGACCGCGTCGACCTTGTACTCGGTCGCGAGGCGATGCGCGACGATCTCGAACTGCAGCGGGCCGACGGCGCCGAGCATCAGCGTGTTGCCGGACACCGTCTCGAACACCTGGATCGCGCCTTCCTCGCCTAGCTCGGTCAAGCCCTTGCCGAGCTGCTTCGCCTTGAACGGGTCACGCGGTCGCGCAATACGAAAGAGCTCCGGCGCGAAGTAGGGAATGCCGCGAAACGCGAGCGGCTCGCCCTCGGTCAACGTGTCGCCGATCTGCAGCTGGCCGTGGTTGTGGATGCCGATGATGTCGCCGCCGACGGCATCCGCGCTCATCACGCGCTCGTTTGCCATGAACGTCAAGGCGTTCCCGAGCTTCATCTCGCGATTCGCGCGCAGATGCCGGACCTTGATGCCGGGCACATAGCGTCCCGAGCAGACGCGGAAGAACGCGATACGGTCGCGGTGCCGCGGATCCATGTTCGCCTGGATCTTGAACACGAAACCCGAGAATGCATCCTCCGTCGGCTCGACGGAGCGGATGCCACCATCACGCGCCTGCGGCGGCGGCGCCCACATCGTCAGCGCTTGCAGGATCTCCTGCACACCGAAGTTGTTGATCGCCGAGCCGAAGAACACCGGCGTCTGCGTCGCGGCGAGAAAGCGCGCTTCGTCGAACGGCGGACTGGCGCTGCGCAACAGATCGACGTCGTGGCGGACTTGCGGCATCTGCTGCGGGAACAGCTCGTCGAGACGAGCATTGTCGAGTCCTTCGATCATCTCGGTGTCCGCGCTCACGCGCTCGGCACCCGGCGCGAAACGCAACAGGCGATCGTTGTACAAGTGGTAGACGCCGCGAAACGCCTTGCCCATGCCGACCGGCCAGCTGATCGGCGCGCAGTCGAGCTTCAGCACCGATTCGATCTCGGCCAGGAGATCGAGCGGCTCGCGCACTTCGCGATCCATCTTGTTGACGAACGTGATGATCGGCGTGTCGCGAAGTCGACAGACTTCGAGGAGCCTTATCGTGCGCGCCTCCACACCCTTCGCCGCGTCGATCACCATCACCGCAGCATCGACGGCCGTGAGCACGCGGTACGTGTCCTCCGAGAAGTCCTCGTGGCCCGGCGTGTCGAGCAGGTTGATCGTGTGTCCGCCGTACGGGAACTGCATCACCGAACTCGTCACCGAGATGCCGCGCTGCTTCTCGACTTCCATCCAGTCGGACGTCGCGTGACGCGCGCTCTTGCGCGACTTGACGGTGCCGGCGAGCTGAATCGCGCCGCCGTACAGCAAGAGCTTCTCGGTCAGCGTCGTCTTGCCCGCGTCCGGGTGCGAAATGATCGCGAACGTGCGGCGCAGCGCGACGTCGCGGGCGAGCTCGGAATCGTCGACCTTTGAATGCATGGCGAAGAAAAGCCGCCGGCCGAAATCGGCGGGCGGCTCCTGAACTAACGAATTGTACCCCCTCGAGACGGCGAGCGAGCGACCGGATCAGCGCGCGGCGTCGGGCGCCGAAAGGCTTTGCGCCGTGATGAGCGCGCGCGCTTCGCGCAGACGTTCCTTCACCCTGGCGGCGTTCTCCGGGCCGGCGCGCAGCAGGAGCTTCTGTCCTGCCGGAAGCTTCTCGATGTCGCGGTCGGCGAATTCGTAGAACACCTTCGGCTGCGCGAGCGAAAGCGGCTCACCGATAACCGGTGTTGCGAGCATGACGTCGATTGCCTCGACGAGTCGGTCGTTGAAATGGCCCTGCGGATAGCCGAGGTCGCGATATGCCTGCTGGAAAAGCGGATAGTTCCGAACGTACAACGCGACGAGCTTCTGCGCGTCGACGGAATCCAGCAGCGCGATGTACGGCGCGTAGCGAGCGGCGTTATTGCTGTTCGCCACGAGCGCGCCGTTTCGCATCGTCGTCGCGAAGGCGCCCGGCGCGGCTTTGAGCGGCGAGTGCGCGACGGGTAGCGTGCGCCGCGGCAGGTTGTCGACGGTGACGACGATGTTGCGCACGAGATCCTTCGGCTGAATGAACGGCAGGATGCCGCCGCCGGTCCACGCGCTCTGCAACGCGGCGAGCATCAGCTCATCGCTCGCGTCGAGCGGAGGCAGCGACGCGGGCGTGGATTCGATCGGATAGCGCGGAGCGCCGGCCCGCGGATCGACGGTGCTCGCGTTGTCGGCCAAGGCGGGCGCCGGTCTGGCCGGCGGACGCTGCAGCAGGACGATCATGACGAGCGCCATCGCGGCCACCATGAACGCCACGTAGAGGGGAACACGCGACCGGCGCCTGTTGCTGCGCGGGATCGTTGCGTCGCCGCGTGCAGGATCGAGCGTCCGGTCGAGATCCGCGCCGGTCGTGAGCGTCGGCTCGTTGCGCATCGTCGTCATTGCGAAGCTAGCGCTGCTGCCGGCTCGCTTCGTAAAGCGAAGGCGTCGCGGAGGCACTCGACAGGTACTCGCGCAAGTGGTGGATGTCGGGTCGCCCGAGCGTGTTGCCGCGGTGCGGACGGTGCAGGATGCCTTCGTGCCCGTTCAGCTTCACGCGCACGCGCGCGCCGGGCAGCGACTCCATCGACGAGCCGAGGTGCGTGAGCAGCGACTCGACTTCGCGCCAGTGGATGTTGGCGCTGACCGGATCGTGGAAAATCGCGCGGAGCAGATTTTCGTGCTTCTTGGACACCGAGGAATAACGCGTCCTTGGGAGCGGAGGATGACGTACGGACAGCATTGCACGTTTTTCCTCGGGATGATACAGGCGCGCGCCCTCGGAGCGGCCGTGCGGCGCACGCTAGCAAAGGCAACGCAACAACGAGCGACGTGCATCGATTAGCGGCTTCGCACCAACGCCGACTAGCGTTGAGCGTGAATCGGCGCCTGGTCGACAATGGGGATCAGCCACCGTTACGCTAGGCTCTCAACGCTAAACCTTCAATCTGGCCGACATGCGTTTCACCTCGGCGGCGATCGTCTCGACAAGCGAGGACGGTGCCAGCACTTCGACATCGGCCCCGAACTTGAGCACGTCCATCGTGAGCTCGCGCGGATCGGCGAACGGCACTTCGAGCACGTAGCGACCCTCCGCGTCGATGTGGCCGCGCTGATCGGCATGCCAGCGCTCGTTCGCGACCCAGCGGGCACGCGAAGGCGCGAACCGCAGCGTCGCCCACTGCACGTCGCCGCCGCCGAAGACACCATAGCCGCCGCCGAGCGTTCGCTCGATCGCCTTCAAGTCAACCGACTTCGCCTTCTCGTCGTCGAGTTCGACGCGCTCCATCGCATCGAGCGAGAACTTGCGGAGGTCGTTGCGTAAATGGCACCACGCGTCGAGATACCAGTTGTCGCGGTAGAGGACGAGGCGCTGCGGCGACACCTGGCGCGTCGACGTCTCTTTCGAGCTGCGCGCGGCGTAGCGAATGGTGAGCCGCCGGCGCTTGAGCGTAGCGGCCGCGACCGTTTCGAACACGTTCGAAGGCAGCGTCCGCGCCGCCTGGCGCAATACCCGCACGCGCTTGTGCACCTCGGCAGATTCGACGTCGCCCTTCTCGAGCAGCATCGAAAGCCGTGCGCGCAACGGCTCCAAGTGCGGCGACAGAAGTCCGTTCTGCAGATCGTCGAGCATCGCGCTCATCGTCAGCAGCGCATGGATCTCGGTCGAGCTGAACCAAAGTCCCGGCAGCGCATAACGCGGACCCGCCTGGCCGGTTGCGAACTGATAGCCGCCAAGGTCGGCGTTCCAGACGATCGGTGCGTTGAACCGCTCGCGCATGTACTCGAGGTCGCGCTTGAACGTCGCGAGCGACACTTCGAGCGCATCGAGGAAAGCCTGGCGCGTGACGAGGCCGCGCTCGTTGAGCATCCGGTCGATCAGGTAGAAGCGCTCGCTGCGGTCCATTTCAGGGATCGGAGGACCAGGTCAGAGTTGCGGCGGCGTCGCGTCCGTCAACCTGGCCGAGGCTACGCGCGTTGACCTCCTGCGGGGCGGCGTAACATCGTTGCTTCGCGTACTCGAAATACCGATTGAGAGGACACCATCCATGCGCGCGCGTTCGCACGATGCTTCCATGACCCGTATCGCGGCCACGTTCTTCGCCGCAGCCGCCATCGCCTTCGTTTCGATCGACGCGGACGCGCGGTCGGACAGGCCGTCGGGGGGGTTCCATGGCGCCAAGCCGGTCGCCGGCGGTCACGGCCGTCATTGGCATGGACACCATCGCGGCCATGGGCATCATTGGGGCGGCCATCGCTGGCATGGCGGTCACTGGCATCACGGCCATCGCTGGCACGGCCACCACCATCTGGCGCTCGGCATCGGCATCGGCCTCGGCTATCCGTTCTGGGGCTGGGGTCACTGGCCGCGCGACTACGTCGTCGTCGACCGCGTCTACTACGATCGCCCTGTCGGCGTCGTGGTCGAGCGCGAAGGAGCGAGCGGCAGCTTTGCGCCCGGCTATCGCTGGTATTGCACCGCGCCCGCCGGCTATCACCCCGAGGTGCGCGAGTGCCCAAGCGGCTGGTTGCGCGTGCTGCCGCCGGACGTAAACGCGCCTTCCCCGTCTGCACCGCCGCGCTCGAGCGTGGAAGACGGATCGCTCGCCGAGCTCTCGCCGTAAGGACGATCACCGCGCGCGACGTTTCGCGCTGCGCTCGGGCGCGAGCTCGAGCGGTGTCGCGACCAGCTCGCCTTGCGCCGCGAGCTCTTCGTGCAGCCATGAGCGAAACGCGTCGAGCTTCGGCGAATCCTTGAGTCGTTGCGGATACACGAGGTAGTACCGCAGCGGCGAAGGCAGCTCCGCATCGAACGGTTTTACCAGCAGGCCGTTCTTCAGGTCCTCGCCCAACAGCGATCGCCTCGCGAGCGCGACGCCTTGACCTGCGACCGCGGCCTGCATGAGATGCGACGAGTCGTTGAAGAACGTGCCGCGCGTCGGCTCGGGCCAGTCGAGGCCGACCGCCCGGAACCACTGTTGCCAGAACTCGTCGTCGGAGCGAAGCAGCGGATACCTCGCAAGGTCGCTCGGCCGCTTCGGGACGCCGCCCGCAATAGACGGACTGCAGACTGGAAAGAACGCATCGTCCATCAGGTACTCGGTGATCAGGTCGCGATAGTGGCCGCGGCCGTAGCGAATGCCGAGATCGACATCCTCCCGGTTCAGGTCGACCAGCGCCTCGGTTGCGCGGATGTCGAGGTCGAACCCGGGATGCGCCGCCGAGAACCGGCCGATGCGCGGCAGCAGCCACCGCGCGGTGAACGATGGCATCGCGGTCACGCGCACCGTCCGGGGGTTGGCGCGTTGCGCAATCTCGGCGACGGCGCCCGCCAGCTCACCGAACGCCGCGCGCACGCGGATCGCAAATCGCTCGCCTTCATCGGTGAGCCGGATGCCGCGGCCCGCGCGCTCGACGAGGCGGACTCCGAGCGCGTCTTCGAGCGCCTTGATCTGATGGCTGATCGCGCCGTGGGTGAGATGCAGGTCGTGCGCCGCACGCGTCAGGCTTTTCTCGCGAGCCGCGGCTTCGAATGCGCGGAGTGCCTGCATCGGCGGAAGTCGGAACGTTGCCAAGCCACCGGTATAAATGTGAGTCAGATTGACATTATGCCGCAAAACAAATCGCTTGTCGCTATGCAGTGCCCACTCTAGAGTGAGGCTGTGTTCGAAGTGACGGCGACGAGGGAAATATGGCAATCAAGCTTGCAACAGAGTACTTGAGCGGCGCTTGGCGGCACGACGATGGCGACCTGACTGGTGGCTGGCGTAGCCCGGCCGGCGAATGGGAAAGCCGCCCGCGCATTCCGCGAACCGTAGTCGACTGGAGCGAGGAAGCCCCCGCTGCCGCGTCACGCGGGCCGGCGGCACACGACGCGAGAGGCTGGTCGCTCGACGGTGCCGGCGCGCTGGTTCTTGCCGTGCTGCTTGCCGGGCTCGCAGCCGCGGCCGCGTTGTCCGGTCAAGAGACGCGAACGACGTGGACTGCGCGCGCTGTCGACGTCACGCCGGTCGGAAGCGTCGGCGTCGTCGAGATCGGTGAGATCGAGCGCGTCGGGGTTCCTGTCGCGGCCGATGATCGGACACTGCTCGCGCGCCGGTCCGCGCCCTAACGCGCGACCTGCAGTTTGTCTCCGCCGATGCCGAGATCGCGCACCGGATCGAACGCCTGGCTGTCGGTCAGGAAGTAGCTGCCGTCGCGTAGCTGCCATGCGTGGCGGTAGTGGTTCGGAAGCTCGACGACGCCTCCGGTGCGTGGCTCGCGATAGGTCTCGATCTCGCGGATCGTTCGAACGTTGTCGCGTTGCATGCGATCGGTCGTCGCGTCCCGCGCGTTGTACGTCTGATTCTGAATCGCCGCGATGTCGGCGCGCGTCTGCGCCATGATCTGGCCGCGCTTCGCGATCTCGTTCATCGTGTCACGCGACATTTGCGCCTGGATCTGACCGATGCGGCGTTGCGTGTCGGCGTTCTCCTGTGCCATCCGCTGGTTGGCCGCGTCGATGCGGCTCTGCCACTCCGGCGCTCTCCGCAACGTTTGCCAGACGGCCTCGAACTGGCGGAAGTCGAGCTGACCCTGGGGCGCGCGCCACGCGAGGATGCCCATCGACTGCCCGGTTAACGACTGCACCGGGGTTCCGCCGACGCCGTTGAATCGCGACGCCGCGAAGCTTATGGTCACGGCGAGCGTCTCACGCATTTCGCGTCCGTTCTGCGTGTAGCCGATCAGCGCCTCGCCGGTCTCGATCCAGCTCTTGAAGTAGCCGCCCGCCATCGGCTGGTTCAACACTTCGCGCGAACGATCCGGTCGAGCGCGGTAGTCGAGCCAGCGTGCGCCGGGTCGATGCTGCTGCACCCAAGCCTGCAGGTACTCGCGTGGATTGCCGAATCCTCCCTGCGCGCAGCCTCCCGCGGGCGGTCCGAACGAGGACATGCCCCACGATTCGCCGGGCAGAAGCTCGATTGCGCTCGATTGATCCGGCGACTGCGCGAAAAGGCGGAAGTGATACGGGCTCGCGCAGGGCACGCCGAACTTCCATTCGACGCCGGCCTGCGTACGCCAGGCCGCGGGCACGAGCATCGTCGCCGCGAGCATCGGCCTGTCGAAGCCTCGGTGGTCGATGAATTCGACGCGTTGCGCACGCAGCGAACCGGGCGGCATGGCATCGGCCGCAGCGACCGGCGATGAAGTAACCGCGCACAGAACGAGAAACGAGGCCGTCGCTAGCCGTTGCGTGTGCATGTACGTGGCGCCCTCTTCGGGGAATGTGGATGGTACTGCGAGACGTGGAACTACTCGTTGCCGTGGCACTGCTTGTACTTGCGGCCACTGCCGCACGGGCACGGATCGTTGCGGCCGACCTTCGGCACATCGCGACGGATCGTCGCCGGTGGCGAGCGCACGATGGACCAGTAGTGGGCGAGGCGGACAATCGTGTCGAGTAGCGCCGATTCCGCGTCGCGTGCGCGTTGACGCCACTGCGCGGGTGATACGGTTCCGCGTTTTCCCGGCGGCAGTGCGCCGGCGAGCAACGTGATCGGCGCGAGCAGCTCGTCCAGTTCGTCGGCGTCCGCGACGTCGTACCAGCCGGTTTCCGACATGTCGACGCCTGCGAGGAAGCCTTCGCACCAGTCGCGGTAGTCGATGCGGCCGGTTCGCGTTTCGCGGGGCAGTAGGGCGAGCGTGCGTTGATGCAGCGCCTCCTCGGTCGCGATGCGGAAGCGCTCGAGCAGCGCGGCGAGCTCGTCGGACGCCGGCGCGTCGTCGCGCTCGCCGAGCGCCACGTCGAGCCAGCGTCGCGAGACTTCGGCGTCCGGCCCCATCGCGATGGCGACACACAATCCCTGCAATGCGGTCAGCGACAGCGCGTTTTCCGCTTCGCGCATGAGCGTTGCGAGTCGGTCGAGCTCGCTCTCGGTCAAGGCCGCGAAGGCGCGCGGGGAGTCGCTCACGCAAACGGCCGGACGCCGATCAACGGACCGTGAAGCACGAAGCCGAACAGCCACCAGAGCAATCCGCCGACGCCCACCGCGATCAGGTCGCGTGACGGGGGACCGATCGGATAGGCGACGGCAGCTGCGCGATCACGGCGGCGGGCCGCGGCGTAATCGGCGATCGCCCAGACGACGAACGAACCGAAGAGCACAACGTCGGCCAGCGTTCCGTTGGCGAGCAGATGCGCGAACGCCCAGACCTTGACGCCGAGGATCATCGGATGGCCGACGCGCGCCTTGATGCGCGTGCCCTTGACGTACGCCGCGGCGATCAGGATGAAAGCGAACAACGTCAGGGCTGCGGCGAGATGACGCAGGAGAACCGGCGGGGAGTAGAGCAGCACCGTCGCCTGTCGCGCCTGACCGTAGCCGTACATGATCAGCACGAATCCGACGACGGACACGATCGAGTAGACGAGCTTCCACTTCCCTTCTCCCATGGCCGCGATGCGCTCGCGCCGCCACGGCTCGGCGAGGATGCGCGTCGAATGCACACCGAGGAACAGCACGAGCCCGGCGATCAGCACGAGCATCAGGTCTTCTTGCTCGTCGTACGGCGCGTCGCTTTCGGCTTCGCGGCAGTCGCCGACGGAGCGATCGCCGCATGCAGCAGCTCGGCCGTCAGGTCATTGAGGGACGCACTGCGCTCGCTCGCGAGCGTCTGGAGTTGCGTGACGAGATCCTGCGGGAGCTTGACGGCGAACGGCACGAGGCCGGCCGCCTTGTCTCGATCGCGCTGCTCGCGCTTGTCGCCGACCATTCCCGACGCCACGCCGTAGCGATCGGACTGCGGCTCGTGCTTCATGCGGCCGGCGATCTTCTGACCGAGCTGCCTTTCGAGATCGGCTTTTTTCATGGCATTCCTGGCGAGATCAAGCCATTGCGGATTCTCTCACTAACGCGTCACTGTCACTGGAGCGCTATAGCGCAATCGCTTCGGCAACGAGGTTGCGTAATTCCTTGCGCAGCTTGTCGCGCACCGGCGCCGTCGTTCGGCTGCGAATGAGGTTACGGACCTCGTACGGATCGTCGTCCAGATCGTAGAGCTCGTCGAGCTCGCCGGCGGTGCCGCGGTTCACCCAGTGGATGAGCTTGTAGCGGTCGGTGCGCACCGCCTTGTATGTCATGCCGACGAGCCACGGCAACGCCTGCTCGGCCCAGTACTCGCAAAGGATCGACTTGCGCCATCCGGCCGGCGCGCGGCGACCGCGTTGCGCCAACAGAGGCAGCAGCGAGCGCCCCTGAATGTGCGGGCCGGCTTCGCCGCCGGCAAGCGTGAGCAGCGTCGGTGCGAGGTCCTGGCAGATGACGAGCTCCCGCCGACGCGTGCCGGCGTTCGCCTTCTTCGGATAACGCACGACGAATGGCGAGCGGATTCCTTCCTCGTAGGCGAACCGGCGTTCGGGACCGAGCGCATGCTCGCCGAAGAAATAGCCGTTGTCGCCGAGAAATACGATAAACGTGTCGTCGAGCTCGCCGTTACGCTCGAGCACATCGAGGATCTGACCGACGCCTTCGTCGACCGCCGCCATCATGCGCGCGCGAAGCCGGATCTCTTCCTGGTCGCCGCTGTGGAGCGCCCTCAGGATCGCCTGCGCGTTCGCCATCGATTTCAACGCGAGGCACTCGGCCCAAGCCGGCTTCGACTTCGCGACCTCCGCAGGCGGAAGCATGTTCGGTTTGCGAGGGAAGATCGCGTCGCGGTACAGGTCCTTGTGTCGATCTGCGACGACGTAGACTGCGCCGGTCGCAGGCACGCGAAACGTGCCGTCCGCCGCCTGCTCGGCGTCGGGATGCACGGCCTTGTGCGCGAAGAACAGCGACCACGGCTTGTCGTGCGGTCGCTCCAACCACTCGACGGCAAGACGGTTCATGATGTCGGTGATGTAGCCGCGATGTTCGCGGTACTCGCCATCGTGATTGAGTCGCGGATCGTTCAGCCGTCCGTGTCCGTCGTAGCTGACCCAGTAGTCGTAGCCCGGCCGCGGCTTGCCGTCGTTCCCCATGTGCCACTTGCCGATGTGCG
Organism: Casimicrobiaceae bacterium; assembly: GCA_035536655.1. Taxonomy (GTDB): domain Bacteria; phylum Pseudomonadota; class Gammaproteobacteria; order Burkholderiales; family Casimicrobiaceae; genus VBCG01. The sequence continues at coordinate 50,463 of DATLNR010000006.1, forward strand.
CCGTCTCGTAGCCGAGGTTCTGCAAAGCGAGGTGATAGTTAGGCAGCCGGTGGCTCATCGCATCCCGCGCGACGTTGTCGATGATGCCGTGCCGGCTCGCGTACTGGCCGGTCATGATCGACGCCCGGTTCGGCGAGCAGATCGGCGTCGTGTGAAAGGCGCGCTCGAACAGCGTCCCTTCGTGCGCCAGCCGGTCGATATTCGGCGTTTTCATGTACGGATGACCGCCGGCGCCGAATTCGTCGTAGCGGAGGTCGTCGATGAGGATGACGAGGAAGTTGGGGCGGTTCAATGGGGGCGTCGACGAGTCGGCGCGCTTCGAGCGCGGTAGCGGAAGAAATACCACGGTTTTCATGTCACACTGGTTCCATCGTTTTCCAGGGAATCAGCGCCCAGCGATGAGCACGATATCTGCGGTCGCCCGCTTCGGGAGCGGCAAGTCCGTCGAGCGTGTCGAGGACGAAGCGCTCCTGACCGGCGACGGACGCTTTGTCGACGACTTCTCGCTGCCCGACCAGGCCGTGATGATCGTGCTGCGCTCCCCGCATGCGCACGCGCGCATCCGCAGCATCGACGCGCACGCGGCAGCGCGCATGCCCGGCGTCATCGCGATCGTCACCGGCCAGGATCTGGCCGATGCCGGTGTTCGGCCGCTGGTGCAATCGGGCGATTTCAAGCGCGCCGACGGATCGAAGACCGCCGCGCCGCCGCAGCATGCGCTTGCCGTCGACACCGTTCGCTTCGTCGGCGAAGGCGTCGCCGCCATCGTGGCCGAAACGAAGAACGAGGCGCGCGACGCAGCGGAAGCGATCATCGTCGATTACCACCCGCGTCGACATGTAATCGACGTGGACAGCGCGACGGCGAACGGCGCGCCGCACGGCTGGGAAGAGGCGACCGGGAACGTCGCCTGTGAAGCGCGACACGGCGATCCGTCGGCGT
>DATLNR010000007.1:0-22717 GCA_035536655.1 Casimicrobiaceae bacterium
AGCGTTGGTTCAGCGGACCACGCGGTGCCTTCGAGGAAATGGCTCGTCTCGACTTCGGCTTCGCGGGCGAGCAGCGCCTCGACGTCAAATGCAAGCGCGGGATCGTCGCGGCGCACGCGCGACATCACCGCCTCCCGCTGCACGTTGTCCGCGTCGAGGAGCGTATCGAGCAACGCGCTCACTTTCTCCCATCGCAACGGGTCGATCCCCAGCACGGTCATGTCGTGACAACCTTTGCTGTCATCTTTATCGGATTTCGCGGCGCGAAGGCGACACGCCGGGTCAGGGCTCGAGCGCCTGATGCAGCAGCAGCCGCGCCTTCTGCCAGTCGCGCTGCTCGGTCCGCTCGGAGACCTGGCGCATCGCGGCGATCTCCCTGAACGCGAACCCGCAGAAGAACTTGAGGTCGACGAGCTCGGCCAGCGCCGCATCGGTTCGCGAAAGCGCGTCGAGCGCGTCGGCCAGCTTGACCGTGGTCTCGCCTTCGGGGACGGCCTTGGCCACTTCAGTATCGAGCGCGGTCAAGTGGAATTCGCCACCGCGCTTCAGTGCGCGACGTTCGCGAATGTAGTCGACGATCAAGCCGCGCATCGCCCGCGCGGCGTAGGCGATGAACCGCGCGCGATCGGGAAACGCCGGGTCCCGCTCGGCGAGGTTCAGGTAACACTCGTGCAAGAGCGTCGTCGCGCCGAGCGTCGAGCCGGCGGCAGCAACCCTCAACTGCCGGGCAGCGACGCGATGCAACTCGTTGTATAGACTGGTGAAGAGCGCGGACGCTGCGCCATGCTGCCCCTGCTCCGCGGCCTTGATGAGTGTCGCGACGGCCGTCGCATCGGTCGTTTGCTCGGCAGTCACGGGGAGAGTCCTTCGTGCGGGCTTGACGATACCGGAGCACGGTCGCAGCAGCAACGGAATAGTCGCGCGACTGAATCGGCGGCGCCGCTGGCGACAATGCGGGTCAAAATACGATGTGTTCATAACGTAGACCACCCGAGGAGGCTCCTCATGCTGCGAAGAATCGCCGTGCTTGCCGCATCTTTGCTGTTCGTGCCGTCGGCGCAAGCCGCGCCGTGCGCCGGCTTCAACGATGTCGTCGACACCAGCGCGTTTTGCTCGAATATCAGCTGGATCAAGAACCGCGGCATCACGCTAGGGTGCGGACCGTCGGTTTATTGCCCCGCGGACTTGGTGACGCGCGAGCAGATGGCGGCGTTCATGAACCGCCTCGCAAACGTCACTTTTCAGCAGTACGGCAACGCCTTTGGAACCACCGCCACGCTTGGCACGCAGGATCAGCAGCCGCTCGAGATCCGGGTCCAGGGTCAGCGAGCGATGCGCTACGAACCTGCTGCCGTCGTGCCGAACATCGTTGGCGGGATCGGCGACGTCGATGTCGGCGTGATCGGCGCAACCATCGCCGGCGGCGGTACTACCGGCGCGGTCGCCGACTTCTTCAACAACCGGGTCGTGGACGACCATGGGGCCATCGGCGGCGGCTACGGTAATCGCGCAGGAAACCGCGGTACCGTCCCGGGGGGAACCTTCAACGCAGCCTTCGGCGTTGGAAGCTTTGCCGCGGGAAATCGGGCGAAAGCGACGACCAATGGCACGTTCATGTGGGCCGACGGCATCGCACTCGACTTCGTCCCTTCGGTCGCGAACTTCTTTGGCGTTCGTGCGACGGGAGGTGTCGGGCTCACCGTGGCGATCAACGGAAGCGGTGCCTCGACGCAGTTCTGCAACTTCCTGCCCGGCTTCTCCGGTTGGAGTTGTGTGAGCGACCGCAATGGCAAGGAAAACTTCGCCGCCGCGAACGGTCAGGAGATTCTGGCGAAGTTGGTGGCGATGCCGCTCTATTCGTGGAATTTCAAAGGCGCCAGCCCCGACCTTCGGATGCTCGGGCCTACGGCGCAGGACTTTCACGCGGCGTTTGCCTTGGGTCGTGCCGACGAAACGATCGCAAGCGGCAATCTCGATGGAGTCGCACTGGCGGCCATTCAGGGATTGAACGCAAAGCTCGAAGAGGAGCTCGCGCGCAAGGAGGCGGCGCTGAGGGCGCAAGCGGATCGAATCACCCAGCTCGAAGCGCGCCTGGCGGAACTCGTGTCGAATCGCGACTGACCGCACGGAACGCTTCTTGCACCCGTTGCGGCTCGATCGACTAGCACCATGGAGCCGCAATGAACGCAACGGACACGATGACCAAGATGGCGCCGCGCGTAACCACGATGATCCGTATGGATCACACGCACGTGCTCGCGACGTTCCACAAGTATCGCTACGACACGGCGCCGGACAAGAAGAAGGCGCTGGTGGACCACATCACCGACGCGCTTTCGGTGCACGCGCAGCTCGAAGAGGAAATTTTCTACCCCGCGATGCGCGATGCCGCGCCGGACGTCATTGGCAAGAGCTTCCCGGAGCACGGTGAGATGAAGCGAAAGATCGCCGACCTGCGCACGATGGCGCCGGGGACGCCGAGCTACGACGACACGGTCTACGAGCTGATGCGCGCTGTCATCCACCACGTCGCCGACGAGGAAACGATCCTGCTTCCTGCGGCGGAACGGACGATCCCCGAGCGACTCGAGGAGCTCGGCTGGGCGATGACGCGGCGCCGCTTCGAGCTGGTCGGCCCGCGGGCTGGCCAGATGGCCGTCAATGTCGCTCGCTCGTATCCGGCGCTCGTGCTCGGCGCCGGGGCAGTCGTCATACTAGGCGCCTTGATGGCCGTGCATGGAACGAGGAATGATTGGCAAAAATCCGTGCAGCGACCGGCACGGCGGCTGTTGAGTCGAATGAGAGCGTAAACGCAGTCGTGATTACCGGCGGTGAGGAACGCGTTTCCGGTTCGCAGGCATCGCGGCCCGGCGCACCCGACGATCCCGCGCAAATACGCCGTCCGGGCGCGCCGGTCACGGGCGGTCCCGACGGCGGCGGCGCTGCCGGTGCGCCCGCCAAGTGGCAGCAAAACATGCCGCCGCGGCGGACGTGGGCGACGTTCCTGATCCTGCTCGCGCTCAATTATTTCGTCGTCCGCTGGCTGTTCCCGGACCCGGATGCGCCGCTGACCGTTCCCTACACCGCGTTCAAGGAAGAAGTCGCGAAGGGCAACGTCGCGTCGATCTACAGCCAGGGCGCGAGCATCGAAGGTCGCTTTACGAAGGCGATCACATGGCCGCGTCCCGGCGAAGATCCGCCGAAGCCGCCGCCCACGGAGAGCGCGCCGAAAGCTGCGCTCGCGGCCAAGGCGGCCCCGCGCACCGGCGACACGTTCACGACGACGCTCCCCACGTTCGTCGGTCCCAATCTCGAAGCGTTTCTGATCGAGCACGGCGTCGAGATCAGCGCCGTGCCGATTCAGTCGGGCAGCGCTTGGGCGACGCTGCTGTTCGGATTCGGGCCCGCGATCCTGATCATCGCGTTCTACGTGTGGATGTTTCGCCGCGCACAGCAGGGTGGCGGCATCGGCGGCATGTTGTCCGGCTTCGGCACGAGCAAGGCGCGTCGCTACGACCAGGAGTCGCAGAACAAGGTCACGTTCGACGACGTGGCCGGCATCGACGAAGCCGAGAACGAGCTGGTCGAGATCGTCGATTTCCTGAAGGACCCGGCGAAGTACAGCCGGCTCGGCGGCAGCGCGCCGAAAGGTGTCCTGCTCGTCGGCGCACCGGGAACCGGCAAGACGCTGCTTGCGCGTGCGGTCGCCGGTGAAGCGGGCGTGCCGTTCTTCTCGATGAGCGCCGCCGAGTTCGTCGAGATGATCGTCGGCGTAGGCGCCGCGCGCGTGCGCGATCTGTTCAAACAGGCGCGCGAGCACGCTCCCGCGATCATCTTCATCGACGAGCTCGACTCGATCGGTCGCGCACGCGGTCAGTTCGCGATCGGCGGATCGAGCGAGCAGGAGCAGACGTTGAATCAGATCTTGACCGAGATGGACGGCTTCTCCGGACGCGAAGGGATCATCGTGCTCGCTGCGACGAATCAGCCGGACGTGCTCGACAAGGCGCTGCTGCGTCCGGGACGGTTCGATCGGCGTGTCGTCGTGAATCTGCCCGACAAGCGCGGGCGTGAAGCGATCCTCAATGTGCACACGCGCAAGGTGCCGCTTGCGAAGGACGTCGATCTCGCGGTGCTCGCGTCGACGACGCCGGGACTTTCCGGAGCGGACCTGAAAAACCTGGTGAACGAAGCGGCGCTGCTTGCGGCGCGACGCGAGCAGAACGACGTGCGGCAGAAGGACTTCCACGACGCGCTCGAGAAGATCGTGCTCGGCCCCGAGCGTCCGCTGATCCTTACCGACGAGGACAAGGAGCGCATTGCCTATCACGAGAGCGGTCATGCGATCCTGGGCCTCGTCGTGCCCGGCGCCGATCCGGTGCATCGCGTGACGATCGTGCCGCGCGGCATGGCGCTCGGCGTTACCTATCAGCGCCCGCAGACCGATCGCTACAACTATCCCGAGGCGTATCTGCGCGCGAAGATCATCGGCATGCTAGGCGGGCGCGCCGCCGAGGAGATCGTGTACGGCACGAAGACGACCGGTGCGGAAAGCGACATCGAGCAGGCGACGAACCTAGCGCGCAACATGGTCACTCGCTGGGGCATGAGCGACGCGGTCGGCATGGTGCAGCTCGCTCCACGCCAGAACGCGTATCTCGGCGGCGCGCAAGGCTTCGGCGGCGACAAGCCGTTTTCCGAGGCGACGGCGCGTCTTGTCGATTCGGAAGTGCAGCGGATCATCGGCGAGTGTCGTGCGGATGCGATCCGGTTGCTGAACGAGCATCGGCAAGCACTCGACGACCTCGTTGCCGCGCTGCTCAAGCAGGAAACGTTGGGCGAGGAAGAAATTCTCGAAGCAACGGGCTTGCCGCCCGCGCCGCTGCTCGAGGGCGCGCCGCTCCCTCGCGTCGAAGTCGCAACCGCACAGAGCACGACGGCGCGACCGTGAACCGGCCGCTGATCGGGACGGTTCTCGTCGTCGCGCTCGCGGCTATCGGCATCTGGACGATGCGCGCGAACGATGCGCGCAACGTTGCGCAAACGTCGTCGCGCGGCGAGGTAGCACGCAACGCGCCCATCGACATGCCGCGCGCAACGCCGGCGTCGTCCGCGTCCCGTCCCGACAAGCCGGTCGCACTTTTGTGGAAAGCGCCTGAAACGCGGGAAATGGCGCACCTGCGATCGCACAAGGACATGGCCACGTTGTACGGCCAAGTCGAGCACGCGACGACGGCCGAGTCGCTGTACATCAAGGCCGCGATCTATGCGCGCTGCGCGAAGCGCGGCGACGACGGCTTGGCGAGCACGGGCAGTGCGGCCGAGCGTCGCGAGAAGCTGCTCGCTTCGATTCCTCCGAACGCGCCCCACGTCGCTCGGCGCATGAAGGCGTTCGATTCGCTCGGCAGCGATGCGTGCGGCGGCCTCGAGCTCGGACCTTATCGTGACGAAGAATTCAAGCGCATGCTGGCCGCCGCAGCGGACGCCGGCGATCTCCGCGCGCAGGCGTTGATGCTGGCGCAAAGCATCGAGCAACCCGGCGTAACCCGGCCGCAAGGCTACGCATACGGCGAGGCGGAGCTTGCAACGATGCGCACGCTTCTCGCGTCCGGCGATCCCGACGTGATCCGGTCGCTGCAAGGCGTGCTATCGAGCACGTTGCGATCCGGCGTCATGACGTTGAACGGCGAGCCGGTCGATCCGCGATCAATGCATGCCGCGTACACGCTGCTTCGCTGCGATCTGGGCGCGCCGTGCGGTGCGAGTGCGCCGCAACTGCTGTCCCATTGCGCGTACATGGGGCGCTGCGATGCCGGCTCGATGTACGAGTACATCTACCACTACGACCATTCGCCGGGCCAGGGCGTGCTGATCGACCGCTACCGGCAGATGCTCGCGAGCATGATGAATGCGCGCGATTTCTCGCAGCTGACGATCTCGCCGACGCGCGGCCCTCCGCAGTCCTCCTTTACGTTCGGCGGCTTCGAGCGACCGTAACGTTGCTCGCTCTCGCGGCGATCAGTCGACCTTTGCGCCCGACGCCTTGACGATCGGCTCGAAGCGGGCCAGATCATGCTTCACCAGCGCCGCGAACTTGTCCGGCGTCAGCGTGAACGGCTCCCCGCCTTGCGCCGCGAGCTTCTCCTTGACGTCTGGACTGTTGACCGCCTTCGCGATCTCCTCGGCAAGCTTGTTCACGATGGGCTTCGGCGTTCCTGCCGGTAAGAAGACGCCGTACCAGGGATCTTCGCCGAATCCTTTCAGCGTCTCGCCGATCGTCGGCGCATCGGGCAGCGCCGGAACGCGCTTCTGCGAAGCAACGGCGAGAACCTTGACCTTGCCGCCCTTCACCATCGAGATCGACGACGGCACGCTCTGGAACGATACCGGCACCTGTCCGCTGACGACGTCGGTGAGCGAAGCGGCCGCGCCCTTGTACGGGACGTGCACGAGGTCGATCCCGGCCTGCTTCTTGATCATCTCCATCAGCAGATGGTTGAGCGTTCCGTTGCCGGCGGACGCGTACTGCAGGTCGCCGGGCTTCGCTTTCGCCATGTCGATCAGTTGCTTGACGTTGTTCGCGGCAAACGACGGATTCGCGACGAGCAAATAGGGAACGGTTGCGATCGGCGTCACCGGTTCGAAGTCCTTGATCGGGTCGAATCCGGTCGACTTGTAGAGCCACGGATTGATGACGTGCGCGCTGTTGACCGTCAACAGCAGCGTGTGCCCGTCTTTCGGCGCTCGCGCCGCGAACTGCGTGCCGATGTTGCCGCCGGCGCCGACACGGTTGTCGACGACGAACGCCTGGCCAAGGTTCTCGCCGAGCTTCTGCGCAATGATGCGCGCGACGGCGTCGTTCGCGCCGCCGGCCGCCTGAGGCACGACGATCGTCACAGTCTTCGACGGATAGTTCTGCGCGTAGGCAGCAACCGCGGTAACGGCGAAAATCGCAGCGCAAGCGACGGATCGGAGCGTACGCGTCATCGTTCGACCCTCTTCGACGGACAGATGGCTGATTTTCGCATCATCGCCGCCCCACCCCCATCAGATGCGTGCGCATATCGGCTTCCGGCATCCGCGTCGTCGGGCGAACGAATGCCGGGTCCCACGATCGCATCAAGCCTTGAGCGCCCCCGCTGCCTTCGCGGTGTGCGTGGCAATGGCATCCATCAGCGGCGGCGAAAGGCAGTCGTACGGCTCGAGCTTCAGCGCCTTGAGCCGCGCGCGGACCGCGCCCATCGCTTTCGGGTCGGCACCCGACTCGATGATCGACGACACGAAGGCGGCAAACTCGGGAGGCGCCCAACCGTCGTCGCGCGAAAGCTCCGGATGGATGAAGTCCAGGCCGTAGAACGGATGCTTGTCGTTCTCGATGCGTCCGAACATGTGAACGCCGCAAGTCGTGCAGGCATGGCGCTGGATCGTCGCCTTGGGATCGACGACTTTCAAGCGGTTCCCGTTGGCGGTCACCTTCAGCTTGTCGCGAGGCACCACCGCGACTTGCGAGAACAGCGCACCCTTGGGCTTCCAGCACTTCGTGCATCCGCACACATGGTTGTGCGCGATCTGCGACTCGATGGCGACCGTGACCGGATTGCTGGTGCAAAGACAGGCGAGCGTGCCGCGACTGAAATTCGATGATGCAGCCCTGACACCGTTATCCACCGCGGGGTGAATCGACATTCCATTTGCCATCGATGATCTCCTTTCGCGACCGAGGCTTCGTTCGTTTGTCGAGGACCATCCGACGCGCTCTAGCGCCGCCGCTCCTCTTCCAGCACCAGTGTCCGGATGTCGTTCAGCATCGTATCCGGATGCAGGAACGCCGTCGAATAAATCTCGCGCACGCCGCCCACGCGGTCGATCAGGAACACCTTCAGCATGTGCGTGATCGTGCGACGCGCCTTGCCGTGTCCGTTGTGTTCGATCTCGATGTCCTGGCCGAAGCCCTCGAGGATCGGCGAGAGGCTCTTCATCGAGCGCGTCGTCAGGAAATGCCATGGCAGCGGACCGTCTTTCCTCGCGTGCTTGCCGCCGTACGCCTGCATCGATGCATGCGTGTCGTTGAACGGATCGAACGACAAGCTCACGAACCGAACGCGTCCATGCAGCGCCGGATCGGCGATGATGCGCTGCTTCAACTCCATGCCGGTTTCGTAAGCCAGGATGCAGCCGCCCGGATCGATGCAGTAGGTGTAGATCAGCGAAAGCAGCGTCACGCGTCCGCGCGTGTAGTCGGCCAGCCGGTGCAGTTTGCCGTCCTGGCCGACAACTTCGCCATCCGGTGCGCTCTGGATGACCGGCAGCGCGTAAGTGCCCGCGGCCGGCGGTCGGTAGTCGAGCGCCGGTCGCACGGCCGGCGGCCGGTCCTCTGCGCGGTGTGCCAATGCGTCGACGCCGCCGAGCAACGCCGCGCCGACGCCAAGCGCGACGAGGCTAGCTTTTCTGTTGCGGCTTCGCACTGAACTTCATGTGGTGCGCGCGCCCGAGCTTCTGCGCGGTGAAGTCGACGTCGAACGCCGGCTTCAGTTCCTTGCCGTCCCAATGGAACGCACGCAGGAACTGCTCGTTGTCGTCGCCTTTCTTGTCCCAGTTCGCCAGGAGCGAGCTCGTGATGTAGACGCGCTTGCCGTCCCAGCTCTGCGAGATCATGTTGACCTGCTTGCCGGTCTTCTTCGCGTACGTTTCCTTCGGCGCCTCGGGATTGCTGAGATCGAAATAGCGCGTCGTCCCATCCATGAACGTGTTGACCCACAAGCCTTTGCCGTTCGCGGCGATGCTGATGTCGACCGGCAGCGGGATCTTCGCCGGATCGCCGATCGTCGCCACTTCCTTCGCCTGCCAGCCACCCTTCCCGTCCGCTTTCACGAGCCAGATCTTCGAGGTCAGCGCGGCCGCGGTCACGGCCCAGTTGTCCCCGGGATTCAACGACCAGCGGATCTCGAGTGGCGCTCCGGGAACGCTCAGCACCTGCGTCGGCTTCATTGCTTTCAGATCCCAGACAGCCATCGTGCCGCCGAAGCGCTTCATCGCCTCGGCGTCCTGCACCATCTTGCCGAGGTCCATCATGTAGTTGTTCTTGCCCGAGAAGCTCGACGTCAGCATCACGTTGCGGCTCGGGTTGATCGCGATGTCGTAGCCGTAACCGTCACCCTTGACGCCGCCGATCTCGCTCGTTGGCATGTCGTACTTGGCGACGTAGCCGCCGTTGTTGTTATAGACGGCGATGCCGGTGATTCCGCCGCCGTCCTTCGTGTTCGACAGCCCCTGGATCATCATCCGCCCCGGCAGCGCATAGAACGTGTGCGGCCCGACGAATCCGGTCTTCGCAGCGAAGTCGCTGATCGTCCGCACGAGCTTCGGCTTCGCTGGATTGGTTCCCACGTCGAAGACGTAGATGACCGAGTCGTCGAGGCCGCCGGCCCACAGGTACTTGCGGTCATCGGAGAAGCCCATGTGATGCGCTTCGCCCCGCTTTCCGACCGACAGCGTGTGCACCACCTTGCCGTAGGTCTTCGATTTCGGATGCGCGTCGATCGTGACCAGCTTGTCCGACCCGTCGCCCATGCCGTCGACGCCGAGCGTCCAGACGTGAACGAAATCTTCCTGGCCCTTGATCAGGCGCGCGGTGTAGGGTGAATTGCAGGTCTCGTCGGCCAGCGCGGCGCCGCAGACGGCGAGCGCGGCGGCACCCGCAACCGCGCTCTTGCAGGCATGCAGCATAGGCGTACCTCCCTCAAGGTAAGTGGATATCGAGCGCGCCGTACGCGCTGTCCCGCCATCATGATCCCGCTTGGCGGCGATGTCGATGGTTCTGCAAGTCGAGCGTCAGCGACGGCGACACTCAGGACATCGGATTCGCCGGCGGATTCCCGCCATCGGGCAGCGGAATGAATTCCTGGTCGTCACGTACCGGCAGCTTCATCCGTCCCGCCTGCCAGTCGGCCTTCGCCTGGCCGATCCGCTCCTTCGACGACGACACGAAGTTCCATTCGACGAAACGCTCGCCGATCGGCTCGCCGCCGAGCAGCATGACGGTTGCATCGGAGACAGCTTTGAATACGACGGGGCTGCCGCTCGCAAAGATCAGCATGCGGCCGGCGGCGTGCGTACTGCCGTCGACTTCAACGCTTCCATTGACGACGTAAGCCGCCCGCTCGGGATAACGCGCCTCGAGTTGCGCGCTCTCGCCGGCGCGCAGTTCCCAATGCACGTAGAACAGCGGCGAATGCGTGCGAACCGGGGCCCTCGCGCCGAACGCTTCACCCGCCACCAAACGCGCCGAGAACCCGTTGGATTGGTACAGCGGAAGCTCGGTCGATACATAGTGATCGAACGCCGGATCGGCCTCCTCCTCCTCGCGCGGCAAGCCGACCCACGCCTGCAGTCCATGCATCGAGCCGCCTTCGCGGCGCGCGCGCTCGAAGCGCTCCGAATGCGTGATGCCGCGACCGGCGGTCATCCAGTTCACTTCGCCGGGCCGGATCGCCTGCTCGGAGCCGACGCTGTCGCGATGCGTGATCTCGCCCTCGAACAGGTACGTCACCGTCGACAAGCCGATGTGCGGATGCGGACGCACGTCGACCGACCGGGGAATGCCGGCGGCAAACGCGATCGGTCCCATGTGATCGAAGAACACGAAGGGTCCGACCATGCGCCGCTTCGCGGAGGGCAGCAACCGTCCGACGTCGAAACCGCCGAGGTCGCGGCGACGCGATTCGATGACGTGCTCGATCATGGGCTCCTTCCTCTCGCCGGCGGCACCCGGCGATCATGCCGCAAGGAGGAACGCTCGTGCAACGCCCCCGCCCGACACAGTGCGGGCCGCGTCACCGCACGCGCTCTCTTCCTCCACTTCGAGGACGAACCATGCATTGCCGACGCTATTCGGAACCTGCGCTTGCTCCGTCGAGCTGGCTGAGTGAATCGGCCGGAAGCGCGAGTCGGACGCCGTCGACGAGCTCGCGGAGTTGCTCGAGCGACGTCGCACTCGCGATCGGCGCCGTGACGCCGGGTCGCGTCAAGAGCCAAGCCAGGGACACAGCGGCCGGTGACGCATTCACGTTGCGCGCAACCTGGTCGAGCGCCGCGAGAATGCGCTTGCCGCGAGCGTTCAGATACTTGGACATGCGCGATCCGCGGTCGCTCTTGCCGAAGTCCGCCTCCGTACGATACTTGCCGGTCAGGAAGCCGGCGGCGAGCGAATAGTAGGTGATCACCCCGAGCTTCTCGCGAACGCACAGGTCCTGCAGCGGTCCCTCGAACGCGTCGCGATCGTAGAGGTTGTACAACGGCTGCAGCGTCGCGTAGCTCGGCAGCGACTTCGATTCGCTGGTCGAGAGCGCCTCGTGCAGGCGCCGCGCCGAAAGATTGGACGCGCCGATCGCCTTCACCTTTCCCGCGCGAATCAGGCGATCGTAGGCTTCTAGCGTTTCCTCGAACGGCGTCGTTTCGTCGTCCCAGTGCGATTGATACAAGTCGATGCAGTCGACGTCAAGTCTGCGCAACGATTGCTCGACTGCGTCAAGAATGTAATCGCGGCGAAGGCACCGGTAGCCCAGCCCCATGTCGGAGCCGACTTTCGTCGCGATGATCACGTCGTCATGGTGGCCGCGCTTCGCGATCCAGCGGCCGATGATCGATTCCGATTCGCCACCGACATGGCCATTGACCCAGCGGGAGTACGAATCGGCCGTATCGATCAGATTGAAGCCCTCGCCGACGAAGGCGTCGAGCAACGAGAACGACGTCGCTTCGTCGACCGTCCAGCCGAAGACGTTGCCGCCGAACGCCAGCGGCGCGATGTCGTAACCGGTGTTGCCGAGTTTGCGTCGTTCCATGTCGACTCTGCTCCGCCTGATCAGCGGACGAACTGGTTCACATAGTCGGCCCCGAGTCCGCACGCCGCGTAGTGCGCGCGGCACATGTCGATCTTCGAGAACACGTCCTCGTAGCCCACCTGCCGCCCTTCCGCGTCGAGATAGATCATCGCACCAGAAATGTTGAAAAGCGTGATCATCTCCGGACAATCGTCAGGCACGATCAGCGTGTGAATTTCGCCGGGCGGCTCGTAGACGAAGCTGCCTTCATCGGCGATCCAGTCGTGCTCGAGATAGCGCCACTTGCCGCGGATCACGTAGCCGACGACGATCATCGGATGGCGATGACGGCTCAGCACGCCGCGTTTGCGGACGCGCAGCAGATTGCACCAGCCGCCGCTGACCGTATTCAGCAGCAGCGGTCGAAACCAGACGTCCTGCGCCTGCGGGACCCACACGCGCTCATCGTCCGGAATGGCGTTGATCGCGATTTCCGCAACGATGCCGTCGGAGGGCATGACCCGCGCAGAAACGGCGGCCGAAGTCTTCAATCCGTCGTTCATCGACTTAGCGTCGTCGTCGTCAATCCGCGAACTGCCCGGCCGCCTTGATCACCGGCGCATAGCGCGCGATCTCCTGCTCGAGCCACGTCTTGAGCCCCGCCGGCGTTTGCTTCTCGTCGGGAACAATCACGGCGCCCAGCTCGTTCAAGCGCTGCACGACGTCAGGATCCTTGAGCGCTGCCCTGAGCGCAGCGCCGAACTTGTCGATCGCCTCCTTCGGCGTTCCCTTCGGCGCATAAATGCCATGCCAGACGACCACCTGGAACTCCTTGAGTCCCTGCTCGGCGAGCGTCGGCGCATCGGGAAGCGTCTTGAGTCTCGACGTCGTCGTGACGCCGTAGAGCTTGACCGAGCCTGACTTGATGTGCTGCGTCGTCTGCGTCGTCTGATCGCAAAGAAGGTCGACCTGCCCGCCGAGAAGCGCGGTCATTGCCGGACCGGTGCCCTGGTACGGCACGGTCGTGAGATCCACACCCACCGCCTTGCGGAACAACATGCCGCACAAGTGGGACACGGCACCCAATCCCGCATGCGCGAGGTTCACTTTGTCGCCGTTGGCCTTGAGATACGCCACGAGCTCGTTGAAGTTGTTCGGCGGCAGGTCCTTGCGCGCGACCAGCGTCATTGGCACATCGATCACCTGGCTCACGTACTCGAAGTCCGCGGTCGGGTTGTACGGCAGCTTGCGGTAAAGCGCGGGCGCCGTCGCCATTCCGTTGTGATGGATCAGGAACGTGTACCCATCAGGCGCGGCACGAGCCACATGAGCGGCCCCGACCGTGCCGCCGGCGCCGAGCTTGTTCTCGATGACGACCGACTGCTTGAGCGTTCGGCTCATCGCAACGCCGAGCGTCCGCGACACCACATCAGTCGGTCCGCCCGCCGCAAACGGCACGACCAGCGTGATCGCCTTCGTCGGATAGGCTTGAGCGAACACATGAGGCGCGAACAGCGCGCTGATGAGGAGCATGACGAAGTGGAGGACGAGTCGAACGTTCATTCGTAGATCTCCTGTTGGTTGGTCCGAGAGTGGTCAAAACGGCTCGAGCCCCAACGCGGCCCGAAAGCGGTTCTTGATGAACGCGCCGTCGCGTGGAGGGAGCGCGCGCGGCGGTTCGTTCGCCTCGATGAAGACCCGGACGAACGCAACTCCGTTGCGCGCTTGGATTCGCTGCGCGACGGCGTCGCAGCCGTCGATGCTCTCCGCCGCGAACGAATCTGCGATGCCGAACCCGCGCGCAACGGCGACCAGATCGGTGCCGAGGCTCGTATGGCTGCGCTGCATTCCGGTCTCGCCGTAGTGTCCGTTATCCAGCACGACGATCGTGAGATTGCGAGGCTGTCGCGCTCCGATCGTGGCGAGGCTTCCGATGCCCATCAACTGGTCGCCATCGCCGGTAATGACGAGCACCGACCTGTCCGGCTGGGCGAGCGCGAGTCCGAGTCCGAGCGACGTCGTCCCGCCCATCGCTCCCCAAAGGTAGAAGTTCGTGTCGCGGTCGCCCGCGGCGTAGACGTCGTAAGTTGCGGACCCCAGCCCCGTCACGACGAGCGCGTCCGGCAGCAAGCCGAGCAGCCTCGCCACGAATGCGCGTCGCTCGACGCTGTTCGGTTGCGTCTTGCTCACTCGTTGCTCTGCCACTTCTTGCGGCCGATCAGCTTCTGTGAAAGCAGCACGGCCACCTGCTCGCCCGCCTCGAAGGCCGCGTCAAGCCCCGCCCCGACCAGCTCGCCGACTTCATCGGGATCCGATGCGCGCAGCACCGTGATGCCCATCAGCGCGAGCGCATCGTGCGTGGCGCGACCCATCGGCCCCTGCCACGGATTGAATTCGCCGTACTCGCCACGCATCGTCACGAGCGTGAAGAACGGAAAGCTTGCGCTGCGCAACAGCGAGAACATGTTCACGCAGTTGCCCACACCGCTGCTCTGCATCAGTAGCACCGCGCGCTGACCGCCGAGCCACGCACCGCACACGAGAGCGACGCCCTCCTCCTCGGTGGTGAGGACGATGTCGTCGATGTCCGGGTCAGCAATGGCCGCGCGGATCAAGTGCGAATGGCCGGCATCGGGGACGTACGCGATCTGGCGCACGTTCCCCTGCTTGAGCACGTTGAAAATCGCATGCTGCCACTCGGTGCCGGGCTCGATCGTCGGAGTCATTGCGCGGCCGGTGTTGGTTCGCGCTTCAGGCGCGCGGCGAAGGAATGCGCTGCAAAAGCTGGCGGAAGTCGTCGATCGTTGCCGGCAGTCGCTCGTCGAGCGGCACCTTCGGCTGCCACCCGGACACGCGGCTTGCGAGGGAGATGTCGGGCTGGGGGTGTCGGGGATCGCGATCAACATGCTCGGGCTCGCGAAGCGCGTGAAGGCGAAGATCCTGCAGACCTCCACCAGCGAGGTCTACGACGATCCCGCCGTGCACCCGCAGGTCGAAAGCTACTGGGGCGCGCGTGCCCGTGTAGGAAGTGTCGACGCAAAGCACGTCGTGTCCTTCGGCGACGAGCCGCTCGCACAGGTGCGAGGCGAGGAACCCGGCCCCGCGAGTGACCGTGACGCGCTTGCGAAGGCCGTAACGCTGCCTCATCGGATTTCCGTCGTTCGATCCAGCCGCGACGCTAGCACAGCGCGCAACGCCTAGACGGGCGAGATCAGCGGCTTGCCGGCGTAGAACGCAGCGAGATTATCGACGACCATCTGCCCCATCGCCTCTCGCGTGGCATGCGTGCCGCTGCCGGAATGCGGCTGCAGAACAACGTTGTCGAGCGTTAGGAGCGCCTCCGGCACATCGGGCTCGGTCGCAAATACATCAAGACCCGCGCCCGCAAGACGGCGATTTCCCAAAGCGTCGACCAGATACGATTCGTCGACGCAGCTGCCGCGAGACACGTTGACGAAGTAGCCGTCGGGTCCGAGCGCATCGAGGATCGCGCGCCCGACGAAGCCGCGGGTTCCTTCACGACCGGGCAGCGCACAGACCAGCACACGGACTTCATGGGCCAACGCAACCGGGTCGTCGAAGTAGCGGTAGGGAACGTCCTGTCGCCGGCGCCCATGGTAGGCGACCGGCATTCGGAAAGCTTCGGCGCGCCGGGCGATCGCTTTGCCGATTCGTCCGAGCCCGAGGATGCCGATCCGCTCGCCCCACACCCGTCCCGTCAGCGGTACAGGGCCTTCAACCCAGCGACCTGCGCGAACGTAACCGTCCTGGAACAACATGCGCCGGACGACCATGATGATCAGTCCCAGCGCCATGTCGGCAACGCACTCGGCAACGACACCCGGCGAATTGGTCACCGCGACGTTGAGCGCTCGCGCAGTGTCCACGTCGATGCCGTCGTAGCCCGTCCCGGAGGACGCTATCAGCTCGAGGCGAGGAAAGCGCCGAATCAATTCACCAGGAAGCGAATAGTCGCCACGCGTTGCGATCGCCCGAAGGCGCGGCGCAAGACTCTCGACGAGCGCCTCGCGATCCGTCGCGAGGTCGTAGCGATGCAGCGTGTACGCGGCCTCGAGTTGCGCGATCGTCGAAGGCAGCAGCGGGCCGATTAGCAGCAAGTCGGGTTTCACCGATGACGAGGGTAGCATTGGAGCGTGGTTGCTCGTAGAGTGATCGCGCGAACGAACCTTCGTCACTGTTTGCAGTGACCGGTCAACGTCACATCAAGAAGGAGTCTTCGATGCGCATTCCGCCCGCCGTGTTCGGGGTGATCTTCTGTGTTGCGAGCGCGGCCGTTGCGCCGGCGCTCGCGCAGCCCTACCCCTCGAAACCGGTGCGGATGGTGGTCGCTTTCCCTCCCGGCGGCACCTCCGATTTCGTCGGACGCGTCGTAGCGGCCAAGCTTGGCGAATTCCTCGGTCAGCCGATCGTCATCGACAACAAGCCAGGCGCTTCCGGACTCATTGGCACGCAGGATGTCGCACGCTCCGCCCCGGATGGTTACACGCTGTTGCTTGCGCCGTCGGATTTCACGGTGGTTCCCGGCCTGCAAGCGAAACCGCCCTACGATGCCGTCAAGGACTTCGCGCCCATCGGCATGGTGATCGAGTACTCGCACGTGCTGGTCGCGCATCCGAACGTCCAAGCGAACAACGCCAGGGAGCTGATCGCGCTCGCGAAGGCAAACCCTGCAAAGCTGAACTTCGCCTCAGGCGGCAACGGCGCAACGAACCACATCTCGGGCGAATGGTTCAAGCGCAATGCTGGCGTCGACATCACGCACGTTCCCTACAAGGGGAACGGTCCCGCGATCATCGATCTGCTCGCCGATCGCGTGCAACTGCTGTTCACTTCGACAGGACCCGTCGAGGCGCATTTGAAGAGCGGCAAGCTGAAAGCGATTGCCGTCACAGGAACGGCCCGCCTTCCTTCGATGCCCGACGTGCAGACCGTCGCGGAGAGCGCGTTGCCCGGTTACCAGTTCAAGCTTTGGTACGGTCTGGTCGCCCCGGCCGGTACGCCGCGCGCCATCATCGACCGGTTGAACGCCGATCTGCGCAAGACGATGGCGTCACCGGAGGTCAGAGAGAAACTTGCAAGCATCGGCGGAACCTATAACGTCGGCTCGCCCGATGAGATGGCGAGCTTGCTGACAACGGAGTTGGGCAACTGGACAAAGCTTGCGCGAGACGTCGGAATCAAGGTCGAGTAGCGCCGAGTTTCCGTTCGTCATTCGAACCGCCCGATCGTCGAGACAGACCGCATGAGGCCAAATCGCAGCAAGGCGCTTGCACTTGCCGATCAGCCTGCGCTGGGAACGATGTGCAATGCGGCCAGCCCACTGATCGCCGAGTGGCTCGGCCACTCCGGCTATGACTTCATCTGTGTCGATCTGCAACACGGCGAGAACGATCTCGGCAGCGTCGGCGTTATGCTGCAGGCGCTGAGCTCAACGCCGGCCACACCGGTCGTCCGCGTGGCCGCCAATGTCCCTTCGAACCTTCAGCGGGTGCTCGATCTCGGCGCGTACGGCGTGATCGTCCCGCTGGTCAACACCGCGGCAGACGCCGAAGCAGTCGTGCAGAGCGTTCGCTACGCGCCACGCGGTGCGCGCAGCTGGGGACCGGTGCGTGGTGCAATCTACGGAGGGCCGGACTACTTCGAGAACGCGGCCACGACACTTTTGACATTGGTGATGATCGAATCGGCGCAGGGGCTCGACAACGCGCGCGAGATCCTGTCGGTCGATGGCATCGACGGCTGCTTCGTCGGCCCCGCCGATCTCAACATCACGCTGGGTCACTCGCCGAATGATCCCGAGCTGGGCGCATCCACCGAGTCGGGCGTCGGCGAGATCGCGCGCATTGCGCGGGATCTCGGAAAGATCGCGGGCGTTCACGCGTTCAGCGTCGAAGACGCCAAGCGGCGTATCGCTCAGGGTTTCCGCTTCATGACCGTCATGGCGGATACACGACTCATCCGCGCGGGCGCGACGGTCGCATTGTCTACGCTTCGTCAGTAAGTCCCGGTTGCACCGGAGGTCGAGCGACACTGCAGCGCGCTGAGACGCGAAGGCATCGCGTCGCATTCCGACGCGATGCCGATGCCATGCAGCGACTGTCAGTGCTCAACGGCGAGTTCGGATTGAGCAGCGACGCCGCGTTGGCCTTCGTTCCCCTGTAGCGCTTGTCGATGCCTTCGGTGGACAGCGCGGCGCGTTCCATGAGCGACTAGCGCGGCTCCGACATGAGTAGTGCTCGGATGCTACGCCCGCGCAACAACGCAGACAACAACGTTCGGCATGCTTCGTGCTCGGCAACGCTCGTTGAGCATCCCTGACCGATGAAGATCGCCACCTACAACGTCAACGGCGTCAACGGTCGACTCCCGCGGCTGTTGGAATGGCTCAACGAAACGTCGCCGGACGTCGTATGCCTGCAGGAGCTCAAGACCGATGATTCCAAGTTTCCCCATCAAGCCATAGGGCAGGCAGGTTATGCGGCGGTATCGCACGGCCAGCGCGCTCACCATGGCGTCGCCATCCTTGCGCGAGGCGAAGCGGTTGTCGAACGACGAAGGGGTCTGCCGGGTGACGACAACGACAGGCAAAGCCGGTATCTCGAAGCCGACGTCGGCGGCCTGATCGTTGCGTCGATCTATTTGCCGAACGGCAATCCGCGGCACAGCCCGAACTTCAGCTACAAGCTCGCCTGGTTCGAGCGACTGGTCGACCACGCGCGATCGCTGTGCTCGTCGGAGCGACCCGTCGTCCTGGCGGGCGACTTCAACGTCGTGCCAACCGACCGCGACATCTACAACGCCTGGTTGTGGCGCGCCGATGCGGTGATGCAGCCGGAAACGCGCGACGCCTACCAGCGCCTGCTCGACCAGGGTTGGGTCGATTCGACGCGTCATCTGCACCCGTTGCCTGAAAGGATCTACACGTTCTGGATCAACGCCGCGGCGTTCCAGCGCAGACAGGGTTTCCGCATGGATTTCTTGCTGGTCAACGCCGCGGTCGAACAGCGACTCCAGGCGTCGGGCGTCGACGATAAGTACCGGGGCCTCGAGCGCGCGAGCGATCACGCCCCCGTTTGGATGACCATGCGGGACTTGCCCTAAAGCCCAGCGAGCGTTAAGTTCGGAACGTCTGCAAGCAGCTTCTCGAGCTCACTGGAGGTACGTGAATGTGTTGGTCCCTACGCGCGGCATCCGCGCTTCTCGCCACGACTGTCTTCGTTGATGCGGTTCTGTTCTCAGGCGCCGCCACCGCGTCGTCCGATCGCGTCGGCATCGTTGAAGTCACGCAAACGTCACTGCAGATCGAGGCGAACGCCAACGTGTTATGCAACCGGGGCGTCGAGAGCGCGCTGCTGCATCACAACGGCACCGTCGCCGTCGAGCGCAAGGGCTGCGGTCTCGATCAATCGCTTCCGACGTTCTTGACCGACGTCCAGCGGATCGAAGGAAGCGGGCTCGGCCAGGCCCCCCGGATGTTCGCGATCAAGGACGATTCGACGCTCGTCGGATGGGGCGATGCGCGCTGCGGCCTGTTGGGGAACGAGGAACTCGCGCGGACCTTTCGAACCACGCCGGTGGAGATCCGGCTGCGGACCGTCACGCACGTCGCGAACGGCAGCTGGTTCAGTATGGCGCGCACCGGCGACGGCGGCGTCTACACGTGGGGGCTCAACTACGAGGGAACACTCGGACTGGGACAAGACCATGCCGTTCCGGAATCGGTCGCTTGTGAGAACGAGTACTACCCGGTCGGCCATCGTTACCGCGTAGGCGCGGCGGTGACCAAGCCGACCAAGGTAGCGCTCGACGACATCATCACCATCGCTGCGGACCGCGTCACTGCCTATGCGCTCGACCGGGCTGGCAATGTGTACGAGTGGGGACTCATCCCGATCGATCCACGTCCGCAACCGTTCGGGACGTTCGATACCCAGCCCGTCCCCCGAAAGGTCGCGGGATTGCCCAGCAGCATCGCGATCGTCACGTCGCTTTACATGAAGTTCGCCCTGGCGACGGACGGCACGGTATACGGATGGGGACCGAACGTCGCAGGGAACTTCGGCGACGGGACAACTGCCCCGCGCCTTGCACCGACGCGAGTGCCGAAGCTCGACGGCGTCGTCGAGATTGCCGCGAGCGGCGACAGTCCCGTCGTCGCGCTTCTGGAAGACGGAACCATTCGCTATTGGGGAGGTTGCTGTTACTTCCCCGACGCCCCGCTCCCGGCGTGGATCCGCTCGGTCCCGACGAGACCGCAGGCTGGCGACACTTCGTTGTACTCCGACGCGCGCGGTTATCACATGGGAACGCTGCCTCCGATCCATCGCGTCAAGGGAAACGGCGGGTCCGTGTTGCTCTATGGCGTCGACGGTTCGCTCTACCAATTTCCCAAGTCCTTCTCGGAACCGGTCTTTGTCCTCGTTTCGCGGAACGCCAAGCGCTCGAGCCCGAAGCGCGAACTCACCGCGCTGGAGTATCACCACGCCGAGTTCGATCATTATTTCGTCACCGCAAACGCCGACGAGATCGCGAAGCTCGACGCCGGCGCGTTTTCCGGCTGGCGGCGAACGGGCCTCGCGTTCAACGCTTATGCGGCGGGCGACAGCGCGACCGGCGTTTGCCGGATGTTCAGCGCGTTCGGCGAGAAGAGCTCGCATTTCTACACGGCAAATTCCGCCGAGTGCAGGGCCGCAACAAGCCACCACGGGTGGACCGACGAAGGCATCGCGTTCGGCATGCTGCTGCCGGATGAGGCAGGCAATTGTCCGCCCTATTCGGCGCCGCTCTATCGGCTGTACAACAACGGACGCGGCGGTGCTCCAAACCATCGATTCACGACGGCGCTGAGCGTGCGAAGCGCGATGCTTGCGCGCGGCTGGGTCGCCGAGGGGTCGGGACAGCGAGGTGTCGTAATGTGCTCGCCCGGTTGATCGAGCAGAAGCGTTCGAGATCGGTTCTTGGCGGCGCTTGCATTTGCGTCGCGCGCGACGGCGGCCGGATAATGATTCCGATACCGTATATTTGTACGGTATGCGCTTTGCAGTGGTCCCGATGCGATCGCGAGGCCGGCCTTTGCCGAGATCGGAGCTTGCCAATTGCGTGCCCTGGATTGGCGACCTGCGCATCGAGGAAATCCAGGACGAGCAGCTGAAGCGTTATGTGCGCACCGCACGCGTTCTCCTCCTAGATCGCCCGAGGTCTGCTGATGTGCTTGCGGAGCTGCACGAGCCGCAGATCATCGCCATGAGCCCTCAAGCGTTTACGTTGGCCGGTTACGAGCGGGTAGGCGATCAGTGCTATGCGCAGAGTTGGCTCGTTCGTCAGGTCGAGGACGCCTGGAGCGCAGTCGGCACGGGTCACGGTTTGCGCCCAGTCCGGCGAAGGCAGGTCGCAGAGTAGCGCCGCCAGGCGTACACCTCGCGAAAAGGCCTGGCCTTTACCGCAGTCCGGGACGTGACGCGTCGAACGATTCCGATTGGACGGTCGCAAAGCAGTCATCACGGGCGGCGGACAAGGCATCGGCCGCGCGTACGCCGAAGCATTCGCCGAGGCGGTGCACATGTCGTCATCGTCGATCGCAACGCGACTGCAGCAGAGGACGCAGAGTAACGCCGAGCGCTATCACCCCCTTCTGTACCAGTTCGGCGCGGCCGCAAATCAAGCAGACGGCACTGTGGCGACGGATTCGAATGAAGTCCGGGTTACTTCGAAGCTTCTACGCAGGACGACGCTTACGTGCGAACAGTCCTCGCCCCGACTCGGGTACCGCCTCATCTCGTCGATGCTCACGTCTGCGCCGATTCGCACAAGCCTGTTCGGACGCGCTTCCACTTTCTAGGTCAACATGCAAACGAAAACCAGTAAAGATTCAAGCCCACGTACCGCAGCGAAGACCGGCACCGACGCTGTCGCGTTGCTGACCGCAGACCATGCCAGGGTCAAGAAGCTTTTCGCGCAATACGAGAAGATCAAGAATACCGCCGGAGAGGACGAGAAGGAAACGCTCGCGATCGAAATCTGCGATGAGCTCACCGTTCATGCCTCGGCGGAGGAGGAGATCTTCTACCCCGCGGTGCGCGAAGCAATCGACGAGACGGACCTCGTCGACGAGGCGGACGTCGAGCACGCAAGCGCGAAGGACTTGATTGCCCAAATCAGGGAGTCCGGGCCCGACGAAGAGCACTATGACGCTAAGGTGAAGGTACTCGCCGAGTACATCAATCATCACGTCCAAGAAGAAGAAGGGGAGATGTTCCCGAAGGCGAAGAAGGCGAAGATGAACCTCGAGGCGCTCGGTGCACAGATCGAGGCGCGCAAGGAAGAATTGATGGCCGAGATCGCGGGCGAGGACGCCGACGAGGCCGCCCCCCAAGCGAGGGGACGTACGACGCGCTAACTGCGAAGCCGGGGCCGCGAGCCCCGACTCGTCGCCCCGCTCGCGGGAGCGGGTCGAGCCGTGGGGTCTCGCGGCCGCAGGCCCCCAAGTCCCCAAGGCCAAGCAAACAATCCGGCCATTCGCAACCGCCCCGATCGTCGGTGCGGCCGTTGGTTGTCGTCGAGTTGGTCGAACAGGCGACGCATACGCGGCGCAGACGTTCGCATTCGGTTCTTCGAGCATGAACGTCCGCGTCGGCTTGTGCGGGTTCACGATGTCAATGAAGCTCTACGCGCTGCACTTTCCCGTCGTGGAAGTGCAAAGCACGTTCTACGAGCCGCCGCGCGACGAGGTCATGCGCAAGTGGCGCGTGAATACGCCGTCTCTCGAATACACGATGAAGGTGTGGCAGCTCGTCACGCATGCCGCAAAAAGCCCGACGTACCGGCGCATCAAGCGCGCAAGGGACTTCGAGGACCCTGGAGGCTTTCGAGACTCG
>DATLNR010000008.1:0-5094 GCA_035536655.1 Casimicrobiaceae bacterium
CGGAAACGCCGATGAGGCCGAGGTCCGGGTAGACGCTGCTGCGCGAGAAGTCGCGCTCGTTCTGATAAAGCGGCTCGGCCTTCTGGTAGTACGCGTTGAGGAAGACGTTGAAGCGATCCTTCGCAAGGTCGCCGAAACCGATGGTTGCCGAAGCGTTGTACCGATCGCCGCCGCCGCTGCGTGTTGGGGTTCCGTAATAGACCGACGCTTCGGCGCCACGAAAGTCCTGCCGCAAGATGAAGTTGATCACGCCGCCGATCGCATCGCTACCGTAAACAGCGGAGGCGCCGTCCTTCAGCACTTCCACGCGCTCGATGGCGGAGAACGGGATCGCGTCGAGGTTAACGCCGTAAACCCCTTGCACTTCGCCGGACGCGGCGGTGAGCCGCTTACCGTTGAGCAGAACCAGCGTGTTCTGACCGCCCAGGCCGCGCAGGCTCGCCGTCGCCGTGGAGAACGTTGTCGCCCCGATGACGTTCGTGGAAAGGATCTGCCCGCCGCTGCTATTGGAGGAAACGTACTGCAGCAACTCCGCGACGTTTTGCGCGCCGGTGCGGTCGATCTCCTCGCGGGTGATCACCTGAACCGGCAGCGCCGTCTCGCCTTCGAGGCGCCGGATGTTCGAGCCGGTCACGTCAACGCGGATGTCCTGCGCCACGACCGGCTGCGCGACGAACGCGCCTCCGGAAGCGCCCAGCAAAAGGCCCAGCGCCGACGCAACTTTCTTGCGTTGGAATACCATTGGAAACCCCCAGAAAGATGTTGCGCTCTTAGGGCAAGTCGCCCGGCTGGCGCGCACGAGCCAACGTTAACCCTTGCGCGGAGACGGGGGCAACGATCGAAGCCGCCGGCTGCACCGTACCGACCGAAACTGTTGCAAATACGCCCGTCGTGCCGATTCGCCACGCGCAAGCCGCCGATCTGCCGGCGATCGTCGCGATCTACAACGCGTCGATCCCGGGAGGGATGGCGACGGCCGACACCTCCCCGGTGACGGTGGCGCAACGGGAAGCATGGTTTCGCGAGTTCGATCCGTCGCACCGACCTCTTTGGGTCTGGTCCGCGACGGCCGACGGCGAAGCGATTGCTTGGCTTTCGTTGCGCTCGTTCTACGGACGCCCGGCCTACCGTTCGACCGTCGAAGTGGCCGTTTACACCGCACCGCATGCGCAGCGGCGAGGACTCGGGCGTCGGCTTCTCGCCCATGCGATCGAAAGCGGGGAAACCTTGCAGATCAACACACTACTGGCGTTCATCTTCGGTCATAACGCCGCCTCGCTCGCGCTCTTCGACGAGGCCGGATTCACGCAGTGGGGCTACCTGCCCGGCGTCGCCGAGCTCGACGGACGCGAGCGAGATCTTGCGATCCTCGGCCGGCGCATCGATCGCGTCGCGCCATGACGGCGGCTCGTGCGGTCATCCGCGCCGCGGCGCCCGACGACGTTCCGAGAATCCTCGCGATGATCCGCGCGCTTGCGGCATACGAGAAGCTCGAACACCTTTGCGTTGCAACGGAATCGAACATTCGATCAGCGCTTTTCGGCCCGTCGCCCAGTGCGGAAGTGCTGCTTGCGACAATAGACGAGCTTCCGGTCGGATTCGCCTTGTTCTTCCACAATTTCTCGACGTTCCTCGCTCGCCGCGGCCTGTGGCTCGAGGACCTTTTTGTGTATCCAGAGCACAGAGGGGCGGGAATCGGTCGATTGCTGCTGCGTTCGCTGGCCGGGATCGCGAGTGGGGGCGGCTGCGGCCGGTTCGAATGGGCGGTGCTGGACTGGAACGCGCCGGCAATCGCGTTCTACGAGCGGCTGGGTGCGACCGTGCTGCCGGACTGGCGCATCGTTCGCGTGACCGGGGATGCGCTAGAGCGGATGGCAATGGACGACGCGTCCGAGGATCATGAGTCGTTGGCGTCACCCGGTGGATAACGCCGGCTTCACATCGGTTCGTCGAAAATCGTTCCCCTTGAAGAGAAGCGGTTCGCCGGTCGCTTTCGCGAGCGCATAGGCGAAGCAGTCGCCGAAATGGAGGCGTGCGCGATGGCGGCCCTTTCCGAAATCGGCGAACGCCTGTCTTGCAATGTGCGCATGCTCGACGGTGACCGGCTCGATCTTCACGCGGGCGCGCCGCAACAGTGCATCCAACTGACGCCCACCCCCGGGCTTCATCTGCGCTTCGATGACGATGGCGGCCTCGACGAACGTCGCGGCCGAGATTCGACAAGCGTCCGCGCTCGCGATTGCCGATACGTACGCGTCTGCGTCGTTCTCGCCGTACAGGATGGCGACGATCGCGGACGTATCGAGGATCATCGAGGCAGCCCCTGCTCGTCGTAGAGCAGCGCCGCATGATCGACCGGCCTCCCCTTCAGCATGCCGGCGCATCGACGACCGATCGCAAGCAGGTCGGCCTTCATCGATTCGCGCTCCCGTACCTTGCGAACGCGCGCGAGTCGCTCGCGAAGCGCCTCTGTTACCGCGCGGGTCATCGTTTCGCCGGTTTCACTCGCGAGCGTCCGCGCGAGCTCATGCGCTTCGGCATCCTTGATATTGAGCGTCATGTTTCCTCCTAGGTAGAGATAATTCTACCTTTAAGTACAACCCGAGAAACAAACGGCTCGGGCAAAATGTCATCTTCTGCAGCTCAATGCGTTCACCATGCCCTTCGAAGGCCCGATTCCCGATCTCGATCTTCGCGCCGACTACTGGTCGCTGCGCTTCGTCGAGGAAACCTCTGAAAGTTACTGCGTCCGCAAGGACGTCGCCCAGCCGCTCACCGTCACGACCGATCGCGGCGTGATGGCGACCGTCTACGCCGATGGCGGATACGGTTACGCCGCAACGTGCGACACGTCCCCCGCCGGCCTGAGGGCTGCGCTCGATCAGGCGCTGGCCTGGGCCCGCGCGACCGCTCGCCTCGGGCTCTTCGACACGCGCTCGCTATCGAAGCCCGCGCCACGCGGAAGCTATCGATCGCCTTCGCTCGACGCGGTTCCTCGATCGCGACGCGATTGGTACGCGATGCTGTCGGCGGAATCACGCTCGGCAGCGATCGATCCGCGTATCGTCGATTGGGAAATGTCGGTGGAGGTGCGCGACGCGACGCATCGGCTGGTGACCAGCGCCGGCGGCGATGTCGACCAGCGCTACCGGTTCCTCTTCGCGAGCGCTTCCGCCAGCGCCCATCACGACGGCGACACGCAGACGCGCACGCTGGGCGGACCGCGCAGCATCTGTCAACAAGGTGCGACGGAGATCCTCGCGCGGTTCGGTTTTGCAGGCGCCGGGCGCCGCGTGGCCGAGGAAGCGCTCGAGCTCGTGCTCGCACGCAACTGCCCGAGCGGCGCGATGGACGTGCTGCTCGCGCCCGACCAGATGATCCTGCAGATCCACGAGTCGATCGGGCATCCGCTCGAGCTCGACCGGATCTTGGGCGACGAGCGCAACTTCGCCGGCACGAGCTTCGTCACCGAGGACATGTTCGGCACTTATCAATACGGATCGCGACTGCTCAACGTCACGTTCGATCCGACGGAGCCCGAGGAGCTTGCAAGTTACGGTTGGGACGACGAAGGCACGCCGGCCGAGCGCGTCCATGTGATCAAGGACGGGCTGCTCGTTCGTCCGCTCGGCGGCGCAATCTCGCAAGCGCGGGCCGGCCTGGCGGGTGTGGCCAACGCGCGCGCAGACAACTGGAATCGCCCACCGATCGACCGCATGGCGAACCTCAATCTCGAGCCGGGCGATGCATCGTTGCCCTCGCTCGTGCAATCGATCGAGCGCGGCGTGATGATGGAGACGAACACCAGCTGGTCGATCGACGACTCGCGCAACAAGTTCCAGTTCGGCTGCGAGCGCGGACGTCTGATCGAGAACGGGAAGCTCGGCGCTGTCGTCAAGAATCCCAACTACCGCGGCATCTCGGCCAACTTCTGGCGGAGCCTCGATGTCGTCGGCGATGCGTCGACGCGTCAAGTGCTCGGGACGCCGTACTGCGGCAAGGGCGAGCCATCGCAGATCATCCGCGTCGGCCACGCATCACCCGCGTGCGTGTTCCGCAACGTCGACGTGTTCGGCGGAGACGACGCATGAACACGCCGACGCGCGATTCGGTCGTCGTCGCGACGGCCGGAAATGATGCCGTGGAAGGCCACTTCCTTACTGTCGTCGAAGCGCTCGACCGCTCGGTACGTGCCGGCGAGCGCTACGCCGCGTGTCTCGAGGCGGAAGCGTCGGACTTCGTGCGGATGAATAAAGGCAAGGTCCGGCAGGCCGGGCGCGTCGAGCAAAAGTATCTGCGGCTGCGGCTCGTCGACGGTGCGCGCCATGCGGAGTACGTGGTCACGCTCACCGGCGACGCGAAACGCGATGTGGAGACGGCGCTGGCCGCGTTGTCGGGCCTGCGTTCCGCGCTGCCCGAGCTCGAAGCCGATCCGCATCTGCTGCTGCCCGATCGGGTGTCGAACACGCGCGACGTTCGCATCGGCGACCTTCCGCGCGCCGGCGAAGTGGTCGAGCGCGTGCTCGACGCGGCGAAGGGGACGGACCTGGTCGGCTTCTACGCCGCCGGACCGGTTTATCGCGGCTTCGCGAACTCCGAAGGCCAGCGCAACTGGCATGCGGTCGAAACGTTCAACCTGGACTGGAGCCTGTATCACCGCGCCGACAAGGCGGTGAAGTCGATGGTCGCGGGCTTCGAATGGTCCGATCAAGCGTTCGATGCGCGCATGCGTCTCGCCCGCGAGCGACTCGCATTGATCGCGAAGCCCGCAAAAGTGCTCGACCGTGGTAACTATCGCGCATGGCTCGCACCGACGGCGATGGAAGAGATCGCGAGTCTCCTGCGCTGGGGCGCGTTCTCCGGTCGTGCGCTCGCGACGAAGCAAAGCCCGCTCACACGCATGCAATCGGGCGAGCGGTTCGACGCGCGCGTGAGCTTTGTCGAAGACTTCGCCGGCGGCGTGGCGCCCGCGTTCCAGGCCGAAGGGTTCACGCGCCCGGCGCACGTTCCGTTGATCGAGCATGGGGCGCTCATTGGCTCGCTGGTCAGCCCGCGCACGGCGCGTGAGTTCAACCTCGAAGCGAACGGCGCCAA
>DATLNR010000009.1:0-17384 GCA_035536655.1 Casimicrobiaceae bacterium
TTCTTCTACGTCGGCTTCACGCAGATCCTCGCGATGGGCCGCCAGAACAAGATGACCGGCGCGTCCGAGCAGTACCAGTACATCCTGCGCGACGAGTCGATGCACGCGAGCTTCGGCATCGACCTGATCAACACGATCAAGCTCGAGAACCCGCACCTTTGGACGAACGAGTTCAAGGCCGAGATCGCCGCGCTCATCAAGAAGGGCGTCGAGCTCGAGTACCGCTACGCCGAGGACACGATGCCGCGCGGCGTGCTCGGCCTCAACGCGCCGATGTTCAAGGAGTACCTGCGCTTCATCGCCAACCGGCGCTGCCAGCAGATCGGCCTCGATCCGCTGTTCGACAAGGCCGACAACCCGTTCCCGTGGATGGCGGAGATGATCGACTTGAAGAAGGAGAAGAACTTCTTCGAGACGCGGGTGATCGAGTACCAGACGGGCGGCGCGCTGAGTTGGGACTAATGCTTCCGAGGAAAAACGCGTCCGCGGGAGCGGTGGCGGACGCGTCGCCTGCATAGCACGTTCTTCCTCGGGAAAACCCGGGCGGGCGCCTCGGGACGGCCCGGCGGCGCCGGCGGGAAACTGCACCGAACCACGAGCGACATGCGCGCATTGCGCATAATGCGCGCATGACCGACTTGCGCCGAAAGACCTCTGCGGACGCGCTCGCGCCCCATCAGCCGCTCACCGACTACTACGACGACGAGACGGCGCGCCACAAGTGGCTGCGCGAAACGTTCGACAGCACGGCCGTCGACTACGACCGCGTCGAAGCGTTGATGGCGTTCGGCACCGGACCGCGGTATCGCGGCCAGGCGTTGAAGCGCGCGGGCTTGAAGCCCGGCATGCGCGTGCTCGACGTTGGAACGGGTACCGGCCTCACCGCGATCCAGGCGGCGGCCATCGCCGGCGGTCCGGCGCTCGTGACGTGCGTCGATCCGAGTCCCGGCATGCTCGCGCAGGCGCGAGGGGTGGAAGGCATGCACGTGCGCGAAGGCCGAGCCGAAAGTCTGCCCGTCGCCGACGCATCGTTCGATTTTCTCTCGATGGGTTTCGCGCTACGCCACGTGTCCGATCTGCGCGTTGCGTTCGCCGAGTACTTTCGCGCTCTGAAGCCGGGGGGCCGCGTTTGCATCCTCGAGATCACGCAACCGCAAGGCGCGCTCGCGCGCCGCGGCCTCAAGTTCTACCTGCGCAGTGTCGTGCCGACGATGGCACGCGTGTTCGGACGCACGCGCGCGATGCCCGAGCTCATGCGCTATCACTGGGACTCGATCGAAGCTTGCGTGCCGCCGCCGCAGGTCATGCAAGCGCTCGAAAACACAGGCTTTGTCGACGTGTCGCGCCACATCGAGCTGCGCATCTTCTCCGAGTACCGCGCGACCAAACCGTAACGCGCGTCAGCCGAAGCCGTCGCCGCGCTTCAACTTCATTTTCACACGCACCGCCCTTCCCCGCACTTTCATCTGCGCGAGATGGCGTTGCCGCTCGAGTGCGCTAAGTGTGTCGCGGCGCAATTCGCGCAGAAGCTTGTGATAGTTGCGGAGCCGGTCGCCATCGACGCGTTCGCGGACCGCGCATCCAGGCTCGGTGCCGTGCCGGCAGTCGGCGAAGCGACAATGCGCCGCAAGCGACTCGACGTCGGCGAAGCTCGAGCTCAATGCGGTCGCGTCACCGACCGGCCGCAGCGTCCGGATGCCCGGCGTATCGATGACGCACGCGCCGCCCGGCAGACGATGCAGCGACCGTGACGTCGTCGTGTGCTTGCCGCGACCGTCGTTGACCCGCACGGCGCCCGTGTCCTGCACATGTTCGCCGATCAGCGTGTTGGTCAGCGTCGACTTGCCGGCGCCCGACGATCCGAGCATGACGAGCGTCGTGCCCCTCGTGCAGTAACCGGCGAGCGCCCGCGCGGCCGCCGCATCGGTCGCATCCACCGCAGCGATTTCGATCGCCGATGAAATGCGTGACCGCAATTCATCGATCCGTTCGTCGCGCTCGCTAGACGAAACCAGGTCGGCCTTGGTCAACACCACGACCGGCACGATCGCATCGTCGTGCACGAGCGCGAGGAACCGTTCCAGGCGGCGCGGGTTGAAGTCGGCGTCGAGGCCCATGACCAGCACGACGACGTCGACATTGCTGACGATCGCGTGCGCGCGACCCTCGCCGTCCCGGCGCGCGATCGTCGACACGGGTGGCACGCGATGCGTGACCCACGCTGCGCGATGCGGATCGACGTTCGCCCACGCCCAGTCGCCGGCAGCGATGACCGTGCCTTCGTCGGCCAGCATGCGGACGACACGCGGCAGCACACGCATCGAGAGCTCGCGCACGCCGTCGTGCGCCGTCAGCGTCCCGCGGTGCACTTCGGTGATGCGAACCAGGTGAAGTTCCGCCGCGGCTTGTTGTACGGCAAGCGCTGCCGCACGGCCGGCCATCAACGGCGTCAGGCCGAGCGAAGACAGCGCCTCGAAATCGAAATCCGGCATCTCGTCTGATCCCCTTCATCACGAGCGCCCTCGATGCAGACGAGCGCAACGGGACATCGCCGCGTGGCGATGTCATCGGAGACAACGTCGGGAGCGCCGCGAGCGGCGCAAACTCAAACGAGCGGCTTAGAGTCGCCGGCAGCTTCGTGCCGGCGCAAGGTCACGATCGCGTGGGACGCGACGCCGTCAAGCGGCGCCCGACAGGAGGGCAAGGGCAATGGCCTTCATCTTTCCTCCTGCGTGGTTACAAGGGTGAGAATGCGCGACCAAGAGGCGCTGAACGCGCCTCGGTCGCGCAACTCTGCAAGATTATACGCGGGGTTCGCCCTGGCCATTGACCGTGATCGTCGACCCCGGCGGCGCCGCAAGCTGCGCGCGGTGCGTCTGCCCGCGGAATCCGTAAGTCACGTCGTAGTAGGCGGGCGCAGCGGCGCTCGGCACGCTCGCGCAACGCTGGACGTCCTGCGTGTACGTGCGACCCGAACGTCGATCGACGTTCGCACCGATCGCCGCGCCACCGACGGCGCCGACCGCGGTCGCTACGTCGTTCCCACGCCCGCTGCCGATCTGATGCCCGATCACGCCGCCGATGATGCCGCCGATGATCGCGCCCGGCACGTTGGCGCCGCTTTGATGCACTTGCTCGCGCTCTACCCAGCAACGCTGCTCGGGCGGACCGACGACGGCGCGCACCGCAAGGACGTCCGCCTGGAACAACCGCTCACCGTGCTGCGGATAGAAGCGGTACGGCTCCGCGGCCGGGGGCGGCGGCGCATAGGCAACCCGCGGCTCGGCATTGGCGCGAACCCGTCGAACCGACGACACGCGGTCGTTCAGGCCCATCGCGGCGAGCGACGGGTACTGACCCGGACGCAACACCGTGCACGATCCACGGAAGAACGCGTCCTGGCAGAGTTCCCAGCGGCCACGTTCGACGATGACGGACGACGCGCGGTCGTTGAACCCAGAGCCGTCGAAATTCTCGATCGTTGCGTTGACCGGGAAGCTGCGCCCGCGGAACCCTTCCTGACCGTAGAACGTCAGCTGCGCGGATGCGCTTGTTGCGCACACCAGCGCCACGCCGGCGACGGCGACCTTCAGTTTGCTCTTCATGCGGTCTCCTTGAAGTCGAAGCATCAACGGCCCTAGAACGCTCCCGCATCCTACGAGGTTGACGTCGCTGCCGCTGCCGGCATCCGCCGACTTCACACCGCGGTAATGGACTACTTCGCTGTCAAAAAATGCATGCCTTGCATCAACGACATGTAACGAACTGTGTCGTCGACCGCTAATCCGGCCAGTTCTCCAGCAGATCCACCGCGTCGCCGTACCGCGCCGCCATCGCCACGACGTGGCGATCGCGCAGCGCTTCGAGGAAGCCGTCGCTGATGAGCCGGCTCGAGCCCGCGTCGACGGTGCTGTCGAACGTGACCAGATCCATGTGCACCGGCGGCTCTTCCCAGTTCGGCATCTTCTTTCGGATGTACGACGATGGCTCCTTGAGGTCGACGCCGAAGTGCAACGCGCCGGGCGCGTTCGAGCCGGCCGGATAGATCTGATGGCGCGGCCATTTCGGGTTGAAGCCGACGCCAAGCTCGATCAGGACGCCTCCGATCAGCATGTCTCGCAACACTGCCGCTTCTTCGCTTGCGCCGCTCACTTCGACGATGCGGTTGCCGTCGAAACGGACGCCAATGCGCTCGCGAAACGGTTTCTCGAATCCAACCGCCCATTGCGGATAGATCGTTCCCGCGACCGGCACGGTGTCGTGCGCCGTCGGATCGTCGAGCATCGGTCCCGGCTCGTAGAGATTCGGCCCGTGCGTCGGCAGATAGTGCACATAGGCGCCGGGACTGGTGACCGTCAGCTCGCCGCGCCAGCGGTTCGTGTTCAGGTTGCCGTCGGTCATCTTCGCTGTGAGCGGAATGGTGAGGTCGCTGCCGCGGCGGTCGGTGAACTTGAGCTCGTAGTCGATGCCACGCGGGATCCGTGCCGCCGTTGCGCGAATGAGCGCGCCGACGATCTCCGTCGGGAAGCGCGCCTGCGCCGTGTGCAACAAATCGAGGTTGCGGAAGAACGTGATCTTGACCCAGCGCTGCCCTTTGTTGCGACGCAGGTCGATGCAGTACGGATGAAACACCGAGCAGAACCACGTCGACACGACGAACGTCGCCTGCTCGAGGATCGGCTTCACCTCGGCGGGGATCTCCATCATGTTCGTCGTCGGCGTCGTGACGACGGTCGCTTTCACGCCCTGCGCGAGCGCAAGGCCGGTGATCGCTGAAACGACGCGCGGATCGAGCAGCCGGTCGGCGAGGAACACGAGTCGATCATCGGGCTTGAAGTCGAACGTACGCACGAAGTTCGCGACGGCCTGAAAGTACCGCTCGGTGTCCGTCGTCGGCAGCGCGTGCTCGCGTGGCATCGCCTTGCCGAGAAGGTTCGCGATCGACACGGTGTTGCCGCCGCTGTCGATGTGGTCCGGGTGAATCTCCTCGATCTTCATGGCAGTGGCGCCGGGCCGCCCCAAGCCACTGCCCGCGCCCCCTCGGGGGGCAGCGAGCCGGGCGAGCGTGGGGGTCGTTTCATTTTGCCTCAGTGAATCGCCGCAAGGGCGTTGCGCAAGTCTTCCTGCAAGTCGTTCACGTCCTCGATGCCGACCGACAGGCGGACGAGGCTGTCGTCGATGCCAAGGCGCGTGCGCTGCTCGGGCGGGATCGTCGCGTGCGTCATGATCGCCGGATGCTCGATCAGGCTCTCGTCGCCGCCGAGGCTCTCGGCCAGCGCGAACACCGAACAGGCTTCGAGAAACCGGCGCGTCCCGGCGAGATCGGTCGCAAGCGCGATCGAGATCATGCCGCCGAAGCCATGCATCTGCCGTGAAGCGAGCGCGTGCTGCGGATGCGACCGAAGTCCCGGATAGCGCACGCGCGTCACGCGCGGTTCGCTTTCGAGCCATTGCGCGAGCGCCATCGCATTGTCGCAATGGCGCTCCATGCGCAACGCCAGCGTCTTGACGCCGCGCAACGCGAGGAAGCTGTCGAACGGGCCTGCGATTCCGCCGACGGCGTTCTGCAGGAAGCCGAGCCGTTCGCGAACCGGAGCAAGGCGCGCGTCGTTGCCGACGATCGCGATGCCGCCGATGACGTCGGAGTGCCCGTTCAGGTACTTCGTCGTCGAATGCACGACGATGTCGAAACCGACTTCGAGCGGGCGTTGCACGAACGGGCTCGCGAACGTGTTGTCGGCGACGCTCACGATCGCGCGCTCGCGACAAATCGACGCGATGGCCGCGAGGTCGGCGAGCTTCAACAGCGGATTGCTGGGCGTTTCGACCCAGACCATCGCCGTATCTGGTCGCAGCGCGGCGCGAAACGCGTCCAGGTCGGACAGGTTGACGAACGTGAAGTCATGGTTGGCGCTGCGCCGACGCACGCGCTCGAACAGGCGGAACGTCCCTCCATAGAGGTCGTCGCCCGCGACAACATGCGCGCCGGCGTCGAGAAGCTCGAGCACCGTAGCGATCGCCGCCATGCCCGACGCGAACGCGAACGCCTGCGCGCCGCTTTCGAGGTCGGCGACACAACGCTCGAGCGCCCAGCGCGTGGGGTTGTGCGAGCGCCCGTAGTCGAGTCCCTGATGCACGCCCGGACTCTGCTGCACGAACGTCGACGTCGCGTAGATCGGCGGCATGATCGCGCCGGTCGACGGGTCGGGCGATTGGCCGGCGTGGATGACCCGCGTGGCGAATCCGTGGCCGTGGGTTGCAACCTTGTCGTCGTTCACGTCGGCGGCGCTCCTCGTTCGTCGATCCGCGATCCGCAATGCTTGCAGAACTTCGCATCGGTTTCATGACCGCCGAGTCCGCAAGACGCGCAGCGACGCGCATCGCGCGTGGCGGCCCATCGTCGCGTTGTCATTTCCGCGCTCACGATACCGGTGGGCACGGCCAGGATGCCCCAGCCGAGCAGCATCATGAACGACGCGATGAAGCGGCCGAAGTCGGTCTTCGGCGCGATGTCGCCGAAGCCGACCGTCGTCACCGTCGTGATCGCCCAGTACACGGACGTCGGGATGCTGGTGAAGCCGTTCTCCGGCCGCTCGACCAGATACACGAGCGTGCCGCTGACGACGACGATCATCAGCACCGTGGCGAGGAACACGGCGATCTTGCGCCGGCTCTCGCGCAGCGCTTCCCCGAGGTAGCGAAACTCCTCGATGTACGCAACGAGCTTGAGGATCCGGAAGATGCGCAACAGTCGCAGCATCCGGATGTTGATCAGCGCGGACGCCTCGGGAAAGAACAGCGCGAGATACGACGGCATCACGGCGAGCAGGTCGACGAGGCCGAAGAAACTCGTCGCATAGCGCAAGGGCCTTCGCACCGAGCACAGTCGAAGCACGTATTCGATCGTGAACAGCACGGTGAACGCGAATTCCGCCCGATCGAAGAGCACCCGGTAGCGCTGCCCAATCGCTTCGACGCTGTCGAGCATGACGACGGCGACGCTCGCGATGATCAGCGCGATCAGCGTCAGGTCGAAGATCCGCCCGCCCTGCGTGTCGGACTCGAAGATGATGCGGTAAGCGGCGAGGCGCCAGCCACCGCGCGGTCGTCCGAAAGGCGCGTCTTCGTACCACAGCGTCGGCTTGGGCTTCGGCGCCGCCGTTCGCGAGGAAACGATGGTCATCCCAGCGTCCGACGCAGGTGATTTAACAAGTCGAATCGCGTCACCAAGCCGTAGAACCGCTCGCCGTTCGCGATGATCGCGACGAGGCCGCGGTCGAGCACATCGCGCAGCTCGGCCAGCGTGCCGTCGGGTGGCAACGTCTGCACCTTTTCGGTCATCGCCGATGCGACGTCCGCGCGGAACCGCGACGCATCCGCATGGACGTTCAGCAGCAGATCCGACTCGTCGATGACGCCGACGAGCTTGTCGCCATCGAGCACAACGAGCTGAGAAACGTCAGCAAGCCGCATCCGCTGGAACGCAGTGAGCAGCGTGTCGTCGCGCGTCACGCTCACGACCGCGCCCTCGTCGTAGCGCCGCGAGATGAGGTCGCGAAGATCGCCTTTGCGCTCGCGGTGCATCAGACCCTGGTCCAGCATCCATTGGTCGTTGTAGACCTTCGAGAGATAACGCGTGCCGGTGTCGCAAACGAACGTCGCGACGCGCTTCGGCTGCGTTTGCTCGCGACAGTAGCGAAGCGCTGCGGCGAGCAGCGTTCCGGTCGACGAACCGCCAAGGATGCCTTCGGTGCGAAGCAGCTCGCGCGCCGTGGCGAAGCTCTCTTCATCGGGAATCGAATACGCGCGCCGAATCGCGGACAGATCGGCGATCGCCGGCACGAAGTCCTCGCCGATGCCTTCGACCGCCCACGAGCCCGGTTCGCCATGCCGGCCGGTCGTGACGAGGTCGGCCAGGATCGAGCCCAGCGGGTCGGCGAGAACGAACTCGACGTGCGGGGCGACACGTCTAAAGAAACGCGTGAGTCCGGTCAGCGTTCCCGACGAGCCGACGCCGACGACGATCGCATCGAGCGCTTCGCCGCTTTGCGACCACAGCTCGGGACCGGTCGTTCGCTCGTGCGCGGCCGGGTTGTCGGGATTGTTGAACTGATCGGCGAAGAACGCACCGGGAGTTTCGCCGGCGAGGCGCGCGGCCATGTCCTGGTAATAGGCCGGATGTCCCTTGCCCACGTCGGATCGCGTGACATGAACCTTCGCACCGAGTGCTTTCAAGTGCAGCACCTTTTCGGTCGACATCTTGTCGGGCACGACAAGCTCGACCGCATAGCCTTTCGCTCGCGCAACGAGCGCAAGGCCGAGGCCCGTGTTGCCGGCGGTTGCTTCCACGACCGTTCCGCCGGGTTTCAAGTCGCCCCTTGCCTCGGCGCCTTCGATCATCGAGCGCCCGATGCGATCCTTGATCGACCCGCCGGGATTCTGCGACTCGAGCTTCAGCAACAGCGCGCAGGGCCCGGTCTCGAGTCGGGTTGCTTCGATCAGCGGCGTGTTGCCGATCAGGTCGAGGACGGCAGGGTCGCTCGTTGGCCCCATACGGATCATTGTGCACCCTCGTCGTCCATCCGGCGCGTTGACAAGCGCGGGCGTGGGATAATCCGGGGCGTTTGGTACGCCGCTTCCCCCGCTACGCACGATGCGCCCGCGTTTGACTCGCGAAGCGCTGCGCGAGCAAGCCTTCCCCGTCGCACTCGCGCTGTCGCTCTTGCTGCATGCACTTGCGTTGCTCGAGTTGCGACCGCCGATGCGACCAATCGCGTTCGATGTGGGTCAATCGCCGCGCCAGGACGCGCCGTTGACTGCGCGACTCTTCAGTCGTGCTGCCGAGCCACCGGCCGAACCGGCAGCGTCGCCGCCTGCCGTTGCGACACCACGTCCGCCGGCGCGACCGTCGCCGTCGACGAAAGCAACACCGCCGGCAACGCCACCGGTGATCGTCCCCGAGCGAGCGCCAACGTTGACGCCGCGCGAAGTCCCGCGTCTTCCGGCACCGCAAGCCGCGCCGGCGTTGCCGCCTTCGCCGATCCCTGCGCCGACCGCGCCGCCGGTTGCGATGGCACCGGACGCGCTGCCTTACGCGGACCTGTCGTCGTATATCGCGGCCAAGCGACGTGCGCGCGGCGAGAGCGATCGCGCCCCGTCAGCGGGCAACGAGGACGGCGAAGCGAAACGCAATCGCATCCTCGCCGCCAACCTCGCGTCGATCAACGAGCCGCGCTTCGGCGCGGACGCGCGACAAAGCGGCGGCGTCTTTCAGATCACGCAACTGTCCACCGACTCCGCGGCGTTCACGTTCTACGGCTGGAACTCCGACATCAAGCGCCGGCTGAATCAACGCCATGAAGTGCGGCGTGGTCAGAATGCCGACATTCGTTACGCCGTCGTGCGCAAGATGATCGGCATCATCCGCGAGTACGAGCAGGAGGACTTCACCTGGCGCAGCAACCGTCTCGGCCGCGAAGTCACGCTGTCCGCGCGCGCGGCGGATAACGAGGGGCTGGAGCAGTTCATGTTAAGGGAATTTTTTTAACGGCGCGGCGTGGCCGCTCAGGTGCTCATCGGCCGTTCCGGCCGCAACACATTTCTCGGCGGGACGTTGCCGATGCCGGGAAGCTTCAATGCCGGCGGCTTGAAGTCGAGGCCGAGCACGAGCCCGAACAGATTGAGCTCGACGCCTTCCTCGACGCCGACCAGCGCGCCGGCGAGCCCCAGCAGCGAGAGCTGGTAGCCGGTGCCGCTCGGCGCGCGGGACAGCACGTCCGCAAGCGGCAGGTAATCCTTGCCGACGGCCGTCGCCGGCATTGCAAGCTTGAGCTCCGGAATCTCGCGCGCGAGATGCGCGATGACCGTGTTGCTGTGCGGCCCCGGCCACGCGCTGTAGCGATTCGCGAACGGATACGAAGCGGCCGCAGCGTCGAGCTTTGCGAGGACCGCTTCGGCTTCGTCGCCGCGGAGATCGCGAATGAGCTCCGGCGCAGCGCCGTACCACTCGGCGTCGGCTGCGCGCA
Source organism: Casimicrobiaceae bacterium (assembly GCA_035536655.1). GTDB lineage: Bacteria > Pseudomonadota > Gammaproteobacteria > Burkholderiales > Casimicrobiaceae > VBCG01. Next base: position 10,026 of record DATLNR010000009.1, read on the forward strand.
TGTTGGAGATGACGACCGACGAACGACCGCCGCGCGCGTACCAGCCGATGACCTCATAGCGCGTGTAGCGGTCCGCGCCTGCCGGCTTCGCGGCCAGCCACGTGTGAACGGCGAACGCGCCGCGCCAGCCAAACGTGCGACCGCCGTAGACCTGCACGACTGCTTGGCGATGTCGTGTGGGATCGGGGGCCAGCCCGGCCGGGCGGCTCGTCGCCGTCGCCCAATTGCCGCGCAGCGAAACCTTGCCAGTCGCGAGCGTGATCACCGGCCCGGCGAGCAGCAGCAACAACAGAATCAGCAACACAAGCGCTGCGTTAGACAACCGGCGTCTCTTTCTCGATGCGGGCAGGACGGCCTCGCTCATGTTGGTGGCGCGTGTTCACCGGGCGGTGCGAACGCGGCTTCCATCTCGCGACGGAAGCGCACCGCGGTCGACGCGCTGTCCACTCCGACATCGCGCCAGCGCAGGCGTTCGCCCGCCGCGACATCGCGCGACAGCTTCACGCCATGCGCGAGGCCAAGCGGAAGAGCGTCGGTGCGCTGCGCGGCGCATCGGCGAGCGACGACGCGGTAAGACGCTCGCGCGGCCAGCCGTCGATTCGAGCGCTGTGCGCGCATGTTCAGGAGAAGGGTCGGCGAAGCCGAAGAGTCGCAGGCCCGCGTGCGCAGCGCCTGCGCCGCATCGAGCCGAACTTGCCGGCGCCGATCAAACCGACGCGCAATGGATTGCGTTGCGCTTCGCGGGCTTCGAGCAAACCATAAAGGTTCATTTCAGCAGTCAGCGTACGAACCATCGGCGATTAGCGATCCGCTGTCAGCAAAGGCAACGTCAACCGCTCTTCGGAGCGGGCTTCGGTTTCGGCGGCGCAGGCTTCGTTTTCTTTGTCAGCTCGGCCTTGACGCTGCGAAACACCGGGCCCCACGTGGGGTGACCGGCTTCCGCTGCCGAGAGCTCGAATGCGGGATCGACCTCCAACGCCTTGCGAAACTCGGTGCGACACACGGTGGTGCGCTTCGCAACGCACGCGATGAACGCAAGATGCTTGCGCGCCGTCACTTGCTCGGCGGTCGTCAACAACCCCGTATCGAGTGCAGACTGAAAGTGCTTCGCAGCGGTCCTGTAGTCGCCGTCGTCGTACGTCTGGACGGCGCGTCGAAGGTCTTCCGAGCCCTTGCCGATCGTCGGCGGTGGAGGCGGCGGCTCGCGCTCGGCTTCCTTCGGCGGCGCGGGCTTGGGCTTCATCACCGGCGGCGACGCCTTCGCCGGCGGCGCAGTCGCGACCGGCTCCTGACTCGGCGCTGCTGGCGGCGGGGTTTCCGGCGGCGTCGCGCATCCGATGAATGCGATCACCGGCAGCGCAACAAGCGCACGTCGCAGACAATCGCGAGCAAAACAGGATTTCATCGGAGAGGTCAACGGAACTTGTGCTTGATGCGCAAGTTCGTGTCGGCGGCGACCTCGATCCTGCGCGTGTATGGCGAGAACGTCGTGTTGCGAACTTCCACCTGATAGGTCCCGGGCGGGAGTCTAAGCTCGGTCATCGGCGGCGTCACGCCGCGCTTGACGCCATCGACGTAGATCTCGCCCCACGGCGAGATCGCGAAACCAACGCGGCCGACGGCGTCCTGCGCCAGAACGATGCTTGCGTCCGCCGCGATGTTCGACGCAGCCGGGACCGTGTTCGGCTCGATCGGCGGCGCGGGGCTGCGGACCAGCGGCCCGCGCGCATCAAGCGGCGGGATGATCGCGGGCTTGGGTGACGGCGTCGACGCTTCCTGCATCGGCGCCCTGCTCACCGTGTCCGCCGTCGATGTCGCAACTTCCGCGACTGGATGCCGGCCGGCGTCGTCATTCGGCCGAAGCAGCAGAAAGCCCGCGCCGGTCAACAGGAAAGCCGCGGGAACAGCGTAAAGCGCGAGTTTGCGACGCATTCGAATGCGCGACGTCGCTTCGGCAGACGTCGACGCACGCGCTTGCAGGTCGACGGTCGCATCGCCGACTTTGGGCTTCGAACCGGCCGCGGCGATCGGCGGCAGGGACGGCGGCGCATCGCTCATGCCAAGCTCGACGTTGCGCAACGCCTGGGCGAGATCCTGCGCGCGCGGATAACGGTCACCCGGATGCTTCGCCATCGCGCGCTCGACGATCGCGTCGAATGCCGGGGGCAGGCTCTTGTTGCGCACGCTAGGCGCTTGCGGCTTGTCGTTGATCACCTGATAGAGGATTTCGTCGATCGCCGTGCCCGCGAACGGTGGAACGCCGGTCAGCATCTCGTAGAGCACGGCGCCGAGCGAGAAGATGTCGGATCGGGCGTCGATCTCGCGACCGACGATCTGCTCGGGCGAGATGTAGCGCGGCGAGCCAAGCACGTTGCCGGCGAACGTCCGCGATCCGGTCGGCAATCGCGCGATGCCGAAGTCCATGATCTTCACGTTGCCGTTCTCGAGCACCATGATGTTCGCCGGCTTGACGTCGCAGTGCACGACCTCGTGCAGATGGGCGAAGGCGAGTCCTTCGGCGACTTGAATCGCAATCTCGGCGACCGTCTTCGGTTGCATGACGACGCCAGAGTCGAGGATGTCGCGCAGCGTGCGGCCCTCGAGGAACTCCATCGCGATGTAGACGCCGTCCTCGCTCTCGCCCATGTCGTGGATCGTCACGATGTTCGGGTGCGAGAGCCGGCCGGCGGACTTGGCTTCGCGCGCGAAGCGCTTGCGAAACGCTTCCGCCTCGATCGGCGAGAGCCCGAAGCCCAACGTCTTCACGGCGACGACGCGGTCGATCAACGGATCCTTCGCCTTGTAGACGACACCCATCCCGCCCCGTGCAAGCGTCGCGATGACTTCGTAACGGCCGATCGTTTGCGCTCGCATCCGCTCAGCCTTTGCCGGGCGCGAACGATCGAACGTGACCGTCAGCGGCAGCCGCCGACGTGGATGCTTTCTGGCCACCTCCGTCGCGGTGTGGCCCCCGCCCGTCGCCGGGGCGCCGCTCGTCGTCACAGCGTCTGGACCGATCCTTGCGTAAACGGCGGCCACGCGTCGTCGAACTTCGTCGTGCCCCAATCGCCTTCATGACTCCGCCCCTGCTCAAGGCCGCCGCGCTGTCCGACACCGGCAACGTGCGGCAGTACAACGAGGATCGGCTGCGTCTCGTTCCGGAGCTGGGCATCGTGGCGCTGGCGGATGGCATGGGCGGGCATCGGGCAGGCGAGATCGCAAGCACGCTGGCGACCGATGTCGTCGTCGACGTCCTGCGCCGCCACGTGGCGGAGGCGCAAACGACGACCTGTCAGCATGCTCTCGCCGCGCTCGAGAAAAGCATAATTCAAGCCAACCAGGAGGTCCGCAAGGCGGCCGTGAGCGATCGCCACCGCCAGGGGATGGGAACGACGCTCGTCGCCGCGTTGTTTCACGAAGGCGGCGTGGCCATCGGTCACGTCGGCGATTCGCGCGCCTATCGACTGCGCAACGGACGCCTCGAGCTGTTGACGCGCGACGATTCGCTGATCGGCCTCGAGCTTGCTGCCGGCCTGATCGCCGCGCGGGATGTCGTCGATTCGCATAACCGCAGCCTCGTTACGCAAGCGCTCGGTGTTGATGAAGCGCTGAAGCCGCAGCTGCGCAGCGTCGACACGCTGCCCGGCGACGTGTATCTCGTCTGCTCCGACGGCTTGAACGACCTCGTCGGTCACGACGACATGGAGCTCGTCGTGCATTCGCTGGCTGCCAATCTCGACCTGGCAGCGCGAACGCTGATCGAGACGGCGAAGGACAACGGCGGCTTCGACAACGTGTCGGTGATCCTCGTCGCGGTTGGCGCGCAACGACGTCGCTTCTCGCGTTTCATCGACTTCGTCAAGCGCTTTGCATGAAGAGTCCTGGTGCAAAACGCGCGGCGGCGGCGTAACGTCATGCAGCGACGCTGCGGACGCCTCTTGCATCGGAACCGATGAGATGGCGAAGCTCGTTCTTTCGCGCAACGGAAGGATGGTTCAGCAGTGCTTCATCGACGAGCCGAAGCTCGTCATCGGCCGCGATCGCCCGCACCGCATCGTCATCGACGATCCGACGGTGAGCCGCGACCACGCCGCGATCGTCACCGTGGGCAACGACCATATCCTCGAGGATCTCGCGAGCGTCAACGGCACGATCGTCAACGGCACCATGCTCAAGCGCCGCATCCTCCAGCATGGCGATACGATCGCGTTCGGCGCGTTCGCACTGCGCTACCTGAATCCGAAGGTGGCGTCGGACGTCGATCTCGACCGAACGCGTCTGCTGAGTGCAGGCGCTCTTCCGCGCGAGCTCAGCGCCGACATCCCGGTGCCTCCGGCCGTGTTGGAGAACGTTCCCGCGACGCCGGCGCGAACCGGACTGCCGGAAGGTCGCGTCTGGATGGGTGCGGGTCCGCGCGCGGGCGCAGTGATCGAGCTCACGCGCATCGTCACGGTCTTCGGACGGCCAGGAGCGCAGGCGGTCGTGACGCGACGCCCGCTTGGGTTTTTCGTCACGCACGTCGTCGGCCGTCGGCCCACGCGCGTGAATGGTTCGCCAGTCGGCATGACTCCGCGTCGCTTGAGACACGGTGACATCGTCGAAGCGGGAGGCGAGCGACTCGAGGTCTCGCTCGACCGAGCCCAGTAGAGCGGCGTCCACAAAACAAATGGCGCGGCGCCCGAAGGCTTCCGCGCCATTTCTCTTCAAGCAATCGACGGCTGCGTTGAATCTCCGTCGAGAGCCCTAAGGCCTCAGTGAAGATTACTTGCCGTCGCGATCCGAGTCGCCCGGAATACCGCGCTCGATAGCGTCGCCGACGCGGCGGAACGAGTCCTTCGTTGCGTACTTGGCTTCGTTCCACGTCAGACGCGACGTGCCCTTCGCCCGGTCCCAATCACGCTCGAGGTCGCCCTCGACGTCGTCGAAATCGCGTCCGCGGTACTGCGGATACGTTTCGTAGCCATAGCGATACGCCGGGCCATAGTCGTTGAAGCTCGCGCCGGCGGGGACGTACGGGCGGGACGAATAGTTGTCCTTCCAATAACGATCCTCGACGGTCGGATCGATCATCTCGGCGATGCCCTTGCCGGCGAGACCGCCCGCCACCGCGCCTACCGCTGCACCGATGACGGTGCCGACCGGTCCTGCAGCCAGCGTGCCGGCGGCCGCGCCCGCTGCAACGGCTCCCGCGACCGCACCAGCGGCGGTACCGACCGGGTGTGAGCCCGGCGCACCCGTGATCGGATCGCGATTGGCGTCAGGATTCGGGTCCAGTCCCTTGCGGTCGGTTTGCATGTGCTCTCCTTGAATGTCGTTGTACTGCGAGGCGTCATTGCACCATCGATCGCGACAACGCGACATCGGTCGAGCGGGCACCAGTGCGTAGGAAGCGGCCTACCGCCTATCGTTCTTACGCAACACCGTCGCGAGCCACGCTTGTTGCGCACGCGGAAGACCAGGCGGTCGGTAGTAGTGACGCACTTCGACAAAGCCCGCGCCTTCGACGTAGCGCCGCCAGCCGTCGAGCGAATGCCACACGCCGAAACGGCCCGCATTCCAGCCTTCTTCGTCGCTGCCGCGCGGGTTGGAGCTGAAGAGGACGCCGCCTGGCTTCAGCGCGCGATGGAGCTCGCCGAGGACGCGCGGCAGTGCGCTCGACGGCACGTGGAACAACGAGGCGTTCGCGAACACGCCATCGAAGCGACGTTCAGGCAAATCGAGCGCGAGGAAGTCCTGTTCCCATACATCGCAGCCACTATGCTTCCGCGCCATCGCCGCGAACTCCGCGACGCCTTCGAGACCGGTCGCGCGATGGCCGCGGCGCACGAACTCGGCGAGATCGCGCCCCGGTCCGCAGCCGAAGTCCAGGATCGTGAAAGGCGGCTCACCTTCGATCGCTGCGAGCAGCGCCTCGATGTTCTGCCTCACGTCGTGATCGCGCGTTCCTTCCCAGAACGGGCCCACGCGCGCCGCATAGTGGGCCAGCGTGCGTGCACTGGTGTCGCGCAATTCATCCGGGGCTTGCGGTTCGTCCATCGGCGGTCAAGGCTGTCCGCGTTGCTCTCGTTCGGTATCGTCGATTGTCCGACGCACGGCAGTGAGGCGTCACCCTACACTGCCACGATCAAAGACCCGTTCGAAACAATGTCTCGCATGGCGGAGCCCGTCACCTTCATGCTCTGGTGCATCATCGTCGGCGTTCTCCTGATCGCGATGACGCTCGGCGGCTCGTTCATCGCCAGACTTCCGCTCTCCGCCGCAATGCTCTATCTCGCCGTCGGTTACGGACTCGGTCCGGCCGGCCTCGCGCTCCTCGAGGTCGAGCCGGTGCGCAACGCAATCGCACTCGAGCGCTTATGCGAGATCGCCGTGCTGATCTCGCTTTTCACCGCCGGTTTCAAGCTGAAACTGCCGTGGCAGCATCATCGCTGGCGCATTCCGGTGCGGCTTGCGACCGTGTCGATGTTCGTGACGATTGCCGGACTCACGCTCGTCGGCGTGTTCCTGCTGAAGCTGCCGATCGGCGCCGCCGTGCTGCTCGGCGCGATCCTTGCGCCGACGGATCCGGTACTCGCGTCGGACGTCCAGGTGACCGATGCGGAAGATCGCGATCGGCTGCGCTTCGGGCTGACCGGCGAAGGCGGGTTGAACGACGGCACCGCGTTTCCGTTCATCATGCTCGGACTGGGCCTTCTGGGTCTCCATGACGTCGGTCCTTCATACTGGCGCTGGCTCGCAATCGACGTGGTCTGGGCGGTGGCCGGCGGGCTCGCGATCGGTGCGCTTCTCGGCATCCTCATCGGTCGCGTCGTGCTGTTCCTGCGCACGCGCCACAGCGAAGCGCTCGGTGCCGACGAGTTCATCGCGTTCGGATTGATCGCGCTCGCTTACGGTGTCGCGCTCGCCGCGCACACCTACGGCTTTCTCGCCGTGTTCGCAGCCGGCTTCACGTTGCGGCGGATCGCCGACGAACGTGCCGCGCTTGCGCCGCCGCTCGATGAGCGGATCACGCCGGATCCCGTGAACCCCGTGCACGCGCCCGCGGCGATGATGAGCGAGGTCGAACGCTTCAACGCTCAGCTCGAGCGCTTCGCGGAGGTTGCGATCGTCATCACCGTCGGCGCACTGCTCGCCGTCGTCCCGATGAAGCTCGAGGTGCTCTGGGTGGTCGTGCTGCTGTTTTTGGTGATCCGACCGCTGTCGGTCTACGCGGGCCTCATCGGCGCACGCGTCGTTCCGGCGCAGAAACGGCTGATGGGCTGGTTCGGCATCCGCGGCATCGGGTCGATCTACTACCTGATGTTCGCGATCACCCACGGCGTCGACGAATCGCTCGCGGCCGAGCTCGCGACATTCACC
>DATLNR010000010.1:0-29497 GCA_035536655.1 Casimicrobiaceae bacterium
CGCGACCTGACGCGACTGCTGCCGCCGACGGCGCGCGCGATGCGCCGCATCGAGAAGATCACAGGGCGCAGCGACGACATGCTGATCATTCGCGGCGTCAACCTGTTTCCGACGCAGGTCGAAGAGCTGATCGTCAAGGAAAGTGCGCTCGCGCCGCACTATCTGATCGAAGTGACCCGACCGGCTGCGCTTGACCAAGTCCTCGTGCATTGCGAGTGCGCCGCCGATGCGAGTGCAGAGGAAGGCGACGCGGCCGGTCGGCGCCTGGGGGCTCTGATCAAGTCGTTGATCGGCATCAGCGCCGGCGTCAACGTCGGCGCGCCGGGGAGCCTCGAGCGTTCGATGGGGAAAGCCAGGCGGGTGGTCGATCGTCGACCGAAAACCTAAGGGAATAGGACGATGGCGGAAGCCTTTTTATGCGATGCGATTCGTACACCGTTCGGCCGCTACGGTGGCGCGCTTTCCTCGGTTCGCGCCGACGATCTGGGCGCCGTGCCGTTGAAAGCGTTGATGACCCGCAACAAGGACGTCGATTGGGAAGCAGTCGACGATGTGTGGTTCGGTTGCGCGAACCAGGCGGGCGAGGACAACCGCAACGTCGCACGCATGTCGGCACTGCTCGCCGGCTTGCCGGAGCGCGTCCCCGGCGCGACGATCAACCGGCTGTGCGGCTCGGGTCTCGACGCGGTCGGCAGCGCAGCGCGCGCCATTCGCGCAGGCGACGTTCAACTCGCGATCGCCGGCGGCGTGGAAAGCATGAGCCGTGCGCCGTTCGTGATGGCGAAGGCCACCGAAGCGTTCTCGCGCGCGGCAAAAGTCGAAGACACGACGATCGGCTGGCGCTTTGTCAATCACCTGATGAAACAGAAGTACGGAACCGATTCGATGCCGGAGACGGCGGAGAACGTCGCGGCTGATTACGACGTCAGCCGCAAGGACCAGGACGCGTTCGCGTTTCGATCGCAGCAGCGCGCAGCCCAGGCGATCCGCGAAGGTCGATTCGCTGCCGAGACGACGCCAGTGCACGTCCCGCAGAAGAAGGGTGAAACCGTCGCGGTCGATCGCGACGAGCATCCGCGCGAAACGTCGCCCGACCAGCTCGCCAAGCTAAAGCCCGTCGTGCGTCCGGACGGAACGGTGACCGCGGGCAATGCGTCGGGCGTCAACGATGGTGCCGCGGCTTTGCTGCTTGCGAGTGAAAGCGCGGCGAAGAAGCACGGGCTCACGCCTCGCGCGCGTGTGCTCGGCATGGCGACCGCCGGCGTGCCACCGCGCGTGATGGGCATCGGCCCTGCGCCGGCAACCGACCGGCTGCTCGAGCTGCTCGGCATGAAGCTCGGGCAGTTCGATGTGATCGAGCTGAACGAAGCGTTCGCCGCACAGGCGCTCGCAGTGCTGCGCATGTTGAAACTTGCCGACGACGCGCCGAACGTCAATCCCAACGGCGGCGCGATCGCGCTCGGCCATCCGCTCGGCGCGTCGGGTGCGAGGCTTGCGACGACGGCGCTGTGCGAGCTCGAGCGAACCGGCGGCCGTTACGCGCTGGCGACGATGTGCATCGGCGTCGGCCAGGGTATCGCGTTGGCGATCGAGCGGGTATGACGGTTGATTCGCGCGCCGATTGAGTCGATAACGACGGTTCCGTTGCAAGGCTCGCGATGCTGAAGACGAAGCTGTGCCGCGATATCGGCATCGAGCATCCGATTTTCTCGGTGGGGTTCGCAGCGGCCGCCGGCCCGGAGCTTGCGGCGGCCGTGTCGAATGCGTCAACGATCCGCATCGCAAAGGCACGAAGGTCTTCCTGAAAGTAGGAAGTGTCGAAGAGGCGACGCGTGCAGCGAGCGCGGAAGCGTTCGTGCCGCTCGAGTACAGGGAGCGCATCGTTCGCTCGCGCGCCGAAGACACGCTCTACTGCGAGCGGCTGTTCGATGTCGGCTGGCCGGACGCTCCGCATCGCGTGATCCGCAATCGCGCCGTCGACGAATGGATTGCGGCCGGTCGACCGGCAAGCGGGGAGCGGCCTGGCGAAGGCACGCGAATTGGGACGGTGACGCGTGGTGGAACGACGAGCGATGTCGACCGCTATGCGCCGTTCATGCTGACGCCGGAGTTCGAGGGCGACGCGGAATATGCGCCGTTCTGGGCCGGCGAATCGTGCAGCCTGATCGACGACATGAAGCCGGCGGGGGATATCGTCGCCGATCTGGTTGCCGAGGCCCGCCGCGTGATCGCCAGGCTGCAAGCGACGTAAGGCGCGTTTCCATCAAGACGAAGCGGGCCGCGAGGCGCGGGTATTCAGCGCCACGGCGGCGCGAACAAGCGCCTTCAACGCCTTCTCATCGAGGTCGTCGCCTTGATGGAAGTCGATGGCACGCCGCACGTTGCCGTCGAGGCTGGCGTTGAAAAGACTTGAAGGGTCCTGCAGCGAGGCGCCCTTGGCGAACGTCAGCTTCACGGCATTCTTGTACGCCTCACCGGTACAAATGATTCCAGCGTGCGACCACACCGGAACGCGCCACTTCCACTCCTCGACGACTTCCGGGTCGGCCTCTCTGATGAGCTTTCGGACGCGAGCGAGCATCTCGCCCCGCCAATCAGGCAGCTCCTTGATTCGCGCATCGATCAGCCGAGAAGGAGACGTTCCTGCTGTTGCTTTCATCGCGCCATCCTTGTCCATCGTTGTTGTCGCTAGGCGGCGCGCCGCAAGCGTACCTCTCGGTCCAGCCATTCGCGAACGCAAGAGACGGCGGGAGTATGCTCGTCTTCGCGCGGGACGCAATCGCCAAGGTCGAGCGCACGTGAAGCGGCCATGATGCTGGCAAATCGCGCCACGACGTCGAAGGCGCGCAACTCGGTGACCGCCGGCAGTGGTCCGCGCATGGTTTCACCCCGAGGCAACCCCTTCTTGCACGCGCGCGTGCGAATTGTCGTTTGCCGGGCGCGCGTCTAAAGGCTCACGCTATCGGGCCATGCTCGTCATGCAACTGATCGCAATGCTGGGCGCGGATGCCGCGGTGATCGGTAAGGCGCTGTTCACGCCGATCGGGCTCGCGTTCGCGTCGTCGTACTGCCTGATCCCGCGCGTCGTGATGTCGCTCTTGCCGGTCCTCGTCAATCTCGAGCAGGGGCAGCTCGAAGTGGCGGAGTCGCTCGGCGCGACGCCACGCGAGGCGTTCCTGCACGTGGTTCTTCCGGCGATCGCTGCCCCGGCGATCGGGACGGCGTGCCTGATCGCCGCGGTTGTGTTCGGCGCGTACGGAACCGCGCTTGCCCTCGTCGGCACCAGCGTGGACCTGCTGCCGCTGCAGCAGTACTCGATGGTCTCGGATACCGGATCGGACTTCGGCTGCCGCGGCGTTGGCATTGCTTATCACCGCGACCTGTTCGCTGATCCTCGTGGCCGGCGAAGGGCTCGGCTTCCGCCACGAGCGTCATCTCGACGATTGACGATGCGAGGCCAGCTTCGAACGGATGATGGGATGCTGCGCGTGCCGATCGGCGTCATCGGTCCGCGTCAGGCGTCGAGCGAGCAGCTCGCGATCGCCTACGCAGTCGGGGAAGGCCTCGCCGCACGCGGCTATCCGGTGCTGTGCGGTGGTCGCGAAGGCGTCATGGAAGCGGTTTGCCGCGGTGTCGCATCGCGCGGCGGCATCGCGATCGGGCTGTTGCCGGACGGCGATTGGGCATCGGCCAATGCTTATGTGACGCTCGCGGTGGCGACCGGGCTCGGTGAAGCGCGCAACGCCGTGATCGCACGTGGGGCGTTCTGCCTGATCGCCGTGGGCGACAGCCTCGGGACGCTTTCCGAAGTCGCGCTCGGATTGCATTTCGGCAAGCGCGTGTTCGGGCTCTGTGGCGCGGCGGCGATTGCCGGCGTCGAGCACCGTCACGACGTCGAGTCGGTGCTCGACGAGGTTGACCGGCTGGTGCAGGCCATCGCTTAGGAACGGTAAAAGAGAGGAGCCGACGACATGCCCGACAAGAAAACGCTTGAACGTGCTGCGAAAGACAAGCGCGAAGGCAAGGCGCCCACGACGCAGGCCGGCGAATTCGTCCGCGAAGAGATCGAGCATATTCGCGAAGGCAAGCATGGCGCGCGCTCGACCAGGCAGGCGATCGCGATCGGTCTTTCGAAAGCGCGGCGTGCCGGCGTCGACCTGCCCCCGCCGAAGAAGGGCGACACGTCCGAGCGCATCCGCAAGAGCGCCAAGTCGGCGTACGAGGCGGGTCAGCGCGGCGCGAAGCCGCCGTCGAAGCGCCGATCGCGCGCGGCGACGAAAGCGCTCGAGGATGAGCCGCGCTCCGTGGTATCCAGCGCCGCGTTATCGAAGCAAGCGAAAACCGCGGCGCGAAAGCGGACAGCTCGTGACCGATCGGCTGCCGCGAAAAAAGCGGCGCGGACGCGAAAGCGTTAGAGGGCGACGAAACGCTAACGAGCGTCGGCAGCGCAGCGGAAGCCGATATGTCGGTGCCCGGACGCCGGCGCCCGCGAAAATCCGCGCCGATGCCAGGTGACGAGGTGCTCGGGCGCGCTCTGGAACACGTAATCGCCGCCGCGCGTCACGCGTTCCCCTGGCGCATGCGCGTCTTCCCGCCCATCGTCGGCGCGATACGGATACGGCCGGTACAAGGAGCTCGTCCACTCGGCAAGACTGCCGGCCATGTCGAGAACACCCTCGGGTGTGGCGCCGCGGGGCTTGCTGCCGACGGGCAGCGTATCGCCGGTCTTCCGTCCGATCGTCGCTACGTCATTGGTCGGCGCCGAACTGCCCCATGGGAATGTGCGCGCCGCCCTGCCGCGGGCGGCCGCCTCCCATTCGGCTTCGGTCGGAAGCCGTGCGCCGCGCCACGCGCAATAGGCGGCCGCTCCCGCCCACGTTGTCTCGGCAACCGGGTGATCGTCAAACCCGGCGTCCGGCACGTAACGGCCGTCACGCAGGCCGATGCGCGCTTCGTCATCGTCGAGGCCGATGATCGGATACGCGCGCGGTTCGTGCGTTTCGAGAAACAGGCGGTGTTCCGCCGGCGCGAAATTCGCGGCCGTTGCCTTTCCGCCCAACGCGTTGCCGAGCGGCTTGACCGGAAGCGCGTTAAGGAACTCGGCGAACTGAGCGTTGGTAACCTCGTTGCGATCGATTCGAAATGCTGCGAGCGTGATGGCGTGCGCGGGAGATGCATCGTGCGCGGATCGCTGGTCATTGCCGGGCGCGCCGATCGTGTAGCGCCCGCCTTCGATCCGAACCATTGAAGCATGCTGTCGCGCCGATAAAGGGGCTGATCTTGCATCAAGCGGGGACGGCTGCGGAAAACTGACATGCGCGGCCTGGGAACCGATCGCGCAGACGGCGGTGCACGCAAGGAGCGCCGCCGCTGTTGATCTTGGATGGAATCCTCCCCTCCGATCAAGGCTCGTGATCACCTGAATCGCCGAACCAAGTTCCTGCTGCAAAGCCGGCGCGCGGTGCTCGCGCTCGAGCACGTAGCGCACTGCGGCCCGCGCGTCGCGTTCGACGCCGCGCAGCACGGCCCGACCGATCGCACCGAAGCCTGCGAGTAGCACCGGCTTCACTGCGACACCCGATCCTTGTTGTCAAGAAACTGGCGGACCGCATCGGTGAACTCCCGCGCGCGCGTGATGGGAAAATAGTGACCACCCGACTCGAGCAGCGTCAGCGTGGCATTGGGGAGCCGCTTCGCGAGCTCGCGTCCCAACCGCGGCGGAATGGTCGCGTCGTCCCGGGCTGTGATCACGAGCGTCGGACAGGAGATCGCCGGCAGTGCAGCCCTGCCGTCGAAGTCGAGCAGCGCGTCGATCTTGCTCGCCATGATGGCGATGTCGCGCGCGTTTGTGGTCGCAGCATCGTCGAGCTCGGTGTCGTGCTCGGCGATCCAGTCGGACGAATACAGCAGCAACGTGGAAAGACGCGCATACAGATCGCCTGCGCCGCGCTCGAGAAGCTCCCGTCTTAGCGTGAAGAGTCGCCGGAAATAGGGATCCGCATGACTCCACGTCGCGGACAGGACCAGGCGTGAAATGCGCGCGGGGAAGCGCGCCGCCACAAGCTGGCCGATTGCGCCACCAGTCGAGTGGCCCACGAGGTGCACACGCGCGAGACGCAGGTGATCGAGCAGCGCGAGGACGTCCTGCATCATGCCCTCAACCGAATACGGCGGTGGCGAGTGCGTGCTGCGCCCGGCCCCGCGATGGTCGTACGTGATCACCATGAAGCGCTTCGCCAGTATCGCGACCTCCGCATCCCAGAATTTGCCGAGGCCGGCAAGTCCCGCCGCCAGCACGACAGGCGGTCCGCTGCCCGCAACTTCGTAAAACAGCTCGCCCGACGCAATGGGTGCGAACGGCACTTGAGCTTTTCCGGTGATCGCGACTGTTTCTGCTAGATGGCCCACCGGGCGAGCTGCTCATCGTCGAGCTCGACGCCGAGTCCGGGCCCCGACGGCACGAACACCTCGCCGTCACGTACCACAGGCGACGCGTATACGATGTCGCGTGCGTGATACATGAAGCCGCACAGGTCGTTGGTCGCGAGGAGATTGGGCGCGACCGCGCCCAGATGCAGTTGCGCGGCCGTGCCGATGCCGAACTCCGGCATCGATCCGAGCATCGTACCGATCGATGCCGCTTCGAACACTGCAAACGCCTGCCGTGCTTCTCGCAGCCCTCCGGCCTCCATCACATAGATGTTCGCGAGATCCGCCGCGCGTTGCGTGACGACTGCGAGGGCATCGCGGCTGTCCCATACGCTCTCGTCCGCCATGATTGGAACGGTCGTGTGCTCGCGCACGAATGCCATCCCGGCGATGTCGTGTCCCTTGACGGGCTGCTCGACGAACTCGGGCCGAAACTGCTCGAAGTCGCGTATGCGGCATACCGCATCCTTGGGACTGACCACGCCGGCGTTCATGTCGATGCGCAGCGTGACGTCCTGGCCGATTCGCACGCGGATCGCTTCGAGCGCTCGCATGTCGTCGAGATGACAGAGACCCGCTTTGAGCTTGAGCGTGCGAAATCCCTGGTCACAAAGCTCGGCCGCTTCGGCCGCCATGGCTTCCGCGGCACCCATGTTGATCGAGAAGCTGAGTTGCATGCGGTCGCGCAATTTGCCGCCGAGGAGCTGGTGGACGGGCACGCCGAGGATGCGTCCGGCGAGGTCGTGCAACGCGATGTCGACGCCGGCCTTCGCCGGGTTGCCGTCGCGACCGAGCGCGCGATGAACCGCGATGCAAAGCGCGTTGAGCTCGAGGGGATCCCTGCCGATCAAGAGCGGCGAGACGATTCGATCGACGTCGGCTGCCTGGGAGACGCCGCGCCGCTCCCACACCGTTGCGATCTCGCCTACGCCGCGCACGCCTTCGTCCGTCTCGATGATGACGATTGCGTACTCCGATTCTGCAACGACCCCGAACGCCGCATGCCACACGTTCTTGCGTGGAGCACGAAACGGGATCGCCTTTACGGCAGTGATCTTCATGTAGGGCCCGGCAGCGATTTCAGGTACGTCTCTCCGAGCGTCGTTGGAAAGCCGCCCATATGCCAAGCGCGACGATCGAAACGGCGACCAGGACCATGCTCGCCGCGGCCTGCGTCGGCTCGATCAGCACGACGAGGTCCTCCCAGATCTTCCGCGGCAGTGTCATCGTTCGCCCGCCGACGAACATGGCGATCACGAGCTCGTCGAACGAGGTGATGAACGCGAACACCGCGCCCGAGACGACACCGGGCACGATGTTGGGCAGAACGGCCGTCAGGAATACACGCAACGGATCGGCGCCCAGGCTCGCGGCTGCGCGCTCGATCACTGGATCCAGGCGCCGCAAGCTCGCGGCGACGGCGATCGTTACGAGCGGGACCGCAAGCACGACGTGCGCGACCAGGATGCCCAGAAAGCCGCCTGCAAGCCCGAGCGCAACGTAGAACGCGTAAAGCGAGATCGCGGCCACGATCACCGGCACGACCATGGGGGAAAGCAGCAGCGCCGCGATGGCACGTTGCGCCGGCACCCGCCGGCGTACCAGACCGTAAGCGGCGAGCGTGCCGAGCGGCGTTGCGATCAACGCGACCGCGACGCCCAGCCTGAAGCTGTTCGCCGTTGCGGAAAGCCACACGCCGTCGGTAAAGAACTTCGCATACCACTCCGTCGACCAGCCCGGCGGCGGAAACGCAAGGTAGCGCGACGAGGATAGCGACATCACCGCCACGATCGACACCGGCGCGATCAGATAGACGAAGCCGAGAAACGCGACCGCGTGCAGCAGCAACGAGGGGCCTTGGCCGCGCGGCTTCACGCCTTGGCTCCCATCAGCGATTCAGCGCCGAAGAAGCGATCGAACACATAATAGATCCCAAGCACGGCGATGAGCAGCATCGTACCCAGAGCGGAGCCCACGCCGAAGTTCAGCACGCCCCGAACCTGGTTCTCGATGAGCACCGCGATCATTGGCACACGGCCGCCGCCAAGCAGCGCCGGCGTAATGAAGAAGCCGATGGCGGTGACGAACACCAGGATCACGCCGGCGTAGACGCCGGGCAGACTCAGCGGAAAGAAGACGCGCCAGAACGTCGTCATCGGTGATGCGCCGAGGCTCGCCGATGCTTTGACGTAGATCGGATCGATCGCACGAGCGACGGAAAACACCGACAGGATCATGAACGGCACGAGCACGTACGTTATGCCGATGACCACCGCCGTCGTGTTGAAGAGCAGCGACAGCGGCTGGTCCGTTATCCCGAGCGCGAGAAGGATCGAATTGACGATGCCGCGCCGCGAGAGCAGCACCAGCCACGCGTAGTTCCGCACCAGAACGCTGGTCCAGAACGGCAGCAGCACGAGAGCGAGAGCGATGGTGAGCGCAAGCCCGCGAAGTTGCGAGAGGTAGTAGCCGATCGGATAGCCGATGATCAGCGCGAGCACCGTTACGTAGAGCGAAATCTTGAGCGTGATCAGGAGAACCGTCGCATAGAGGTCCTCGTGCAACACGTAACGATAGTGGTCGAAGTTGAATTGCGGAGCATCGAGGCTCGTGAGCACCATCCGCGCGAGCGGCACCACGTAAAACGCCGCAAACACGAGCAGCACGGGCGCCAGCCAGACAAGGCCGGCGCCCCTCGACCGCAGGCCTATTTTTGCAGCAGCCACTTGTTCCAGCGCTCGATCAATGCCGCCTCGTTCGCGGCCCACCATTCGTTGTTCAGCGGGATCGAGCGCCGCAGGTTCTCCGGCTCGGTGGGCAGGTTACGCCGAACCTCGGGCTTGACGAGCGCGATCGCGTCTGGATTCATCGGGCCGAAGTAGGTGAGCTCGGCGAGCCGGGCTTGATACGCGGGCTGCGTCACCGTCTTGATGAACTGCACCGCTTGTGCCTTGTTCTTCGTGCCCTTCAGGATCACCCAGGCGTTCGTCGTATAGAGCGCCCCGTTGAACTGCATCGCAATGGGCGCGCCGCGCTGCTGACCGTTGGCCACTTCATTGTTGAATGCAGCATCCATGTCGACCTCGCCGCTTGCAATCAGCTCGATCGGCTGCACGGGCGGCTTCGCCCATGCGACGATGTGCGGCTTGATCTGGTCGAGCTTGCGAAACGCGCGGTCGACGTCCAGCGGATACAGCTTGTCGGGCGCAACGCCGTCGGCGAGCAACGCGAACTCGAGCTGGTAGCGCACGCGGTCCTCGAGTGCGCGCGGCCCGGGGAACTTCTTGACATCCCAGAAGTCAGCCCAGGTCTTTGGCGCAGCGTCCGGGTTCGGGTACTTCTTGGTGTTGTACGCAAGTCCAATCGAGAAGCCGACGAACGCCACGCCGTGCTCGAGCTTGCCCACCGGACCGGCGACCTTCGCGTCGATCATCGTCCAGTCGATGGGCTCCCAAAGCCCTTCGCGCGCACCGCGGCCCACCTCAAGCGTGTTGACGTTTGCGACGTCCCACTCGATGTTCCCGCTCTGAACCATCGCCTTGATCTTCGCCATGTCGGTGCGCGACGTGTCGATGATCTTGATACCCATGGCTTTCTCGGCGGGATCGAAGAACGCGGTGCGCATCGCCTGCCCGAAGGTTCCGCCGTAGTGGACGACGGTCAGTGGCCGCTCCTGTGCGGACACCGAAACAGCGACGGCGAGCAGCCAGGCGGCGCAGAGCTGCGGGGCAAATCGAAGCGTGGTCAGCATGATCACTTCCTTTCGATCGGTGCGTTGCGGTTGAAAGACGACGGCACGAGCACCGGCTCGCTTCTCCAGCCGAACCACACCTCCTGGCCGGGACCCGGAAGGGCGTGAATCGAATCGGCCGCAACCGTCGCATGGACAATGGCGTTATCGCGGACAGTGATCTGGACGCGCGCCACTGCGCCCAGATACACAAGTTGATGGATGGTGCCTCGAAAGGGGCATTCGGACACTGCGTTCGCCGAGAGCTGCACCTGCTCCGGTCGCACGACAGCCAGGTACTCGCCGTCGACGGCCTTTCCGTTCGCCTCGCGGATCCGGAATTCGAGTCCCGATGCCGTGCGAAACACCGGTGCTCCATCCGCTCGAGCCTCGGTATAGCCTGCAAACAGATTGGATTCGCCCATGAAGTCGGCGATGAAGGCCGTGGCGGGCCGCTTGTAGAGAGTCTCTGGCGCGCCGACCTGCTCGATGCGGCCCGCATGCATGATGGCGATACGATCGGAGATCGCGAGCGCTTCCTCCTGATCATGCGTCACATACACCGTGGTGATGCCGAGGGAGCGCTGGATATTACGGATCTCGAGCTGCATCTGGCCACGCAGCTTGCGGTCGAGCGCGCCGAGCGGCTCGTCCATTAACAGCACCGGCGGCCTGAACACGAGCGCTCGGGCGAGCGCGACGCGCTGCTGCTGCCCGCCGGACAATTGGCTCGGGCGCCGCGCGGCGAATCCTTCAAGGCGCACCAGCGACAACGCCTCGGCGACGGCATCGCGCCGCTGCTGCCGCGGCACGCCGCGAACGCGCAGCGGATAGGCAACGTTCTCTTCGATCGTCAAATGCGGCAGAAGCGCGTACTGCTGGAACACCACACCGATGCCGCGCTTGTGCGGCGGCAGCAGTGAGATGTCGCAGCCGTTGACGATGATCTCGCCGCTGTCCGGCTGCGCAAAGCCCGCGATCGACATGAGCAGCGTAGTCTTGCCCGAGCCGCTCGGGCCGAGCAGCGTGACGAGTTCTCCTCCGTGCACGTCGAGGTCGACGGACTCGATCGCGACGGTGCCGTCGTAGGCCTTGCTGACCTGTCGGATCGCGAGCGAGGCGCCACGGCTGGTCATGGCGAGTCGGCGGGAGAACGCGAGAGGCGTGTCAGCACGTGGTTGAGCTGATACCGAGCGCCATGGAACCGGCTGATCGCTATCTCGACGGGCACACCGCGCTCCGCCAGGTAGACGCGCCGGATGCCGAGCACAGGCGCCCCCGGACGCATTCGCAGGTTTCGTGCAACACCAAGCGCGGCGGGCTCGCACCAGACCGTTTGCCGCGCCTCCACCAACCGGATACCCGTGCGACTCTCGATCGCGGAAAAGAGCGTCGGCTGGCGCAGGTCTTCCGGCGTCAATTGCGCGGCGACGCTTGGCGCGATCCAGAAGTGGAATTCGCTGAGCGGCGTGGCGTCGAGCGAGCGCACGCCGTGCACGCAGGGCAACGACACGCCGGAAGCGAATCCAAAAATGCGCGCGACTTCCTCCGGCGGGCGCTGCTTGGCAAACGACACGATCTGCACGCGCGTACGCTCGCCGAACGCGACCACATCCTGCAGCGACTCGAACGTCCATACGCTATCGCGGCGCGGCCGACTTCTCGCCACGACATTGCCCTTGGGCCGGCTGCGCCGGATGAGGCCTTCGGACTCGAGCGCCGCGAGCGCGTGGCGTACGGTGATCCTGCTCACGCCATGCGACAACGCCAGTTCACGTTCGGCCGGCAGTGTGTTGCCGACCGGCCATTCGCCGGCGAGGATCGCGCTCCGCAGCAGATAGCTCAGTTGCCGATGCAGTGGCACGCTGCCGCGCAAGAGCGGTATGAGCGCGGAGCGCTGGCGGACAGCGCTGCTGCGATGGCTTGTGGCGCGCACGATCGCAATGTTATAACCATGGGCCGATGTCGGTGTCAACGCGTCGTCCCGCTCGGGCGCTCGCTTCGGCGGAACAGCCACTGGGAGAGGACATCCGCATGGCGCGGTACTTCGTGTTCGATCTGGATGGAACGGTTGGGCGCGCGCGTCTGCACGACGAACACGCGCCCGTGACCTGCGAGACACTCTGGCAGCGGCTGCCGTTTTCGGGGCCCGCCGGTCACGCGATGCTGAGCGGCACGTCGATCGCGCTCTACATCGACCCTACGATCGTGATTCCCGAAGAGAACGCGACGGCGTTCATCCAAACCGGCGATGTGATGTTCACGCATTACCGGGAGCGCGAACGGCACGGCTTTCCGGACGCGCTCTCCGAGATCTACTGGGCTTACGACCGCTATTGCCGCCCGACGGCACCGGGAAAGATGACGCCCGTGATTCCGAACATCTTCGCGGAGTTCCTGCCCGGGTCGGAAGCCTTTTTCGCGCTGTGCCGACGCATGCGACGCGAGGGGACGAGGCCGCTGACGATTACCGGTGCAACCGACTAATAGCCCATGAGAATCTTCCATTCGCTGTCGTGCGCGCTCGCCGCGCTGTGTTTCGCCGTACCGGCGGACGTGGCGGCGCAGACCGCGTACCCGACACGCCCGGTTCGCATCATCGTTCCCTATCCCGCCGGCGGCGTCGCCGATGCGTTGCCGCGAATCGTCGGCGAAAAGCTCGCCGAGCGCTTGAAGCAGCCGGTCGTCGTCGAGAACCGTCCGGGCGCATCGGGCAACATCGGCATGGAGCAGGGCGCGCGGGCGGAGCCCGATGGCTACACGTTGGTCCTTGCGCCGGCCGGGAACCTGACGGTCAACCCGATCCTCTTCCCGAAGCTTTCATTCGATACGGCGAAGGATTTCGTGCCGATCATCAATCTCGCGTCGTCACCGAACGTGCTGGTCGTCCATCCGTCGGTTCCCGCGAAGACGCTGCAGGAGTTGGTGGCGTATGCCAAGGCCAATCCGGGGAAACTCAACTTCGCATCGCCGGGTGACGGAAGCGGCGCCCACCTCGCCGGCGAGCTTCTGAATCTCGAAGCGAGCATTCAGTCTGTGCACGTGCCGTACAAGGGCCTTGCACCGGCGGTGAACGATCTGCTCGGCGGTCAGGTGCAGATGATGTTCGCCGGCATTTCGACGGTGCTGCCGCACATCAAGTCGGGCAAGCTGGTTCCGCTTGCGATTGCAAGCCCGCGCCGGTCGGCCGAGCTGCCCGACGTGCCGACGGTGGCCGAGCGCGGCTATCCGGACTTCGACGTGACGTCATGGTACGGCCTCGTCGTGCGCAGCGGCACGCCGTCCGACGTCGTGCAGAAGCTCTCGCGCGAGATCGCGGCCGTGCTTTCGCTGCCCGATGTTCGCGACAAGCTCGCCGTTCTCGGTCTCGAGCCCGTCGGTGGCGCGCAGGACGCGTTCGCTTCGATGATCGCCAGCGAAACGACGAAATGGCGGGATATCGTTCGTCGCGCGGGAATCAAGCCGCTGCAGTGATGTCGCAGGCGTCGCAGCGTATCGCGTCGTTTCGCATGTACGAGGCGGGCGCGGGCGCGCGCCATGCGTGGAGAATCCTCGCGGCTTGCGTCTTCGACGATGCGGACGCCGACATCGCGATCGTCGAGCATGCATGGCCGAAACCGATCGCGACGCTCTGGGAAGATCCCGCGCTGAACTGCGGCTTCATGTGCGGCTTTCCGTTCGTGCGTTCGACGCGCGCGATGCAACCGCTTGCTGCCCCTGTGCCGGCGCCTCCGCGTTACGCCCGTCTTCCACGCTACTGCAGCGAATTCCTCGTCCACACGTCGCTGCGCGCGACGAACGTCCGTGAAACGTTCGGCCATCGTTTCGGCTGGATGGCGGAGAACTCGCAGTCCGGTTTCAACGCACCGCGCGCGTTTCTTGCAAGCTACGCGCGCCCTCGGAATGCGTCGCTGTTCGCGCAGAGCAGCGGTCCGCACGATACGCCCGTGCGCTTGCTTTCGGCGTTGCAACAGGAGGAGGTCGACGTGATCGCGGTCGACGGCTTCTATCTCGATCTCCTGCGCCATCACGAGCCCTCGCGACTCGCGGGACTGCGCTCGATCGGTCAGACGCCCTGGACGCCGATCCCGTTGCTGGTCGCGGCGCCCGAGATCGAGCCCGACGTCGTTTCGCGGCTTCGACTGCGGCTGACGACGTTGCACGAGGAAGCGGCGTATCGACCGCTGTTGGAGGAGGTGCTGGTCGAGCGCTTCGTCGACGTCGATCGCGAAGCGTACCGGCTGCTCGACGCTATGGCGACGTTCGCAGCGGCCAGAAGCTATCCATCGATACAATAGTGCGATGACGACAGGCAACATTCCCGCTGCAACACTCACCGCCTGGGGCGAGCAGGTTTTCGGCGCGCTCGGCTGTCCCGCGAAGGAAGCGTCGTTGATCGCGACGAATCTGGTCCGCGCGAATCTCTATGGCCACGATTCGCACGGCATCGGCCTTTTGCCGACCTATGTCGCCCACGTGCGCAGCGGGCACGCGGCGCCGGGACGTACGCCGCGCATCGTCGTCGACAGCGGCGCGATGGTCGGGCTCGACGGCGACAAGGGCTTCGGTCAGGCGATCGGCGAGTCCGCGATGGCAATCGCGATCGAACGCGCGCGCGAGCACGGTTGCGTCGTCGTAGGCCTCGCCAACACGCATCATCTCGGACGCATCGGGCAATGGGGCGAACGCTGCGCCGACGCGGGCTTCGTGTCCGTGCACTTCGTCAACGTTCGTTCGCGTCCGCTGGTTGCCCCATTTGGCGGCAGTGATGCGCGCGTATCGACGAATCCAGTGTGCGTCGCGGTCCCGCACAAACCTCATGCGCTCGTGCTGGACTACGCGACCAGCGCCGTCGCGCTTGGCAAGACGCGCGTCGCCGTCGACGAGCGTAAGCCGATGGCCGACGGCTTGCTGCTCGATCGCGAGGGCAGGCCGACGAACGATCCGTCGGTCATGTGGGGCGAGCGCATCGGCGCGATCCTGCCGTTCGCGCAGCACAAGGGCTGGGCGTTGTCGATGATGTGCGAGATCCTGGCCGGGGGCCTCACTGGCGGCCACGTGCAGGACGGCGCGACGATCCACCCGATGCTGAACAACATGCTGTCGATCGTGTTCGATCCGGCCCGGCTCGTCACCGCCGATGCGCTCGCCGCGGAAGTCGAGCGCTTGAAGGCATGGGTCTGCGCGTCGCCGCAACCCGAAGGCAGCGCCGGCATCTTCCTGCCCGGCGAGCCCGAGCAACGCACGTTCGCTCTGCGCTCGCGCCAAGGCATTCCGCTACCGTCATTGACGATCGAGTCGCTCGCGTCCGCCGCGAGCGCGCTCGGCGTCGCCACACGATGGAAGGACTCGCACGATGAGCGCGAAGGCGTTCGCGTCGCACGCTGACGTTGAGGAGAAACGCGTCTCGTTCGACGAGCTTTCCGACCACGCGTACGCGTATACGGCGGAAGGCGATCCGAACACCGGCATCGTCGTCGGAGACGATGCCGTGATGGTGATCGACACGCAAGCGACGCCGGTGATGGCGCAGGATGTCATCCGTCGGATCCGCGAAGTCACCGACAAGCCGATCAAGTATGTCGTGATGTCGCACTATCACGCGGTGCGCGTGCTCGGCGCAACGGGTTACGCGCCCGAGCACATCATCGCGAGCCGCGACACGCTTGACCTGATCGTCGAGCGCGGCGAGGCCGACATGAAAAGCGAGATCGAGCGCTTCCCGCGACTGTTTCGCGACGTGGAATCGGTGCCCGGCCTGACGTGGCCGACGATCGTGTTCGAAAAGCGGCTGACGCTGTGGCTCGGCAAGCTCCAGGTCGAGATCCTGCAGCTCGGGCGTGGGCACACGAAGGGCGACACCGTCGTCTGGCTGCCGCAGGAGAAGATCCTCTACTCCGGCGACCTGGTCGAGTTCGAGGCGACGCCCTACACCGGCGATGCGTATCTCACCGATTGGCCGCAAACGCTCGACAACATCGCCGCGCTAAGGCCGCAGAAGCTCGTTCCGGGACGTGGCGCGTCGCTGCAGACGCCGGAAGCAGTCAAGGCGGGTGTCGATGGCACGCGCGCATTCATCACGGCGATGTTCGAATCGGTGAAGCAGGGCGCTGCCGCGGGGAAGGATTTGCGCACCGTCTACCGCGAGACGTACGCGGCGTTGAAGCCGCGATTCGGGCATTGGGTGATCTTCGACCACTGTCTGCCGTTCGATGTGTCGCGCGCGTACGATGAAGCAACGCAGCATCGCGATCCGCGGATCTGGACGGCGCAGCGCGACAAGGACCTGTGGGGGGCGCTGGAGGGTTAAGGCCCCGGCACGAGTGCGACGATCGGCGTCGGCGCGCCCAGCAGCGGTGGAAGGCCCGGCGTCACGGCGCTTGCGATGTTCGAGTCGACGCTTTCGACATTGCGCCGGCTTTCGGCGCGCACGATGAAGTAGTAAGTCGTGCCGCTGTTGAGCCCAGACATCGCAACGCTGGTTTCCGTTGTTGCGCCCGCGCGCGCGAACGGGCCGTCCGCCGACGTCCCGTAGTAGACGTTATAGGCTGCGAGCCGCGGTCCCTGACTGCGGTTCCAACGCAAGCGCACCGTGCTGTCGCTTTCGACCGCGGCCGTGAGGTTCGATGCCGGACGCGGCATCGGACCTTCATGGCCGCTCGCGAGCCGGTCAAGCATCGTCTTGACCGCGAGCATCTGGCGTCCGCTGCGCGTCGCGTAATTCGGATCGTCGTAGCCCCACCAGTCCCAGCAGCCGCGCGGGTTGTACACCGGCGGCAGGTCGCTGTGGATCGTCTGCGGATAGAGCACGATCAGGCGATTCGCGTCCGCCCAGCGGTTGTAGCCGGCGTTCACATAAAACCGGTCGCCGATGCGCGCCGGCTGCTGACGGCAGCCATGAAAGGCGACGTGCACTTTGCACGAGGCGCCGTCGTCGCAAGCTTCAGGCACGTACGCATACCCCGCGGGATTCATGCTATGCGCAACCGGATCGGCGATGAACTCGCCTTGATCGAACGTCACGATCGTGCCCGACAACGTCGCGGCCGGCGGCTCGAGCGGACCGTAGATGTGGGCAAGCAGCCTGCCCGCCGCGTCGTAATCGCAGTCGTTGATGAAGACGTCGTCGGGTCGATTGCCGTCGCCCTGGTAAGTGCACGGATGGCCGTAGTTCTCGGTCACCATCGCATGGGCCGCGGAAACCGACTTGTCGTAGACGATGTTCGCCGACGGCACGTAATGCCGGTAGTACTCGTGCAACCGGTCGACGACGATCGGATAGACGGTCGCATCGAGCGTTCCCGAGAACAGCCATACCTTCGACCGGCCGAGATGCGCGGTGGCGTCGATCGCTGCGCGGCTTGCATAGTCGTCGGTCACGCGGATCGAGTAGCCGACGTCGGGCGGATTGAGCGCGCTCGGTGTCGTGCAATCGGTCAGCGCCGTGGCGACGTTGCCTTTCGCGCAATAGAACGGACCAGCGGCGAGAATGCCGGCGCCGATGACGATGCTCGAGTGCGCGACATGGAACTGATTCGCCATGTAGCCGCCGGACGAGATGCCGGACACCGACGTCGCGGAAAGATCGACATTGAAGCCGTCGAGCGGTGGCAATGGTGCAGCAGCAGCGCTGGCCGCAAGCGACACAGCGGCGGCGACAACGCACAACGCAGCGGTCGGTCGACGATTCACGGTCTGTTCCCTCGCAAGAAGCCTCATCGTCCCGACGGTAGTCGAACCCGGCGCCGACCCGCAATCGGCGATAATCCTGCACGAATGGAAAGAAAGACGCGGCTACGACCGCGGTGAAGACCTACACGCCCCCTCGCTACGCGTACCGGCACTCCGCCGACCAGGACGGCCGCGCGCGTCATCCGGTGATCGTCGTCGGCGCCGGTCCCGTCGGGCTCGCGGCCGCCATCGATCTCGCGCAGCGCGGCGTACCGGTCGTCCTGCTCGACGAGGACGACACCGTGTCGGTCGGCTCGCGGGCGATCTGTTATGCGAAGCGCTCACTCGAAATTCTCGATCGCCTCGGCGTCGGACAGCGCATCGTCGACAAGGGCGTCAGCTGGAACGTCGGCAAGGTGTTCTTCCGCGACGCGCTTGCTTACCGATTCGAGTTGCTGGAAGAAAGCGGCCATCGCCGTCCGGCGTTCGTCAATCTCCAGCAGTACTGGCTCGAGCAGGCGCTGGTCGAGCGTGCGAGCGCGCTGCCTTCGATCGATCTGCGTTGGCGCAATCGCGCGGTTGCATTGAGACGTCACGATGATCATGTCGAGGTCGACGTCGATACGCCGGAAGGCCCGTATTCAATCTCCTGCGACTGGCTGATCGTCTGTGACGGCGCACGCAGCGCCGTGCGACGGCTGCTCCGCCTCGAAGCCGAGGGCCAGGTGTTTCGCGATCGCTTTCTCATCGTCGACATTCGCATGCAATCCGACTTTCCGACCGAGCGCTGGTTCTGGTTCGATCCGCCGTTCCATCGGGGACGGTCGGTGCTGCTGCACGCGCAAGCCGACGACGTGTGGCGCGTCGACTTTCAACTGGGCTGGGACGCCGATCCGGATGTCGAGAAGGCGCCCGAGCGCATCCTGCCTCGGCTTCGCGCGATGCTGGGCGACGACGCGCAGTTCGACATCGAATGGGCGAGCGTCTACACGTTCGCGTGCCGGCGTCTCGAGCGCTTTCGCTTCGGTCGCGTGCTCTTCGCCGGCGACGCGGCGCACGTCGTGAGCCCGTTCGGCGCGCGGGGGGCGAACAGCGGCTTCCAGGATGCCGACAACCTCGCCTGGAAACTGGCGCTTGTCGTCGACGGCAAGGCCCCCGAGCGGCTGCTCGACAGCTATGACGAGGAGCGCACGCGCGCGGCGGACGAGAACATCCGGGCGTCGACACGATCGACCGACTTCATCACGCCCAAGAGTGAAGTATCGCGCGTGTTCCGCGATGCCGTTCTCGAGCTTGCGAAGGAGCATGCGTTTGCGCGGCGGCTCGTGAACAGCGGCCGGCTTTCGGTGCCGTCGGTGTTGCGCGAATCGGCGCTCAACAGCGCCGATGTCGACGATGATTTCGCGATGAGCGCGGGTGCGATGCAGCCGGGCGCGCCGGCAGCCGATGCGCCGGTGGACGGGCCGCGTGGAGCGTGGCTCCTGTCGTATCTTGTCGACGGTTTCACGTTGCTGGTTTTCGAAACCGCGCTTTCGGCGGAAACCGTCAAGCGCCTGCGTGCAGCACCGATCGGCTGTCGCACCTGGCGGGTGGCAAGAAATCACGTTGGCGCCGAGGATGTCATCATCGATCGCGAGGGTCTCGTCGGGAAGCGCTACGATGCGCGCGACGGAAGCGTCGTACTGTTCCGCCCCGACCAGCACGTATGCGCACGCTGGCGACGCTTCGACGTCGGGCGTGTCGAAGCGGCGATTGCGCGAGCGACCGCGAATGACAAGGAGGCGTCGTGGCCAGGCTCAACACCGAACCGAATCTCGCAGCGCCCGACGACTTCTACGAGCGGCTGATCGCGGCGCATCGCGGGTTGAGCAACGAGGAAAGCGAACGGCTCAACGCGAAGCTCGTGCTCATGCTCGCGAATCACATCGGCGACGCGGAGGTGATCGACGAGGCGCTCGCATTGGCGCGAAACGACGCGACGAGCTGATGCACACCGCGCAATGTCCCAACCGGCAGGAACAACGACCTTCGACCATGACCTTCCAGAACATCACGACCGAAACCCGCGATCGCGTGGCGATCGTCACGCTCAACCGTGCAAAGCAGCTCAATGCGCTGAACGATGCGCTGGCGAAGGAGCTCGCGCAGGCGCTCAAGGGCTACGACGACGATCCCGGCATCTCGGTCATCGTCATCACCGGCAACGAAAAAGCGTTCGCTGCCGGCGCCGACATCGGCGCGATGGCCGAATGGGACTACCAGAAGGTGTTCCTCGACGATTACATCACCCGCCATTTCGAGCAGGTGCGGTATACGCGCAAGCCGGTGATCGCCGCGGTCGGAGGCTATGCGCTCGGCGGCGGCTGCGAGCTCGCGATGATGTGCGACATCATCATCGCTGCCGACACGGCCAAATTCGGCCAGCCCGAGATCACGATCGGCACGATGCCCGGACTCGGCGGAACGCAGCGGCTGCCGCGGGCCGTCGGGAAGGCGAAGGCGATGGACCTGTGCCTCACGGGCCGCATGATCGACGCCGCCGAAGCGGAGCGCGCCGGGCTCGTCGCGCGCGTCGTTCCGGCGGACAAGCTGATCGAGGAAACGCTCGCGATGGCGGCGAAGATCGCATCGCATTCGCTGCCGGTCGTGCTGAAGGTCAAGGAGGCGGTGAACCGGGCTTACGAATCGTCGCTTGCCGAGGGATTGCTCTTCGAGAGGCGCGAGTTCCACGGGACTTTCGGGCTCGACGACCAGAAGGAGGGCATGCGGGCGTTCGTCGAGAAACGGAAGCCCGCGTTCAAGAACCGGTGAAAGCCGGGCACTCGTCTGCGAATCGATGGTCGAACGCCTGATCGAGCCACCGCGAAGAGCCGAAAATGCTGCGCCGCCTTTTCATCGCCGTTGTCGCCTTGACGGCAACCGCCTGCGCGACCACGTCGATCCGCGACAGTTGGTACGACGTCGATTACCGCGGCGGGCCGATGCGCAAGATCGTCGTGCTCGGCGTATCGGACAACGTGGCCGAACGGCGCACGTTCGAGGACGTGATGAGCGCGCGATTGGCGGCAGTGGGCGTCGCGGCGATTCCTGCGTACCGATTGCTGCCCGGCACGACCGACAAGGTCGCCGAGGGCGAGCTGGACCGGGCCGTGCGCGCATCCGGCACGGAGGACCGGTACCCGGTGACCGAGGTGCGCCAATACGACATCGCGGTCGTCGAAACATCGTTGTTCACCGCGAAGGACGACCGCATCGTCTGGTCCGGGCTCACCGAAACCTGGGAGCCGCGATCGGTCGCGAAGGACGCGCCCGGATTTGCGGATACGATTGTCACAGCGCTGCAAAAGCGCGCTCTCATTCCTGCGCCGAGGTGATCCGAATGCCTATCGTCGACGAGACAATCCGACTGCATGATGTTCCGCGTCCGCCGCGGACGCCCGAAGAGGACACTCGCGAGGACGACGAGCCGATCGGTGACCCGCCTGACGACGATGCTACCGACGATCCCGATGACGAGAACGAAGGCGAGGAGCGCGATCCCCCGGAGTCGGTCCGTTAGTTACATCCACGGAGGAAGTAAATGATCAGAAGGATCGGAATCGGTATGCCGAGAGCCCACGCAAGGATGTACCCCCATTTGCCGTACTGGCGATCGATGAACTTGTAACCGCTGCGCTTGTGCTTCCAGACAGCGGGGTGCAGCAGCGACTTGGGCTCGGGACGCTCCATGACCACTCCTCGCGGACGGGATGCACCGGAGGCTAGGCCGAACGGCGTCGGGTGCGCGTAGTCCGCTCGCCGATTGCGACGACGGATGATCGCGATGTCAGCCGATTGATCGGAAGCGAAGCGCCGTCTTGCCGTCACGCGTCAAGAGCAGCAGATCGGTTCCCTCGAAGCGATAGCGGTCGACCCGTCCAAGCGCATCGAGAAATTCGCGGTCGCGCGAGCCGTCGGGACAGCTCATCTTCGTCGTCGCGATCGGGCCGAACGTCAGCTCGACATCATTGGCTTGGTAACGCCCGCTGCCGCGGTTGCAATCGGCGCGGACACGAATGACGCCGTCGGGCGCAAGCTCGATCGTGTAGCGATTCGGCTCGGCGACCGGCCGTGCGGCAGCGTCGCCGGCCGTTGCATGCCACGCCCACATCGTACCGATCAGCGGAAACGGACTGATCGCAACCCCCCGCGACGTCAGCAAGCCCAGAACGCCAAAGACAAGCAGCTTTCGAACACGCATGCCATCCATTTTCGCTCAACGCTCGATGCTCGATGCCGTTGACGCATCGGAGTATGCTGGCTGCGTGCCGCGCCGCATACCGTTCGTTCCCGTTATCGCAAGCCTGCTGCTTTGCGTCGGCGCCGCAACGTCATCCGTTGCGGCGACGCCTCCCGACGCGATCGACGAAGCGCTCTGGCGCGAAGACCTTACGGCTTGGCGCGGCCGGGCGGACGCGGGCCTGCGCCGCGATCGGGGGTGGCTTTCGATCATCGGTCGCTGGGAGCTCGAACCCGGCGTCACGCGCCTCGGCAGTTCGCCGAAGAATCGCATCGTATTGCCGAAAGCGCTGGCTCCGGCCGAGCTTGGAACGTTGACCGTGCGCGACGGCAAGGCGACGCTCGAGCTCGCACCGGGCCAAACGATGCGCGTCGTCGAAAAGAACCAACCCGGCAAGGAATTCACGCGGCGCGAGCTTGCAAGCGAAGGAGAGCGCATCGAATGGGTCACCGGCGGACGACTGTCGCTGCAAGTCGTGAAGCGGAGCGACGGTCGGTTCGTGCTGCGCGCTGCGGATCGCGATGCGCCGATGCTGAAGACATTCGCCGGCCGCGTCTGGTACGAGCCGCGCAGCGACCACCGCGTGACCGCCCGCTTCGTGCCGCAGCCGAAAGGGACGCAGATCCCGATCGCGAATGTGCGCGGCGAGATCAGTTACGAGGACGTCGCAGGCTCTCTCGAGTTCACGCTCAATGGACAGCCGGTGCGACTCGACGCGCTCGACGACGAAGGCAACCTTTTCGTCATCTTCCGCGACGCGACCAGCGGCCAAGGCTCGTATCCGCCCGGCCGCTTTCTGTCGATCCGAAAGCCGCAGGATGGCGTGTGGACCGTCGATTTCAACAAGGCGTACAACCCGCCGTGCGCGTTCTCCGCGTACACGACGTGTCCTCTGCCGCCGCCGCAGAACTGGATGACGTTGCCGGTGCCTGCCGGCGAGCGGTACGTCGAAAAGCGCTGACTTCATAAGGTCACGTCAGGCCGGCCAGCTCGCGCGTCAACTGACCGGCCGGCACTTCGCGGCACCCGCTCGCGTTCTGCCCGCACCATAGCGGCGAAAAGTCGCCCGAGCCCTGGCTCTCCGCTTTCGCGCGCAACGGCGCGATCGCAGCCGTCGCGAGCGGGAACTCGGGCGCGAGCGTGTTCATCGGCCCGATTTCACGCATCAGCCGGTTGACGATGCCGCGCGCGGGGCGGCCGGTAAAGAGATTGGTGAGCGCCGTATGTTGCGCAGCTTCGCTCGCAAGCGCGGCGCGATGGACCTTGCTCGTCGTTGATTCGGGACACAGCAAGTACGCCGTTCCAACCTGAACGGCGGCCGCTCCCAGTGAAAGCGCGGCCGCCACGCTCTTTGCGTCGGCGATGCCCCCTGCCGCGATCACCGGCACACGCACCGCGCGCACGATCTGAGGCAGCAGCGCAATCGTTCCGACCTGCGTCGTCAGGTCGTCGTCGAGAAAGCTGCCGCGATGTCCGCCCGCTTCGAGGCCTTGCGCAATGATCGCGTCCACGCCGCGGGATTCGAGCCAGCGCGCTTCCTCGACGGTCGTCGCGGACGAAACGATCTTCGCACCGGTCGCACGCACGCACGCCAGAAGCTCATTCGACGGAAGGCCGAAATGGAAGCTGACCACAGGCGGCCGCGCTTCCGCAACGATCTCGGCAAAGGCTTGTGAGAACGGCGCGCGGCCGGGACCGTCGGAGATCGTCGCCGCATCGATGCCATGACGTGCGAAGTAGGGCGCCAGCACCGTCCGCCACGCGTGCTCGCGATCGGGGCTCGGAACTGGCGGGACGTGGCAGAAGAAATTGACGTTGAACGGCCGGTCGATCGCTGCCCGGATGGCACGAAGCTCGTCACGCGCGGTGTCCGACGACAGCAGCGCGCATGGAAGCGATCCCAGGCCGCCGGCCCGGCACACGGCGATAGCGAGCGCGCTGAGCTGCATGCCGGCCATAGGGGCCTGAACGATCGGAAGATCGGCGCCGAGGACAGTGGACAAGGCGTTCGCCGCGAGGTCGTCGGACCAGACACTGTACGCTATCGTCCCGCCGATCGACGTCGTTGGTGGGACGTCCGGCGTCACGTTCGAACGAAAGACGGAGAGCCTGCATGTTCGGCCGCTTCATCCCGAAGGAAGGTCGCTTCTACGACCTCTTCAACCAGCACGCCGACCGCATCGTCCAGGGCAGCCGCGAACTCGTGGCGTTGATGTCAGGGGTCGACGATCTGAAGCAACGCGCCTACAACATCGAGACGATCGAGAAGCAGGCCGACAAGATTGCGCGCGAGTCGCTGCTGCTGCTCCACAAGACGTTCATCACACCGCTCGATCGCAACGAGATCCATCAGCTGATCACGAAGATGGACGACATCCTCGACCTGATCGAGGACGTCGCGCACTCCGTGTCGCTCTACGACGTGCGTGACGTTCCCGCGGATGCGCGCAAGCTCGCCGACATCTGTCTCGCCTGCACGGAAAAGGTGAAGGCTGCCGTGGCGATGCTCGGCAAGCTCGAGGACACGACGGCGCTGATGAGCCTGTGCGAGGAGATCGACCGCCTGGAAGCGGAGGCGGACCACGTGATGCGTGCCGCGCTGGCGAGGCTGTTTCGCGAGGAGCCGGACGTGCTTCGCGTGATCAAGCTGAAAGAGATCTACGAGCTGCTCGAGGGCGTGACCGATCGTTGCGAGGACGTGGCGAACGTCATCGAGAGCATCGTGCTCGAACGGGCCTAGATATGTGCCCCCACGCTTGCGGAATGAGACCTCCGCTGCGCTGCCACCCGAGGGGGTGCATTTCGCGCCTCGGGGCGGCCCTGCGGCGCGAATGAGCATGTCGTTCGAAGTTCTCGTGCTGCTCGTCGCGCTCGCGCTCGCATTCGACTTCATGAACGGCTTCCACGACTCGGCGAACTCGATCGCCACCGTCGTGTCGACGCGTGTGCTGAAGCCGCAGTGGGCCGTAGCGTGGGCCGCGTTCTTCAACGTCATCGCGTATTTCATCTTCGAGCTCAAGGTGGCGAGCACGATCGGTAAAGGGACGATCGATCCGGTCGTTGTCGACCACTACCTCGTGTTCGGCGCGCTCATCGGCGCGATCTCCTGGAACGTTCTCACCTGGTGGTACGGCATCCCGTCGAGCTCGTCGCACGCACTGATCGGCGGTCTGGTCGGCGCTGCGCTTGCGAAGAGCGGTGTGGACGCGCTCATCGCGAACGGCCTCATCAAGACGATCGCCTTCATCGTCGTCTCGCCGACACTCGGCTTTCTGTTCGGCACGCTCTTGATGGTCATCGTCGCGTGGCTCTTCCGACGCACGACACCGCAGCGGGTGGATCGATGGTTTCGCCGGCTGCAGCTCGCGTCGGCCGCGGCGTACAGCCTCGGGCACGGCGGCAACGACGCGCAGAAGACGATCGGCATCATCTGGATGTTG
Source organism: Casimicrobiaceae bacterium (assembly GCA_035536655.1). GTDB lineage: Bacteria > Pseudomonadota > Gammaproteobacteria > Burkholderiales > Casimicrobiaceae > VBCG01. The sequence goes on from DATLNR010000010.1 coordinate 25,550, forward strand.
CTGATTGCCGGCGGCATCACCGCGAGCGATGAGCCGGTGCCTGCGTGGGTCGTGATCGCCTGCTACGCGACGATCGGATTCGGCACGCTGTTCGGCGGCTGGCGCATCGTGAAGACGATGGGGCAGAAGATCACAAAGCTGAAACCGGTCGACGGCTTTTGTGCCGAAACCGGCGGTGCGATCACGCTGTTTCTCGCGACGAACTTCGGCATTCCAGTGTCGACGACGCACACGATTACCGGCGCGATCGTCGGCGTCGGGTCCGCGCGCAAGGTTTCCGCCGTTCGCTGGGGCGTCGCCGGCGGCATCGTGTGGGCATGGATCCTGACCATTCCGTGCTCGGCGCTGATTGCGGCGGCCGCTTGGTGGGTAGGGCGGTTCTTGCTTTGACGGTGGTCGGCGATGCCCCCGGCTACGTCGTTGCGCTCAACATGAATGCCGGCACCGGCTTGTCGAACCCCTTCAGCGTCAGCGGGGCAACCGCCTCGACGCTGAACTCGTCCTGCACCGCCGCGCAGGTTCGCCGGTCGATCAGCGTCTGACCGCCCAGCGCTTCGCTGCATAGCCGCGCCGCGAGATTCACCACGCTGCCAATCGCCGAATAGTCGACGCGTCCCTCGTAACCGACGGCACCAAGCGTCGCGAACCCGCGAGCGATGCCGATGCCAAGGTCGAGCGCGTAGCCGAGCTTCTGCCAGCGCGCCCGTAACGGAGCGAACGCCGCCTGCATCGCGAGCGCCATGCGTGCCGCGCGTGCGGACGCGTCGGGGAACGGGATCGGATCGTTGAAGAAGATCAGGATGCCGTCGCCGGCGAAATGCGGGACCGTGCCTTCGTGCTCGTCGATCAGCTTGCCCATCGCGTTCAGGAACTCCTGCAGCACGACCATGACTTCCTCGGGCTCGGTGCCGTCGGTGAACGCGGTGAAGCCGCGCAGGTCGATGAACACGGCGCAGATTTCGCGGCGATGCGGCGCAAGCAGCGACGACGTGCCCGATGAAACGATCGCCTCGGCAACGGACGGTGAGAAGAACTGCTTCAGCTTGCTCAGGTTCTCGATCGCCGCCAGCGACTCGCGCACGCGGGTTTCGAGCGTCGCATTCCATGACTTGAGCTCATTGGCCTGTCGCGCCACCTCGTCCTGCAACGACTTGATGCGCAGCAGCGACCGGACGCGGGCAAGAAGCTCCGCATGACTGAACGGCTTTTGCACGAAGTCGTCGGCGCCGGCTTCGATGCCCTTCAACCGCTCGGCGTTCGGGTCGAGCGACGTCACCAGAACGACCGGCAACAGCGTCGTTGCCGGATTGGCGCGAATGCGCCGGCACACGTCATAACCCGACAGCCCCGGCATCATGATGTCGAGCAGCACGATGTCGGGCGACTCGGCCTCGAGCTTGCGCAGCGCTTCCTCGCCGGAAGCCGCGGTGATCGCGACGAAGCCCTTGGCGCCGAGAATGTCGGCCAGCAGCTTGACGTTCTGCGGCGTGTCGTCGACGACGAGCACCTTGGCAGGCGTCGCCTTCTTCGTTTCCTGCTGCGGCGAGGCGTCGAGCATCAGCTACGGCGACGCTTCAGGCCGCTTTCGACAGCATCGATGAAGGTCTTCAAGCTGATCGGCTTGCCGACGTAGCCGTCGAAGCCCGCCTCGGTGATCTCACGGCGATCGGTGGCCATCACGGATGCGGTCACGGCGATGATCGGGATTGACGCAGTCGCTTCGTCGGCACGGATCTGTCGCAGCGCTTCGATGCCGTTGATGCCGGGCAGCTGGATGTCCATCAGAATGAGTTCCGGCAACCTTTCCTTCGCAAGCCGCACGCCGTCCTCGCCGGTGACGGCCTCGATCGTCGCGTATCCCTTCGCCTGCAGGATATCGCGCGCCAGCTTCATGTTCTTGTCGTTGTCCTCGACGATGAGAATCGTGGCCATTATGAATGGGCCCCCACGCTTGCGGCCTCATTTTCCATTTCGGACGCCGCTGCGCTGGCCCCTACGGGGGCGCAATGAGCACCTTGGGACGGCCCGGCGGCGCTCATACGAAGGGTATCGTGAAGGTGAATGTGGATCCTCGCCCGAGCTCGCTCTCGACGCCGATATCGCCACCGTGCAGCTCGACGAAGCGGCGGGTGAGCGTCAGCCCGAGACCCGTGCCTTCCTGCTTGTTCGTGTAATGCCGGCCGACCTGACGGAATTCCTCGAACACGGCCTGCTGATCCTCTTTCGCGATGCCGATACCGGTGTCGCGAACCGCGACTTGCAGCATATCGCCGATGCGGCGGGCAATGACGTCGACGCGTCCGCCGTCGGGCGTGAACTTCACCGCATTCGACAGCAGGTTCAACAGGATCTGCTTGAACTTGCGCTCGTCGGCGACGATCGTGTCCAGCGCCGGATCGACGTCTCGTCCGAGCTTGATTTCATGGCGCTGCGCGCGCTCTCGGATCAGCGTCATCGCGTTGTCGATCGCCGTCGGCACATGGAACGTCGACGTCTCGAGCTCCATCCGACCCGCCTCGACCTTCGCCAGGTCGAGGATGTCGTTGATCAGCATCAACAGATGGCGACCCGACCCGAGAATGTCCTTCAGGTAGTCGTCCTGCTTGTCGTTCAGATCCCCGAACATCCGCTCGAGCAGCACTTCCGAGAAGCCGATGATCGCGTTGAGCGGCGTGCGCAGCTCATGCGACATGTTCGCGAGGAATTCGCTCTTGTGCTGATTGGCGACCTCGAGTTGCCGGCTCTTCTCCCGGATCTCGCGGAACAGTCGCACGTTCTCGATCGCGATCACCGCAGCGTCGGCGAACGAAGCGGCGAGGCGCACTTCGTTCGCGGCGAACGGACGCACCTCGTTGCGCCAGAACGATAGGACGCCGATCACGTCGCCTTCGCGGAACATCGGCACGCCGAGCATCGAGCGGAAACCGATCCTTCGCTGTCCCTCGGTGCGCATGTAAGTCCGGTCGTTCGCCGCATCCTCGATCTGAACGATCTCGCGTTGCAGCGCCACGCGCCCGGCAAGCGATCCGGGATCCGGCGGAATCGGGTTGGCGCGCATGTACTCGACGTCCTCGGAAGGCGCGCCGTGGCTTGCCATCATGTGGAACAGGTCGCCGTCGCGGATGAACACGAAGCCGCTGTCCGACTTCGCTAGCCGCGTCGCGTTTACGATCAACGTTCCGAGCACGGCATCGAGCTCGAACGTCGTCCGGCTGATCGCCTTCAATACATCCGATGTCGCCGTCTGGTGCTCGAGCGCCTCGCGCGTCTCGTTGACCAGCCGCGCGTTCTGGATCGCGATCACCGCCTGGTCGGCGAATGTGCGCAACAGCGCCGTCGCCTTGTCGCCGAACGCACCCTTTTGGGTTCGTCCGACCCACAATGCGCCGGTCGCATTGCCCTCCGAGATCATCGGCGCAAACACGATCGACTTCACGCCCAGCGCGATCGCGCCCGCCTTGATCATCACGGTAGGAGCATCTTCCGCATCGATATCGGGAAAATCCAGCACGCGGCGTGCAAGAATGGCGCGGCCCGATCCGCTGCTGTCGTCGAGCGGTCGCGGAAACAGCTTGCCGAGTTCCTCGCGGCCGGGGCCGGCGTAGGCGCCGATGTCGAGCAAGCCGTCGTCCCGAACCATGATCATGCCGACGGTATGGCCGGAGAACAGCCTTTGGCAGCTCGCCAGGATTACGTCGACCACCGGCTGCGTGTCCGAGATCGAGCTGCTGATCGCCGACAGCACCTCGCCGGACGCACGCTGCTGATCGAGCGACTCCGAAAGCTCGCGCGTGCGGCTCTGCACGTCTTCGAACAGGCGCACGTTCTCGATCGCGATGACCGCCTGGTCGGCGAACGTCGTGGCGAGTTCGATCTGCTGGTCGGTGAACGGACGAGTCTGCTTTCTGCTCAAGGTAAGTACGCCGATGGGAGTACCTTCGCGTAACA
>DATLNR010000011.1:0-2964 GCA_035536655.1 Casimicrobiaceae bacterium
GAAGCGGACGCTTTCCCGACCGGCGCGACCCTTCGCCGCCGCAATTACCCAAAGGCTGACGCGGTGTCGGCATGCCCGATGAAACTGCCTCGGCGCGCATCGCCCGATTGCTGATACGAGCACGACGCGAGCACCGGCAAGTGGAGCTCGGTGCGCTCGGCGTCGAGCTTGCCACTGCCGAAGATGCGTATCGTGCACAGGACGAGATCGCTCGGGCGCTGGGGTTTTTTGCCAACGAGCGCCCGAGCGCTTGGAAAGTCGGCGCAAGCAAGCCGGGTGCGACACCGATCGCCGTACCGCTACCCCCACGCGGGATCGTTGCGAGTCCCGCGCAATTTGAAGCGCGAACGTTTCACTCCATTCGCATCGAAGCCGAGATCGCGTTTCGCTTCGGCGCGGGCATCGCAACGGCGCGCGATCACGACGACTGGCGACGCTGGATCGACGCGCTCGTCGTTACGATCGAGGTCGTCGACACGCGTATCGCCGACAGTGATCGGGCCTCGGCGCTCGCGAAGCTCGCCGACGCTCAGCAGCACGGCGCGCTCGTCATCGGCACATCGATCCCGCGTCGCGATCTCGACTGGAAGAGGTTGCGCGCAATCGTCCGGCGCAATGCTGACGTCGTCGCCGACACCCGTGGCGGTCACCCGCTCGGCGATCCAAGCGCGCTGCTGCCTTGGTTCGTGCGACACGTGGCGGCGCGCGGCTACGATGTTCGCGCCGGCGACCTCGTCACCGCAGGAACATGGGCGAGCATCGTGCCCGCATCGCCGGGTGATACGGTCGACGTCGAATTTCCGGAAATCGGCAGCGCGTCGGCGCGCTTCGACTGACTAATCGAACGGAAAGCGAACGCGCGGCAGCTCGATTTCGCGCGCGAGCGAAAGCACCGCGTCGTCACCGCCGAACCGGCCGATGATTTGAATACCGATCGGAAGCCCGGCACTCGCCGGCGACGCCGGAACGCTGATCGCCGGATTGCCACACGCGTTCACCCAGCCGGTGAACACCGCATGGCCGCGTGGTCCCACGGATTTCCCATCGATCGTCGACGGGAAAGCTTCCTCGGCAAGCCACGGCAGCGCGGCCGTTGTCGGCGTCACGATGAAGTCAAAGCGCTCGAACAGCGCATCGGTTTCACGCCGCAACGCGGCGACCGCTTCGAGCCCTTCGAGAAGACGCGTCGCGGAAACGCGCGCGCCTTGCTCGGCCATGTCGACATACTTCGCCGACGCGCACTCGCGTAACGCAGCATCAGCGGCGAACAACCGTGCGAGCCCGATCTGGCCAACGAGTGGCCAGAATTCTGTGATCGCGTCGAGTGACAACGGAAGTGCCGCCGTTTCGACGCGATGTCCGCGATCGGACAACGCCGCAATCGATCGCTCGAAACTCGCCGCGATCTCGCGATCGATCGGCGATCCGGCAAGCGAAGCGACCGCGAGAATTTTCGCCGACCTCGCATGCACTTTCGCACTTGCGACGAGTAACGAGCTGCGATCGCGCGCATCGACGCCACGCAAGGCATCGAACAGCAACACGGTATCGTCGACATTGCGGGCTACCGGACCGACGACCTCGAAATCGAGCAGGAGCTGAGGCAATCCATCTGCGCGCGCGATCGTGCCGATCGAGGGCTTCAATCCGACGAGGCCCGCGTGCGCGGCAGGGCGTCGGATCGATCCGCCACCATCGGTGCAAAGCGCGAGCGGAAAAAAACCAGCTGCGCATCCGGCCACCGATCCGCCGCTCGATCCGCCTGGCGTCAACTGCGTATTCCAGGGGTTGCGGGTCACGCCGAACAGCGGATTCGCCGTGTAGCCTTCGAGCGTGAATTCGGGAACGTTCGTTTTGCCGACGATGATTGCGCCGGCGGCGCGCAACCGTGCGATCGGCAGCTCGTCGCGATCGGGCACGTACTCCGCCAGTCCGCGCGTGCCCCAGGTCGTGCGCAATCCCTTGGTGACGAGATTGTCCTTGACGGCGATCGGAATTCCATCGAGCGGTCCGATCGGCTGGCCCGCGGTAAAACGTTCAGCGCTCGCTTGTGCATCGGCACGCGCTTGCGGGTTTCGCGTGACCAGCGCATTGATCTTCGAATCGATTCGATCGACTCGCATTGCGAGCGCATCGATCACGCTGATCGGATCGAGTTCGCCGCGCCGATACGCGTTCCCAAGCTCGACCGCCGAGAGCGTATGGACGCCTGCGACGCTCACACCATCTTGCCCGGCAGCCAGGTGGCGAGCCCCGGCATCGCCATCAATAGGAATGTAAACAGGATCATGATCGCCGCGTACGGCAGCGCGCCCCAGATCGCGTCGTCGATGCTCCCCTTGTCCGGCCGGATGCCGTGCACGACGAACAGGTTCATTCCCACCGGCGGCGTGATCATGCCGAGCTCGCACATCAGCACGATGTAAATACCGTACCAGATCGGATCGACGCCGAGCGCCGTCACGATCGGATAGGTGATCGGAATCGTCGCGACCTGCATCGACAGCACGTCCATGAACATGCCGAGGATCAGGTAGAACAGCGTCAGTGCGAGCAGCATCGCAATCGCCGACAAGCCGAACGACGTGACCCATTTGGTGATCGTGTCGGCGACTCCGGTGAGCCCGATCGTCAAGTTCAGGATGAACGCGGCGACGATGATCAAAAGGATCATTCCGCTGATGCGCGCCGTTTGCAAAAAGCAGGTTTCGAGCACTTCGCGCGTCAGCCGCCCCGCGCGCCAGACGAAGATCAGCGCAACGATGACCCCGAGCGCCGCCGATTCCGTTGCAGTCGCCCAGCCGAAATACAAGCTTCCCATGACGATGCCGAACACGATCAAAGGCGGGACGAGAAAGACCAGCGTGCGCAAACGCTCGCGCATCGGCAGCGGCGCTTCGCGCTTGCCGCTTTGCGTGACCAACGCGTGGCCGTAGATGTAGAGCATGAAGCAGCCGGTCAGCA
>DATLNR010000012.1:0-11313 GCA_035536655.1 Casimicrobiaceae bacterium
TCGAGCGAGTCGCATGCTTCGTGCAGCCTCGACTTTCACTGGTCGATCGAGCGCAGCCGCATTCTCCACGCGTGGAACGTCGCGACTTCGACGACCACGCAGGGCGGGGGCGTCCGGATCGCGCATCCGGATACGGGCATCACGTCGCACGACGAGTTGAGCGCTTCGAACGTCGATCTTGCTGCCGGCTACGACTTTGTCGAGGACGACCCCGATGCAACCGATCCGCTGCTGCCCGGCAATCCTGGGCACGGCACCAGCACGGCGAGCGTCATCGTCAGCGATTTCGAGCCGCAGGGCAGCGCCGGCGTCTCCGGTGTTGCGCCGCGCGCGACGCTGATTCCGCTGCGCGTGTCGACGAAGGTCGCGCACTTTTCGTGGACGCGCCTCACCGATGCGATCGATCACGCGGTCGCCAACAACGCGCACGCGATCTCGATGAGCCTCGGCGGTCCGCTGCCATCCTTCGTGCTGCACGACGCGATCGAGGATGCCGTCGGCGCCGGCGTGATTCTCGTCGCCGCGGCGGGCAATCAATGGCCGTTCGTCGTGTTTCCCGCGCGTTACGACGAAGTCATCGCCGTTGCTGCGTCAGCCTGCAACGATCAACGCTGGGCCGCGTCGGCAAGCGGCGGGGACGTGGACATCACCGCGCCGGGTGAGTCGGTGTGGCGTGCCGAAACCTCGACGTCGGGTGCGTTCCATCTGAGCCGCAGTTCGGGCACGTCGTATGCGACCGCACAGGTGGCTGGCATTGCGGCGTTGTGGCTTGCGCATCACGGTCGATCGGCGTTGATCGGCCGCTATGGCGTCGGCAACGTGTCGGCGGTGTTCAAGGAGCTTTTGACGACGCACGGATTTCGCTGGCCGGCGAGCGGAACCTGGGACACGAGCCGGATGGGGGCGGGACTCGTCGACGCCGAAGCGCTGTTGCTTGCGCCGTTGCCCGCGTCACCGCATGCCGCCGGTATGCACGTGCGAGGCGTGCTGCGAGCGGCGCCGCTCGGCGCGTTCGACTGGATACGTTCCTATTTTCCCGCCGCCAGGCCCGAGCGCGTGCGTGCATGGCTCATCGAGCAGTTCGACGTCAACGAGGCTCGACTTGCGGGGACGCTCGAGACGTGGGGACGCGAGCTGGCGTTTCATCTCGTCTCGAATGTCGACATCTACGCGGCGCTGCACGCTCGACTGGCCGGACGCCGCCATGCGAGGCCGGTGTCGAAACGAGAGCTGTTCCGACGCGCCTCGCCGGCGTTCAAGCGCGCACTGAGTTGACCTCCAACGATGCCCATCCACTACATCGTCAACGATCCCGAAGCGCGCAAAGGCGTCAAGACGCGCACGATTGCACCGTCGCCGGCGCGCAGCAAGGGGCGCACGGACTTCGACTTCGGTCCGATGCCGGACGCGAAGGCATGGCCGCTCGACAGCGACGAGTTCCTCAAGTGGCAGACGCGCGAAGCATTGCAGCGCGGGCTTCGCATGTGGGAAGCGATCGCCGGTACGCTCAGGAGCTGGCAGGGACCGGGACGGCGCACGCGGCTCGCCGTACACATCGACGCCGGTACCGACCTCAACGCGTACTACGCGCCGGGCGAGATCGGCTTCTATTCGCACGAGTCGAAGAATGGGCGGCTGCGGCGCTTCGCGATGAGTGCGGACGTCGTGACGCACGAAGCCGGTCATGCGTTCCTCGACGCGATCCGGCCCGACTTGTTCGACACGCCGTTTCTCGAGACCAACGCGTTCCACGAAGCGTTCGGCGATTGCGTCGCGCTCCTGTCATCGCTCGCCGATCCCGATGTGCGCGCGGCACTGTTGAAGCAGGATCCGAAGCTTTCGAAGACGAATTTCGTCGAAACGCTGATGGAGTCGCTCGCCAACGCAACGCGCGAGCACCGGCGCAACGACAACGCGGCGAAGGCGCGTCGCGGCCGCAATCGCTATCAGTGGGTGCTGCCGACCGAGTTGCCCGACGACGGCGGGCCCGGCGTGCTGATCAACCAGGACCACAGCTTCGGCCAGGTGTTCGTCGGCTGTTTCTACGACACGCTGCGCAACGTGTTCCTGATGTCGAGGAAGCAGGACTCGGACGCGCTCGCGAAGGCCGCCGGGGTCGTCGGCCGGTTGCTCGTGCGCGGCGCCGACAAGGCGCCGATCACGCCGCGTTTCTTCCAGGCGGTCGGTCGCGCGATGTCGCTCGAAGACGATGCGCTGTTCGGCCGCAAGCATCACGAGGCGATCCGTCTCGGGTTCAAGGCGCATGGAGTCTTGCTTGGCGCAGTCGTGGCTGTTGCTCCGCGCGCAGCGTTGCGCGGATCGGCGCCAAAACGGGTGAAGAAAGCGCGCGGGCGGATTCTCGAGAAGGCGACGCTCGACGATCTGCGCACGCGCATCGATGTGCCGACGAAGGCGTCGATCAGCGTGCGCAGCTACGAGCTTGGCGGCAAGAGGGTGGCCGAGGCGTGCCACCTGCGACCGGTCGCGCTCGAAGGACTTTCCGAACGTCTGGAGAATGTCGTCGCGCTCGGGCCGGAGCCAACGCTGATCGGCGGCTCGCGTCGCGGTGCGGCGCTGCTAGGGGCGTTGCCGGATGCGCAGACGACGCGCGATGAAGCGCGCACGTTCGTCGCCGGACTGGTCGCGCGTGGCGCGATCGCCTACGACGCGAACGAGGCGCGCGCTGCCATCAGGAAGGGCGCGCGGGGCGCGATCCGAACGAGCGGCAAGCCGACGCACGCCGTGGTGACGGAGCGCGGAAGGAAGGTGCTGCGACGGATCAAGTTTTCATGCGGCTGCGGTTGCCGCGCGATCAATCGAAACGCCTCCGCTTGACACGTTTCGCACCGCCTTTGCGCACCTCGACGACGTGCGTCACGCCGGGTGGGAGCTTGCCGTCCGCGTCCGTCTGCGCCACGCGTCCGTGATGCTGGAGACCGCGCAGGTAGGCCGCCGCTTCCTGTTCGGGCGTTGGATCGGCGGAAGGCGGCGCTTTGCGCGAACGTGGCGGCATCGGTCAAGCATACTCGGTTCCATGCCGCGCTCTTGCGAGACTGCGGTAGATTTGTCGAGCGTCGTCCATTTCGCCGGGAGTCGTTGATGAACCGTTTCCTGACTGTCCTCGCAGCGGCGATCGTCGCCGCTTCATCACCGCTGGTCTCCGCGCAGGATTACCCCAACCGCCCGGTGCGCATCATCGTCCCGTTCGCGGCCGGCGGCCCGGCCGACGTCTACGCGCGCTTCCTCGGGCAGCGGTTGCAGGAAGCCCTCGGCCAGCCGTTCGTCGTCGACAACCGACCCGGCGGAGGCTCGGTGATCGGCACCGATGCGGTCGCGAAGAGTCCGGCCGACGGCTACACGCTGTTGATGATGTCGAACACGCACACGGTGAACGAGTCGCTGATGACGACGAAGCCGTACCAGCTGATGCGCGACTTCACGCCGGTGGCGCCGGTCAATTCGTCCGACCTCGTGCTCGTCGTGCATCCGTCGGTGAAGGCGAACAATGTTGCCGAACTGGTCGCGGCGGCGAAGGCGCAGCCCGGTAAGATGAGCTATGCGTCGTCGGGCCCGGGCACGCCGTATCACATGGCCGGCGAACTGTTCAAGGCGATGGCCGCCGTCGACATCCTGCACGTGCCGTACAAGGGGAGCGCCGGTGCGCGCACCGACATCCTGGGCGGCCAGGTGCAGATGATGTTCGATGCGGTGACGGTCATGGTGCCGCATGCGCGCGAAGGCAAGGTGAAGGCGCTCGCCACCAGCGGAACGTCGCGCTCGACGGTGTTGCCGAACGTTCCGACGGTGTCCGAGTCCGGCGTTCCCGGCTACGAAGCGACGATCTGGCTCGGCGTCATGGCGCCGAAGGGCGTGCCGCCGGCGATCGTCAATCGCTTGAATGCGGAAATCGTGAAGATCGTCTCGCAACCGCAGGTGAAGGACGAATGGGGCAAGCAGGGCGCGGTCGCAATGGCAATGTCGCCCGCCGAGTTCGAGAAGTACCTCAATGCCGACATCGTGAAATGGGAGCGGATCGTGAAGATCTCAGGCGCAAAGCCGGATCAATGACATTGTGCGACTCGACTTGATCTGCGCCGGGGCGGCAAAAGCCGTCATCGAAGGATTGGCCGAGCGCTTTCGCGCTGAACACGGCGCGACGATCGCGGGGACGTTCGGCGCCGTAGGCGCGATGCAAGAGCGGTTGACGGCTGGCGCGCCCTGCGACGTGGTTGTACTTACCGACACGCTGATCGGCGAGCTCGCGCGATCGGGCCAGGTTCGTGAGGCGACGATTCGCGAGATCGGACGCGTTCATACGGGTATCGCGATTCGCGCGGGCGACGCCATGCCCGACATCACGACCGAGCACGACCTCGCGCGCGCGCTGGACGCGGCGACCAGCGTCTTCGTCCCGGACACCGAACGTTCGACGGCCGGCAGGCACTTCATGACGGTGCTGAAGCGGCTCGACCTCGGCGACGTCGTTCCGCGAATCAGGTCGTTCCCGAACGGCGCGACGGCGATGGCCGCTCTCGCCAGCGCAACCGATGAGTATCCAATTGGCTGCACGCAGGTGACCGAGATCCGCTATACGGATGGCGTCACCCTCGTCGGAGCGCTGCCGAAGCGCCTTGAGCTCGCGACGATGTACGCGGCGGCCGTGTGTGAGCGGACATCGAATGCCGAGCTCGCTGCGCAATTTGTCGAGCTTTTGACGAGAGCCGACGCTCGATCGCTCCGCGACAGTGGCGGATTCACGCCGTAGCGTCGCTCAGTAACGCGGCGGCGCTGCGCAAATCCTCGACCAGCGCCGCGTAGAGCTTCGACTTTGCGGCCTCATCCTGGGCGCGCAGCACGGCGGAAGGGTGATAGCTCGCGAGCACGCGCGCCCCGCCCGCATGGATCAATTCGAGTTCGCGCGCTTCGCCGACTCTGAACCGTTCGCCTAAAGTGCCATGCAACGCACTCGCGCCGAGGGCCACGATGACGAGCGGCTTCACGCGAGCGATCTCGGCGCCGAGCCAGCTGCGGCATGCTTCGATCTCGCGCTGCGCCGGCGTCTTGTGGATGCGGCGCTTGCCGCGCGGCTCGAAGCTGAAGTGCTTCACTGCGTTCGTCACGTAGACCGAAGCAACGTCGATCCCCGCCTCGATCAGCGCCTTGCGCAGCAGCCGTCCGGCAGGACCGACGAAGGGCTTGCCGGTCAGGTCTTCCTCGTCCCCGGGCTGCTCGCCGACGAGCATCAGCGAAGCGTTCATCGGTCCGTCGCCGGGCACGCCCTGCGTCGCCTTCACGCCGAGCGGACAGCGACGGCAGTCGTCGAGCGCATGCTTGGTGGGCACGTCATCGGCTTCCGGCGCATCACTGCGCAAGTGGCTTTCGCAACGCATGCCACGATAAGGCGCAACCTCGCGCGCGAGCGGATCGTCGATCATCTGCTGTACGCGCGGCGACGCATCGGTCACGAGCGACGCGATCTGCCGAGTCTCGGGGAGGTTCTTCCAATACGTCGCAGGCATCTCCTTGCGCATCAGCGCGATGTTGAGCCGTGCAGGATTGAAGATGCTGGCGTAGTAGGCGACCCAAAGCGATTCGGCGGCATCGTCGGCGGGGATGTCGATCGACCGATCGACGTCGAAGAACGTCAGCTCCTTGCGATCCCAATGCGAACCACCGTCCGGCGTGGCGATCGTCCAGACCATCGTGCCGAACCGGCGCGCGAAGAACGGTGCGGTCCTCGCGAGAACGTCATGCTCCGGCTCGAACCAGGCGACGTAGCGCAGGCCCTCGCCGGTGCGAAGCTCGCGAAAGCGTACGAACGCGGTCATCTTGTGGCTTGCGCGATCGACCGCCCTGGCCATGCGCGTCAGCGCGATGACGTCGTCGTCGGCGGCATCCTGCAAGAGGTCGTGCTCTCCGTGCGTCACGCGCCAAAGCAATCGGTACATGAGGCCCGATCGCCTGGGATCGCGATGACAGGCCACGCGCTCGACCAGATCGACGACGCTCGCGGGAACGCGAACGCGCGACGGGACGGGTTGCTGATCCTGCGTGGATTCGTCGCTGTCGAAGAGATCCGGTGCAACCTCCCACGTCGCTTGTTCGGGAGGCGTGTTGCTCGCCAGAAGCTTCCGCGCTTCGCGGCGCCAGCGTTCGTATGGCGTGAAGGCTTTCATTCGAACAAGCTGGTCATAGGAGCTCGAGCTGCGCCGCGCTCGTCGTCATCGTCGAGCGGAGCCGATCCGACGACTGCGAGTCGTTCATCGGCCGCCAGTCGATCGTCGTGACGAACGCCTTCGCCTTGCCGACATCGCAGCGGAGCTTGATCAGATCGTCGAAGCGAAGCTTTCGGTGCTTCCGCGTCGCCAGGATGCGTTTGACGTTGCGCATGCCAAGGCCGGGCACGCGCAGCAACACCTCCTTGCTCGCCCGGTTTACGTCGACCGGAAAGCGATCGCGATTGGCGAGCGCCCAGGCGAGCTTGGGATCGATCTCGAGGTCGAGCGATCCGTGATGGGCCGCCGTAATTTCCGACGCGTCGAAACCGTAAAAGCGCATGAGCCAGTCGGCCTGGTAGAGGCGATGCTCGCGGATCAGCGGGGGCGCCTTTGCGGGCAGCCGCGCGGATGCGCGCGGGATCGGGCTGTACGCCGAGTAGTAAACGCGCTTCAGCTTGTACGACGCGTACAACGTCGACGCGGCCTCCAGAATTGTCGCGTCGTTCGATGCGTCGGCACCCACGATCATTTGCGTGCTCTGCCCCGCCGGCGCGAAGCGCGGAGCGCGCGGCTCGGCCTCCTTTTCGTCGCGTCGCGTGCGGATACGCGCCATGGCGAGCTTGATCGTCTGCGCCGACTTCTCCGGCGCCAGCGCACCGAGCGTCGTCGCCGTCGGCAACTCGATGTTGACCGACAGTCGATCCGCATAACGTCCCGCGAGCGCTATCAATCGCTCGTCGGCGTCCGGGATCGTCTTCAAGTGGATATAGCCACGAAAGTCGTGGACTTCACGCAACGTCCGCGCGACCTCGATCAGCTGCTCCATCGTGTAATCCGGCGACCGGATGATGCCGGACGAAAGGAACAGTCCTTCGATATAGTTCCGGCGATAGAAGTCGAGCGTGAGCTGCACGACTTCGCCGACGGCGAAACGCGCGCGCGGGATGTCGCTCGATCGTCGATTGACGCAGTACTGACAGTCGTACAGACAGAAGTTGGTCAGCAAAAGCTTCAGCAGCGAAATGCAGCGCCCATCCGGTGCATAGCTGTGACAGATGCCCATGCCGGTCGTCGAGCCGAGACCCGCTTCGCCGGTCGAGCTGCGCCGCGGGGCACCGCTCGACGCGCACGAGGCGTCGTATTTGGCGGCGTCGGCGAGGATTGCGATCTTGCGGATGAGTTCCACGGGACAATAAGGGCGACTACCGCATATACATACGGTAAAATTGCCGTGTCGGCAATAGGACAATGCGGCATGGCTGTGCCTTCGAGGCTTGTCGCCCATCTCGACATGGACGCGTTCTATGCGTCCGTCGAACTGCTTCGCTATCCCGAATTGCGCGGCAAGGCGGTTGTGATCGGCGGCGGTCGTGACAGCCGACCGAAGGAGTCGGTGGATCCACTGACCGGTGACGTCGTGCGAAGCTTTGTGACGCTCGACCAGTATGCGGGCCGCGGTGTCATCACGACGGCGACCTACGAGGCACGCAGTTTCGGCGTCGGGTCGGCGATGGGACTGATGAAGGCGGCGCAGCGCGTGCCGCATGCGGTGCTGCTGCCGAACGATTTCACCCGCTACAGCGAGTACTCGCGAAGGTTCAAGGATGCCGCGCGCAGCATCGTACCGCGCATCGAGAATCGGGGCATTGACGAAATCTATCTCGATCTGACCGGCGTGACGCTGCCGGAGCACGAGGCGAGTGTCGACGATGATCCGTGGTGGCGCGCACGAGACGTGGCTCGCGCTTTGAAGCGGGCAGTCTTCGACGCGACGGGCGTGACGTGTTCGATCGCCGTCGCGCCGAACAAGTTGTTAGCGAAGATCGGCTCCGAGCTCGACAAACCCGACGGACTGACGGTGATTCGCGAAAGCGATGTTCCGCTGCGTATCTGGCCGCTGCCGGTGCGGCGCATCAACGGTGTCGGCCCCAAGGCAGCCGCGAAGCTCGAAGCGATGGGGCTCGGGACGATCGGTGAACTCGCGCAGGCGACCCGGCTCGTGCTCGAGCGTCAGTTTGGCGCGCATAACGCGGCGTGGCTCATCGATGCCGCGAACGGACGCGATGATCGGCCGGTCGAGACGGACAGCGAGCCCAAGTCGATGTCGCGCGAGACGACATTCGATCGTGACCTGCATGCCCGCCGCGATCGCGACACGTTGTCGCGCATCTTCACCGAGCTTTGCGCCGACGTCAGCGAAGACCTGCGAAGAAAGGGCTATGTCGGGCGCACGATCGGCATCAAGCTGCGCTTCGACGACTTCAGCACGGTGACTCGCGACCATACGATCGACACGCCGACCGACGACGCGCGAGCCATCCGGCACGCCGCAGGCTCATGTTTGAAACGCGTTCCGCTCGAGCGACGCATTCGATTGCTCGGGGTACGCGTGGGCTCGCTGTCGTTGCACGGTGTGCCGGCGGCGTGACGCCTTATCCCGCGCTGCTGTCGCCGCTCGACCTCGGCTTCGCGAGGTTGCGCAATCGCGTCGTCATGGGCTCGATGCATACCGGGCTCGAGGAGGCGCGTAACGGATTCGAGCGCCTCGCAGCGTTCTACGCGGCCCGCGCGCGCGGTGGTGTCGGGCTCATCGTGACCGGCGGCATCGCGCCGAATTTCGTCGGTCGACTCGAGCCTCGCGCTTCGCAGCTTTCGTTTCCCTGGCAGATTGCGCGTCATCGCGTTGTCACGAACGCCGTGCACGAGGCGGGCGGCAAGATCGCGATGCAAATCCTTCATGCGGGGCGTTACGCGTATCACCCGCTCGCTGTCGCGCCGACGGCGTTGAAAAGCGTGATCAGTCCGTTTCGCCCCCGCGCAATGAGCGAATGGAGAATCCAACGCACGATCGCGGCGTATGCGCGATGCGCCGCGCTTGCGCGAGACGCCGGCTATGACGGCGTGGAGATCATGGGATCCGAGGGCTACCTGATCAACCAGTTCACCGCGCCGCGGACCAATCATCGCGAAGACCGCTGGGGCGGACGGCTCGAGAACCGGTTGCGCTTTCCGATCGAAGTCGTGCGCGCCGTGCGCGCGCGATGTGGTCCTGAGTTCATCGTGATCTATCGGCTCTCGATGCTCGATCTGGTCGACGGCGGGTCGATGTGGGACGAAGTGGTGGCGCTTGCAAAGGCGGTCGAGGAAGCTGGGGCCACGTTGATCAACACCGGCATCGGATGGCACGAAGCGCGAATCCCGACGATCGCCACGATGGTCCCGCGTGCCGCGTTCGCCTGGGTGACGCGACGGATGAAGGGCGAAGTCGACGTGCCGCTGATCGCGACGAACCGCATCAACGATCCTGCCACGGCGGAGGCGATCATCGCGCGCGGCGATGCGGACATGGTGTCGATGGCGAGGCCGTTCCTTGCTGATGCGGAGTTCGTCGACAAAGCGGCGGCAGGCCGTGCTGACGAGATCAACACGTGCATCGCGTGCAATCAGGCGTGCCTCGATCACATCTTCGAGCGAAAGCTGGCGACGTGTCTGGTGAATCCGTACGCGGGCCGCGAGACCCACCTCGTATTGCGACGCGCGACGGCTCGCGTGGGCGTCGCCGTTGTGGGCGCAGGTCCTGCGGGATTGGCGGCTGCCATGACGGCGGGCGAGCGCGGGCACAGCGTGACGCTGTTTGAATCGGCACCCACGATCGGCGGTCAGTTCAATCTGGCAAAGCGGATACCGGGCAAAGAGGAGTTTGCGGAGACGCTGCGTTACTACCGCGTGCGGCTTGGGAAACTGGGCATTACGACCCTCGTCAACGTGCGTGCGGACGCGGAGTCGATCAAGGGCTTCGACCACGTCATTGTCGCGACGGGCGTGCTTCCACGCGTGCCGCAGATTGTCGGCATCGACCATCCGAGCGTGGCGACGTACGTCGACGTCGTGGCCGGCAGCCGGTCGGTTGGTCGACGCGTCGCTGTGATTGGGGCGGGCGGCATCGGCTTCGATGTGTGCGAGTTGCTAACGGCGGGCGATGCACCGGATGGTCATGCGAGCGACGGCCGTCACGACGATCCCGCTGTGGCGGCGTTTCGGGACGAATGGGGGATCGATGAAAACTATGCGACGCGCGGCGGCGTGAAGCCGAGGGTCGCCGATCCGGCGTTGCGAGAAGTATGGCTACTGCAACGCAAACCGACGAAGGTTGGCGAGGGACTGGCGAAAACCACCGGCTGGATTCGCAGAACGCTGCTCAAGCAGCGTGGCGTGACGATGTTGGCGGGCATCACCTACGAGCGCATAGATGATGATGGTCTGCACTGCGTTGTCGACGGTCAACGAAAGGTGCTATCGGTCGATACGATCGTCGTTTGCGCAGGACAGCAGCCGCAACGCGAGCTTGTGCCTGATCTGCTTCGACTCGGCATCGCGCATACGTTGATCGGTGGGGCGGATGTCGCGGTGGAACTCGATGCAAAGCGCGCGATCGAGCAGGGGACGCGGGTCGCGCTGGCGTTGTGATTAGTCGGACGACTTCGCGATCTTGGCCGCTTTGCGCAGGTCGCTGACGATCAGCTTGAAGAGCTCCGCGCGCGCGGTCTCGTCCGGGGCACGCAGCGCCGCCGAAGGATGATAGGTCGCAACGACGCGCGCGCCGGCCGGATGCTTCAGGTTGTCCTCGCGCGCGTCGCCGACCTTCATCTTCCCGCCCATGACGCCATTCAGCGCCGTCGATCCCATGGCCACGATGACGGCCGGCTTCGCGTTCTCGATCTCCTTGTCCAGCCACGCGCGGCACGCATCGATGTGCCGCTGTGCGGGCGTCTTATGGATGCGCCGAGGGCCGCGCGGCTCCCAATAGAAATGCTTGACCGCGTTGGTGAGATAGATCTCTTCGAGCGTCATGCCTGCCTCGCCGATCGCCCGTCGTAGTAGCTGACCCGCCGGCCCGACGAACGGCGCTCCCTGTCTGTCTTCTTCGTCGCCGGGTTGCTCGCCGACGAGCATGAGGCGCGGGTTGCGCGTGGTGGTGGCCCCTGTAACGCCTTGAGTCGCCTTCTCCCAGAGCTCGCAGCGGCGGCAGGCGTCGACGTTGAGCTTGGTGGGGTCGGGGACGGGATCGAAGAGCGGGGGCTGGCGGCGGGGCATG
>DATLNR010000013.1:0-14470 GCA_035536655.1 Casimicrobiaceae bacterium
CGCGAAGTCCGCACGGATCGTTCCCGCGGCCGCCTTCTTCGGATCGGTGGCTCCCATCAAATCGCGGTTGCGCTGGATCGCATTGTCTCCTTCGAGCACCTGGATCATCACCGGTCCGGACGTCATGAAGCCGACGAGGTCGCGGAAGAACGGCCGCTCGCGGTGAACCGCGTAGAACCCTTCCGCGTCGCTTTTCGACAGCCAGTCAAGGCGTGCCGCGACGATCTTGAGCCCCGCTTCCTCGAAGCGGCTCAGGATGCGGCCGATGGCATTCTTCGCCACCGCGTCCGGCTTGATGATCGAGAGGGTTCGTTCGACGGCCATCGCGTTCGCCTGCTCCGACAGGAGAAAGTCAAGTAAATTCAAAATTCTAACATTCAGGTACCAGACGTCAGGTAACAGGTATCAGAAGCGCCGGTGTGTCCGGTGGCCGCGCATAAGCGCGGCTGGTGTTTCGTGGTACCGATACGGTAAACGGCGCTTGACGCGCGGCCACCGGAGACACGGGCAGCTCTGATACCTGTTACCTGATACCTGATACCTGGTCCGGCCGGCTAGAATCCGTGGACACAAACGCCGGTTCACCGGCCGGACACCGAGGAGATTCGCCATGCTGAAGACCATTGCGGCCGCGTTCGCGGTTGCCGTTGCCGCGAGTGCCGTAGCGCAGACTTATCCAGCGAAGCCGATCTCGCTGATGGTGCCGTTCGCCGCGGGCGGACCGACCGACACCGTGGCCCGGTCGCTCGCCCAGGGCATGGGCAAGCATTTGAACCAGACGATCGTCGTCGAAAACGTGCCCGGCGCTGGCGGCACGATCGCGCCGACGAAGCTCAAGAATGCAGCTCCCGACGGCTACACGCTGCTGATCGCGCACATCGGCATGTCGACGGCACCGGCGTTGTATCGCACGCTGCCGTTCAAGCCGCTCGAGGACTTCGAGCACATCGGCCAGGTCGTCGATGTGCCGATGACGTTCGTCGCGAAGGCCGCGTTTCCGCCCAACAACTTCGCTGAGCTCGTCGACTACGTGAAAAAGAACAAGGACAAGGTGACGCTCGCCAACGCCGGCCTTGGTGCCGCATCGCATCTTTGCGGGCTCCTGTTCATGTCCGCCATTCAAACCGACCTGACGACGGTTCCGTACAAGGGCACCGCGCCGGCGATGAACGATCTGCTCGGCGGTCAGGTCGACATAATGTGCGATCAAACGACGAACACCACGAGCTACATCAAGTCGGGCAAGATCAAGGCTTATGCAGTGAGCAGCCGACAACGCGTCGAGTCGCTGAAGGATCTGCCGGCGGCTGCCGAAGCGGGACTGCCGGGATTCGATGTGAGCGTGTGGCACGGCGTGTATGCGCCGAAGGGCACGCCGAAGCCGGTGATCGATCGGCTCGTTACTGCGTTGCAGGCCGCAATCGCCGAGCCGGATTTCGTCAAGCGCATGGCTGATCTCGGCAGCGTCGTCGTGTCCAAGGACAAGGCGACGCCGGAGGGGCTGCGCAGCCATCTGAAGGCGGAGATCGACAAGTGGACGCCGATCATCAAGAAGGCGGGGGTGTACGCGGATTAGGAGCCGCATACGCACCCCGATCGTCCGCGCTGGACAGCGTCGCCCGCTAGTCGACGCTCGTTGCTGGCGGTTTGCGCCGTGGGGAATCTCCTCGTGGCGCCCACCGTCGGCGAGGCGCAGTCGACCGCCAAGGTTGACCGCGTCGGCTTTCTGTCGGCGGCCGCCGCCGAGCCGTTTCGCGATTCGTTACGCGAGCTCGGCTACGTCGAGGGTCACAACTTGCTGCTGGAAGTTCGCCTCGCGCGTGGTCGGCTCGAGCTGTTACCTGCATTTGCCGCCGAGCTCGTGGCCGCGCGTGTCGATGTGATCGCGGCCGCCAGCCCGCCGGCCATCCAGGCAGCCAAGGAAGCGACGGCAACGATCCCGATCGTGATGGCCGTCACGTCGATCGACCCGATTCGGCGGGTTCGTTCGCAGCTTCGGCCGGCCCGGCGGCAACATCACCGGCGTGGCGATAGTCGCCGACGAGATCGCCGGCAAGCGGCTGGCGCTGCTAAAGGAGATGCGTTGCGCGTTGCAATCGAACGAGCCGGCGAGCGCTAACCCAGCAACTGTAACGCCGAGCAGCGCGTATCGCTTCACCGTTGCCTGCCTTGGGAGGGGTTCTAGACGCCTATACGCTGCGCTGTAGAAATCAATGCAAGCGATCGGCTAACGTTGCGGTTGCCACTCCAACAAAACTCCAGAAACCCCTTGCGGGGCCGCAAAGGCTGCGTCGATGCCAATTCCGGGAGCGGCAACGAGTGCGTCACCGCAAAACACCAAGGGCAGACTTTGGCGCTGCCAAGGCGGAAGTCCGGCTTCCTGAAACAGCGATTTGAGTGCGCGTCGCGGACGGTTCGGCCCAATCTGCATGCGCTCGCCGCCCCGCCGCGATCGAACGGTGACGACGTTCTCGGACAGTTTCGTCATCGACAAACCTGCGCCGGTCGTCGCCACGAAGGTCAACTGGCCATGCGGTAGCGCAACGACCGATTCGTAGTGCCACTGCCGCTCGTAAGCCTTCGTCGGCGCGGAATGCAGGATCACGCGTCCGCGAAAGACGCCGACGACGCTGCCATCGTGAGCGATGGCAACGTTCGCATCGCGACGCGCGCTCGCAAGCTGCGCAAGCATTGCGGAAAGACGAGCGGCCGACGGCGGCCGGAGCCCTTGCGAACGCAGAAAATACCTTAGAAGATTCCGCGCGCGCGGAACGCCGAGTGAAACCAGGCCGGCGCGATCGAGCGTGTCACCGGAAACCAGTGACATCGCGTCGAGTCGAGCGAGCTCATCCAATAGTGACGCGGACTCCGCTTGATGCGCG
Source organism: Casimicrobiaceae bacterium (assembly GCA_035536655.1). GTDB lineage: Bacteria > Pseudomonadota > Gammaproteobacteria > Burkholderiales > Casimicrobiaceae > VBCG01. The sequence continues at coordinate 2,883 of DATLNR010000013.1, forward strand.
GCGACGCGCGCAAGCGTGGTCGAGTAGGACGGAGCAAAGCGAGCGACTGCGGGCAACAGATGTTGTCGCAACGCATTACGCCGATGCCGAGCGGACGCGTTGCTGTCATCGTCCACGTAGGCCAGATTCCGGCTTGCGACGTACGCGTCGATGTCGCTGCGCGTCACGTCGAGCAGCGGCCGCATCCATACGACGCCGTTCGCTTCGCGTGACGCCGGCATCGACGCGAGTCCGTGCGGGCCCGCGCCGCGCAACAACTGCAGCAGCAACGTCTCCGCCTGGTCGTCCCGATGATGCGCGAGCAGCACGATCGATGCGCGGTGAGCAAGCGCCGCGCTGCGTAACGCGTCGTAACGCGCGGCGCGTGCTGCGGCCTCGGTGCCGGCCGCATTGTTCGCCGGCACGATGACACGCCGGAGCACGCAGCGGACGTCAAGCGAAGCGGCAATGCGCTGGCAGAACGCGGCCCAGGCGTCGGCATGCGACGAAAGGCCATGATGCACGTGAAACGCGGTGACGTCCGTTGCCGGCACGCGTGCACACTCGACCACTGCTGCGAGCAACGCGACCGAGTCGCGGCCGCCGGAAAGCGCAACGCCGATCCGCTGGCCGGCGTCAACGTGTTGCGCGAGCGCGCGTCCGACCGCGTCGACGACGCCGTCAGGGCGGGGTGAGCTCCTTGTACCGGCCATAGGAAAGAATCTTGTCTTCCCGCGCTTCGAGGAGCGAGTCGATCGGTTGCTCGGTCACTTGGCGCCACGCTTCGACCAATGCCTTTTTCAGCGCGGTGATGATCGATCCGTGGTCGCGGTGCGCACCCCCGAGCGGCTCGTTGACGATCCGATCGATCAAGCCCAGCTGCTTCAGTCGTGACGCCGTGATGCCGAGCGTCTCCGCCGCTTCGGGTGCGCGATCCGCGGATTTCCACAGGATCGACGCGCATCCTTCCGGCGAGATCACCGAGTAGGTCGCGTACTGCAGCATCAGCGTCATGTCGCCGATCGCGATCGCCAGCGCACCGCCGGAGCCGCCTTCACCGATGACGGTGACGATGATCGGAACGCGAAGCCCGGCCATCTCATAAAGACTGCGGCCGATCGCCTCCGATTGTCCGCGCTCTTCGGCGCCGATGCCGGGGTACGCGCCCGGCGTGTCGACGAACGTGAACAAAGGCAACCCGAACTTCTCGGCAAGCTTCATCAGCCGCAGCGCCTTGCGATACCCCTCGGGACGCGGCATGCCGAAATTGCGGTGGATCTTCTCTTTCGTGTCCCGGCCTTTCTGTTGGCCGATCACCATGCACGGCGTGCCGTTGAAGCGCGCCATGCCGCCGACGATCGCCGGGTCATCGGCGAACGTCCGGTCGCCGGCGAGCTCGCGGAAATCGGTGAACATCCCCGCGATGTAGTCCAGCGTGTACGGCCGTTGCGGATGCCGCGCCACCTGGGCGATCTGCCACGCGGACAGCTTCGAATAGATGTCCTTCGTCAGCTGCTGGCTCTTCTTCGTGAGACGCGCGATCTCGTCGCTGATGTCGACGGCCGAATCCTCATGGACGAAGCGCAACTCCTCGATCTTCGCCTGCAGCTCCGCGATCGGCTGCTCGAAGTCGAGGAACGTGTGCTTGACCGGCGAGCGCGCTTCGTTCATCGCGCCGCACTATAGCGCACGACGCTGCACCAAACGCGGGCAAGGTCGTTCGAAGCGCTTCATTGCAGGGCGTGCGCGGTTCATCATCGCGTGAGCTTGTGCCGCCGTCGCGTGCTGTAGCACGCTGTATTGACTGGACTTCCGCCCTCGCGCACGTCGCGGCACGCTTGTTGCGATGCACCAGCGGCGTGGCGCGTCGCGCGCCGCTCGTCCAAACATCGATCAGAGGGAATCCATGAAACGCCGTCAGATGCTTCACGCGGTTGCGTTGTCCGCTACCTTGCCGCTCTTCGCGCTGGTTGGCCCGGGTCACGCGCAGGACACGATCAAGGTCGGCATTCTTCATTCGTTGTCCGGAACGATGGCGATCTCGGAATCAGCGCTCAAGGAAACCGCGCTGATGACGATCGCCGAGATCAATGCGAAGGGCGGCGTGCTCGGCAAGAAGCTCGAGCCCGTCGTCGTCGATCCGGCGTCGAACTGGCCGCTGTTTGCCGAGAAGGCCCGGCAGCTGCTGACGCAGGACAAGGTCGCCGTCGTGTTCGGCTGCTGGACGTCGGTGTCGCGCAAGTCCGTGCTTCCGGTGTTCAAGGAACTGAACGGCCTGATCTTCTACCCGGTGCAGTACGAGGGCGAAGAGCTCGAAAAGAACGTGTTCTACACCGGCGCGGCGCCGAATCAGCAGGCGATCCCGGCGGTCGAGTACCTGATGAGCAAGGATGGCGGGGGCGCGAAGCGCTTCTATCTGCTCGGCACCGACTACGTCTATCCGCGCACGACGAACAAGATCCTGCGCGCGTTCTTGAAGTCCAAGGGCGTCGCCGACAAGGACATCGAGGAGGTCTATACGCCGTTCGGCCACGGCGACTACCAGACGATCGTTGCGAATATCAAAAAGTTTTCGGCGGGCGGCAAGACCGCGGTGATCTCGACGATCAACGGCGACTCGAACGTGCCGTTCTACAAGGAGCTCGGCAACGCGGGATTGAAGGCGACCGACGTGCCGGTCGTCGCGTTCTCGGTCGGCGAAGAGGAGTTGCGCGGCGTCGATACGAAGCCGCTCGTCGGCCACCTCGCGGCGTGGAACTACTTCATGTCACTGAAGAATCCCGAGAACGAGGCGTTCATCAAGATGTACCGCGGCTGGGCGCAGAAGGCGAAGCTGCCGAACGCCGAGAAGGTCGTCACCAACGATCCGATGGAAGCGACGTACATCGGCATTCACATGTGGAAGCAGGCGGTCGAGAAAGCCAAGTCGACCGACGTCGACAAGGTCATCGCTGCGATGAGCGGCCAGACGTTCAAGGCGCCGTCGGGCTTCGTCGCGAAGATGGACGAGAAGAATCATCACCTGCACAAGCCGGTGTTCATCGGCGAAGTGAAAGGCGACGGCCAGTTCAACGTCGTGTGGAAGACGAAGGGCCCGGTGCGCGCCGCGCCGTGGAGCCCGTACATCGTGGGGAACGACAAGAAGAAGGAGGTACCGGACGTTTGAGCGAAAGCGAAAGGCGGGGTGAGGGGCGGGGACGAGAGTGGCTGGCGTTATCCGGCAAACGAGACTCACGCACTTCGTGCGCGGGGTCCTGAGCGCACTTCCTCTGGACACCCTCGTCCCTCGTCCCTCGTTCCTCGTCCCGTCTTTCTTCGCGTTATGGCTTTTCCCGTTCGTTTCCACCGCCGTTTCGCTCGACCCCGCGATCGTCAAATCGCTCGCCTCGGATGAGTCCGACGACAAAATCGCGGCGATCGCGGCACTCGCGAAGGCCCCGAGCGATCAGGTGGTCCGCATGCTGCAGGCGCTGGGTGATGATCGCCTCGTCGTCGACGGGGAACGGGTGCTCGTCGTCGATGGCGGCAAGGCGTTCGATGCGGTGACCGGCACGGCGGTCGGAGACGTGCCGTCGTCTGCGGACGCGATCACGATCAACAACCGTGTGCGGCGCGAGCTCGGTTCCGCGTTGGCGGGTATGCGGCTCTTTTCGAACGATCCCGAGGTTCGACTCGCGGCCGCCCGCCAGCTCGCTTCAAGCGCGGACGACAGCGCCTTGCCGTCGCTCGATCGCGCGCTGGCGCAGGAGACGGATGCATCGATCAAGGCGTCACTGCAGCTGGCCCATGCCAAAGCGTCGCTCGCTTCCGACGATGCGGCCGTGCGACTCGCCTCGGTCAAGGCGCTCGCGGCGTCGTCCGATCCGGCGACACGCGAGCTCGTTGCGGCATTGATCGAAAAGCGCGGTGATGCCCACGCCGAGCCCGACGAGTCGGTGCGCGCGGCCGCTCGCAAGTCGCTCGCTTCGATCGACGCGCGGCTGGTGTGGGGCGACAACCTGGGCCGCGTATTCACCGGACTGTCGCTTGGCTCGGTGCTGCTGCTGGCGGCGCTCGGGCTCGCGATCACGTACGGCGTCATGGGCGTGATCAACATGGCGCACGGCGAACTGTTGATGGTCGGCGCCTACGCAACCTGGTCGGTGCAGGCGCTGTTTAGAACGCAGTGGCCGGCTTATCTCGACTGGTATCTGGTTGCCGCGCTTCCGATCGCTTTTCTCAGCGCGGCCATCGTCGGCGCGCTGATGGAACGGCTGGTGATCCGCAAGCTCTACGGACGTCCGCTCGAGACGCTGCTTGCGACGTTCGGTCTGTCGCTGATCCTGATTCAGGCCGCGCGGACGCTGTTCGGCGCGCAGAACGTCGAGGTCGCGAATCCGTCGTGGATGTCCGGCGGCATCGCGCTGCTTCCGAACCTGGTGCTGCCGTGGAACCGCATCGTGATCATCGCATTCTCGGTTGCCGTGCTCGCCGGCATGTGGGCGCTGATGAACACGACGCGGCTGGGCTTGTTCGTTCGTGCGGTCACGCAGAACCGCCCGATGGCCGGCTGCGTCGGCGTTGCGACGACGCGGATCGACGCGCTGGCGTTCGCGCTTGGCGCCGGCATCGCGGGTCTCGGCGGCGTTGCGCTGTCGCAGATCGCGAACGTCGGCCCCGACATGGGGCAGGCGTACATCGTCGACTCGTTCATGGTCGTCGTGCTCGGCGGCGTCGGGCAGCTTGCCGGCGCTGTGTGGGCTGCACTGGGTCTCGGCGTCGTCACCAAGTTCCTCGAAGGCTGGACCGGCGCGGTGATCGCGAAGATCGTCGTGCTGGTCTTCATCATCGTCTTCATCCAGAAACGACCGCAGGGGCTGTTCGCGATCAAGGGACGCGCCGTCGAGTCTTGAAACGATGAACGCCGCGACCGACATCGCCGTCGCGATCGATGGATCGCGAACGCGCGTTCCGCTCGTGATGCGAGCGAGCCGGCGGGTCCCGAAGTCGGCACTCGTTGCCGCGGGCGTATTCGCGTTGTTCGCGTTCATCGCCGTGCCGGTGCTGCACCTCGCTGTGCCCGCCGGTCACCCGCTGCACGTTTCCGATTTCTTCGTGACGCTGATCGGCAAGGTGCTGTGCTACGCGATCGTGGCCGTCGCGCTCGATCTCATCTGGGGCTACGCCGGCATCCTTTCGCTCGGCCACGGCTTGTTCTTCGCGCTCGGCGGTTACGCCTTCGGCATGTACCTGATGCGCCAGATCGGCCGCGACGGCAGCTACCGCGAGGCGCTGCCGGACTTCATGGTGTTCCTCGACTGGAAGGTGTTGCCGTGGTTCTGGCACGGCAGCGACAGCTTCGTCTGGTCGGTGTTGCTCGTGCTGACCGTACCGGCGCTCGTCGCCTTCGCGTTCGGCTACTTCGCGTTCCGCTCGCGGATCAAGGGCGTCTACTTCTCGATCATCACGCAGGCGCTGACGTTCGCCGCGATGCTGTTGTTCTTTCGCAACGAGACCGGGTTCGGCGGCAACAACGGCTTCACCGACTTCAAGCGGATTCTCGACATCCCGATCACCGCACCGTCGACGCGCGTCGTGCTGTTCGCGCTCTCCGCCGCGATGCTGCTCGCGACGCTATTCCTGTGCCGCTATCTGGTGACGTCGAAGTACGGCCGCGTGCTGACCGCGATCCGCGATGCGGAGTCGCGCGCGCGGTTCCTCGGCTACGACCCGCTCTGGTTCAAGCTTTGCGCGTGGACGCTGTCGGCGGTGCTTTGTGCGGTTGCGGGTGCCCTCTACGTGCCGCAGGTCGGCATCATCAATCCGAGCGAGATGAGCCCGACGAACTCGATCGAGATCGCGATCTGGGTGGCCGTCGGCGGGCGGGGAACGCTGATCGGTCCGGTCGTCGGCGCGTTTCTCGTCAACCTCGCGAAGAGCTGGTTCACCGTGCGCTTTCCCGAGTACTGGCTGTTCTTCCTCGGCACGTTGTTCGTCATCGTCACGCTGTATCTGCCGAACGGCGTCGTCGGCGTGGTACGGCAATGGCGCGATGCGATCGCGGCGAGGGTCGCCCGGTGAGCGCGACGGACGTGATCGACGTGCCGCACATCGTTGCGGGCCGCGAAGCGAGCGCCGGTCTCGCCCACGTCGCAAAACCAGGGGAGCTCGATCTTTCGCATCGAGTGATCCTTTATCTCGAGGACATCACCGTCAGCTTCGACGGCTTTCGTGCGCTCGACCGCCTATCGATGATGATCGATGCGGGCGAGCTGCGTTGCGTGATCGGGCCGAACGGTGCCGGCAAGACGACGATGATGGACGTCATCACCGGCAAGACGCGCCCGGATTCGGGTCGCGCGTTCTTCGGCCAGACACTCGATCTGACACGACTCTCCGAATCGCAGATCGCGCACGCCGGCATCGGCCGCAAGTTCCAGAAGCCGACGATCTTCGAGCAGCACACGGTGTTCGAGAACCTCGAGCTCGCGCGCAAGACCGACAAACGCGCGCGGGCTACGCTGTTCGCGGCGGTGAACGATGAAGTCCGCGATCGCGTGGCGCAGACGCTCGCGCGCATCCGACTGTCCGCCGACGCCGAGCGCCCGGCCGGCACGCTTTCGCATGGGCAGAAGCAATGGCTCGAGATCGGAATGCTGCTGATCCAGGAGCCGCGGCTTCTGCTGCTCGACGAGCCGGTCGCCGGGATGACCGACGACGAGACGGAACGCACTGCGGATCTCATTCTCGATCTTGCTGGCCAGCATTCACTGATGGTCGTCGAGCACGACATGGCGTTCGTCGAGCGGCTGGACGCGAAAGTGTCGGTGCTGCACGAGGGGGCGCTGCTGGCGGAAGGCGATCTCGCGACGGTGAAGAACGATCCGCGCGTCATCGAGGTCTACCTCGGTCGATGAGACACGTCCATGCTCGCGGTTCGTAATCTCGACCAGTACTACGGCGGCAGCCACATTCTGCGCAACGTCACGTTCGACGCTCCGCCGGGGCAGGTGACGGCGCTGATCGGGCGCAATGGCGTTGGTAAGAGCACGCTGTTGCGTTGCCTGATGGGGCTCGTCCCGGCGGCGCGCGGCAGCATCATGTTCGACGATCGAGACGTCACGCGCATGCCGTCGCACGAGCGCGTGCGTGCCGGCATCGGTTACGTGCCGCAGGGCCGCGAGATCTTTCCGCGCCTGTCGGTGAACGAGAACCTGCGCATGGGACTTGCGACGCGGCCGCCGAGTGCAACGATCCCCGAAGCGATCTTCGAGATGTTCCCCGTGTTGAGATCGATGCTCAAGCGGCGCGGCGGCGACCTGTCCGGCGGCCAGCAGCAGCAACTCGCGATCGGGCGCGCGCTCGCGATGTCGCCGCGGCTCCTGATCCTCGACGAGCCGACCGAGGGCATCCAGCCGTCGATCATCAAGGACATCGAGCGCGCGATCGCGCGCTTGGCCGCGACCGGCGAAATGGCTATCCTGCTCGTCGAGCAGTACTACGACTTTGCGCGTTTGCTCGCCGACCGCTACCTGGTCATGGAGCGCGGCGAGATCGTCGCCCAGGGTCGCGGCGAGGACATGGACCGCGACGGGGTGCGACATCGACTCTCGGTATAAAAGGTGCCGTTCGAACGTTCGTGTGAGCCGAAAGGCTGGTCGGCGGCGCTTCACTGCGAATTCGCCCGTCGCGGTTCGCAGACGGTCTGCACGCGTCGCGTCCACCAAGGCCCGTTGCGCATCCAGAAGCCGCTGTTTCCGGAAGGACCGCATCTCGCGCACGCGATCGTCGTTCATCCGCCGTCGGGCATCGCCGGCGGTGATGCACTGACGATCGACTTCACGCTGCACGAGGGTGCGCGCGCATTGATCACGACGCCGGGTGCGACGCGTTGGTATCGAACGCGCGGTGCGATGGCGAGCCAGAACGTCCATCTGCATGCCGGAGCCAAAGCGGTCCTCGAGTGGCTGCCGATGGAGTCGATCGTCTACGACGGCGCGCGCGCCTCGATGTCGGTCGATGTCAGGTTGGAGGCCGACGCCACGTTCATCGGCATGGAGACATTGTGTCTCGGACGCACTGCCTCGGCGGAATCGTTTCGTACCGGTGAGTGCTCGCTCGCTACGCACATCGTCCGCGACGGCGCGCCGCTTTGGATCGAGCGTGGATCGATCGTCGGCAACGACCGGTTGCTCAGTTCGCCGATCGGCCTTGCCGGTCATCCAGTCGTGGGGACGCTGCTCGCGGCGTCGGCGCGCGTGGATGCGGATCTGTTGACAGCGTGCCGCCACGAATCGCCGGTCGTCGGTGAAGGCGCGATCACCAGCGTTCCGGGGCTGCTTATCGCTCGTTACCTTGGTCCCGGCTGCGAACCGGCCCGCGAGTGGCTCGCTCGTGTATGGTCGCGGCTTCGTCCTGCGCTAACCGGCTGCGAGCCGATGATGCCGCGTATCTGGAGCACCTGACGATGCAGCTCACGCCTCGCGAGAAGGACAAACTCCTGATCTTCACCGCCGCGCTCGTCGCCGAGCGTCGCAAGGCGCGCGGATTGAAGCTCAACCATCCGGAGGCCGTTGCGTTCTTGTCTGCCGCAATTCTCGAAGGCGCACGCGACGGGCGCACCGTTGCCCAGCTGATGAGCGACGGAACGACGCTGCTATCGCGAGACGACGTGATGGAAGGCGTCCCGGAGATGATCCCCGAGATCCAGGTCGAGGCGACGTTTCCCGACGGCACGAAGCTCGTCACCGTGCACCACCCGATCCCATGATCCCCGGCGAGATGGAAACGCAGCCGGGCGACATTGCGCTGAACGCCGGCCGTCCGACGATCACGCTGCAGGTCGCGAACACCGGCGACCGCCCGATCCAGGTCGGGTCGCATTACCACTTCTACGAGACGAACGAGGCGCTGTCGTTCGATCGGGGAGCCGCGCGCGGATTTCGCCTCGACATCGCGGCAGGAACCGCCGTCCGCTTCGAGCCGGGTCAGACACGCACGGTGACGCTCGTCGCTTTCGCCGGCGATCGCATCGTCGTTGGCTTCAACGCGAAGGTGATGGGGCCGCTGTGACGAGGATCTCGCGACGTGCGTATGCGGAGATGTTCGGCCCGACGGTCGGCGATCGCGTGCGTCTCGCCGACACGGAGTTGTGGATCGAAATCGAACACGATCACGCGATCTACGGCGAGGAAGTGAAGTTCGGCGGCGGCAAGGTCATTCGCGACGGCATGGGTCAGGGCCAGCGCATAGCGGCCGAGGTGGCCGATACGGTGATCACGAATGCCGTGATCGTCGATCACCGGGCTATCGTCAAGGCCGACATCGGGCTCAAGAACGGACGCATCCAAGCGATCGGCAAGGCCGGAAATCCCGATGTTCAACCCGGCGTGACGATCGCGATCGGTGCTGGCACCGAGATCATCGCCGGCGAGGGGATGATCGTCACTGCGGGCGGCATCGACACGCACATCCACTTCATCTGCCCGCAACAGATCGACGAGGCGCTGATGTCGGGCGTCACGACGATGATCGGCGGCGGCACGGGACCTGCGACGGGAACCGCGGCCACGACGTGCACGCCCGGCCCTTGGCATATCGGACGGATGCTGCAGGCGGCCGAGGCGTTTCCGATGAACCTGGGCTTCCTCGGCAAGGGCAATGCATCGCGACCGGAGCCCTTGCGAGAGCAGATCGTCGCCGGCGCAGTCGGATTGAAGTTGCATGAAGATTGGGGCACGACACCAGCCGCTATCGACAACTGCCTGTCGGTCGCCGAAGAAACCGATACACAGGTCGCGATCCACACCGACACGCTGAACGAGTCCGGCTTCGTCGAAGCGACGATCGCCGCATTCAAGGACCGGACGATCCACTCGTTCCACACCGAAGGAGCGGGCGGCGGTCACGCGCCGGACATCATCAAGGTCGCCGCCCTCGCCAACGTGCTGCCATCGTCGACGAATCCGACGCGACCATACACGATCAACACGCTCGACGAGCATCTCGACATGCTGATGGTCTGCCACCATCTCGACGCGTCGATCGCCGAGGACATCGCGTTCGCCGAGAGCCGCATCCGTCGCGAGACCATCGCCGCCGAGGACGTGCTGCACGACCTCGGGGCGCTCAGCATGTACTCGTCGGATTCGCAGGCGATGGGCCGCGTCGGCGAGGTCGTGCTGCGCTGCTGGCAGACGGCGCACAAGATGAAGGTTCAGCGCGGGGCGCTGGCCGGCGATACGTCGCGCGCAGACAACGCGCGCGTGAAGCGCTACGTCGCCAAGTACACGATGAATCCGGCGCTCGCGCATGGCATCGCGCACGAAGTGGGTTCGATCGAGCCGGGAAAGCTTGCGGATCTCGTGCTGTGGAAGCCGGCGTTCTTCGGCGTCAAGCCGCAGCTGGTGATCAAGGGCGGCATGATCGCGGCGGCGGTGATGGGCGATCCGAACGCGTCGATCCCCACGCCGCAGCCGACGCACTACCGGCCGATGTTCGGCGCGTTCGGCGGGGCGTTGAAGACTGCCGTAACGTTCGTTTCGCAAGCCGCGCTCGAAGCTGGATCGCTCGAACAGCTCGGGCTCTCGCGGCCGCTCGTCGCCGTGCGCGGCATCCGCGGCGTGCGCAAGCGCGACATGGTGCACAACGACTGGCAACCGACGATCGAGGTCGATCCCGAAACCTACGAGGTGCGCGCCAACGGCGAGCTGATGACTTGCGAGCCCGCGCATGTCCTGCCGCTCGCGCAACGCTATTTTCTTTTCTGATGAGCTATTCCGATCTCGTCATCGATGCGCGCTGTGAAGCGGTTGCAACGTCTGCTGACGACCGGCTCGCGTTGCCGTTCGAAATGCGCAGCCGTTCGCGATTTCGCGCGGTGCTCGCGTCGGGCGATGCCGTGGGCGTGCTGCTGCCGCGCGGAACGCTGTTGCGCGGCGGCGATCACGTGCACGCTTCCGATGGTCGCATCGTCGAGATCGTCGCGGCGCCCGAAGCGTTGCTGCAAGCGACGTGCACGGGCGAGCTCCAGGCGCGCGCGGCCTATCACCTCGGCAATCGTCATGTCGCCGTCGAGGTCGGCGACGGGTGGCTTCGCCTGCAGGTCGATCACGTGCTGCAGACGATGCTCGAAGGTCTCGGCGTCACGGTGACGTGCGTGACGGCGCCGTTCGAGCCCGAGGCGGGGGCCTATGCGCATGGTCATCAACACGGGAAGTCGTCGGAAGCGCGCATTCATGGGTTCGCGTCATGAGCCTCGCGTTGTTGCGCTTGCTGCAGCTTGCGAGTCCGACGTTGCCGGTGGGTGCCTATACCTATTCACAGGCGCTCGAATCGGCGGTCGACGCGAGACTTGTCGTCGACGAAGCGACGACCGCGGACTGGCTGGGCGACAGTCTGGTCATCGGCATCGGGCGCTGGGAAGCGCCGCTCGTGGCTACGCAGGTTCGCGCGTGGGCCGCCGGTGAAGACGATAACGTCGCGAAACTCGACGCCGGGTTTGTTGCCAGCCGTGAAACAGCCGAGCTGCGCGCGGAGACGCTGCAGATGGGATTCTCGCTGGCGCGTCTGCTGATGCAGTTGCCTGCGTTCGTCGCCATCACAGGTTATCGCGAGCGGCTCGCTGCGGT
>DATLNR010000014.1:0-19149 GCA_035536655.1 Casimicrobiaceae bacterium
CGTGACGCCAACGCGTTCACCGCGATCGAGAAGCAGATCGTCCCTGGGTTGTTCGCAAGAAACGAGAGCGAGCCGATCCGTATCTGGGTTGTGGGGTGCGCAACCGGTGAAGAGGTCTACTCGCTGGTGATGCTGTTGTCGGAGTATGCGAGCACGATGACGAACCCGGCTCCGATCAGCGTGTTCGCGACCGACATCGACGAAGAGGCGCTCGCCTTCGCGCGCACGGGCCTCTACCCGGACACGATCGCGGAGCAGATGACGCCGGAGCGCCTGCGACGGTTCTTCGTTCGCGAGGGTAGCGGCTACCGCATTGCCAAGCACCTTCGCGAGATGGTGATGTTCGCCGTGCACAACGTGATCCAGGACCCGCCGTTCTCGCGAGTCGACCTGGTCAGCTGCCGGAACGTTCTGATCTACCTGAACCGTCACCTCCAGTCGAAAGTGCTCGACCTTTTGCACTTCGCGCTGCGGCCGGACGGCACGCTGATCCTCGGCATGTCCGAGTCGGTCGAGGACGGCCACGACGGGTTTCTTCCGATCGACAAGACGCATCGCATCTTCGCGCAGCAGCCGCGTGCGCGCATGGGCATGACGGTCGGTTCGCTGCCGCCGGTGCACAACGCGCGGCTGCCCGCCGAGATGCTCTCGGCGGGCGGTCGGCGGCTCGTCGGCTACGGCGAGCTGCATCATCGGATGCTCGAGCATTACGCACCGCCGTCGCTGGTCGTCGACGATCGTCTCGACATCGTTCACCTGTCGGACAACGCGGGCCATTACCTGCGCTTCACGTCCGGCGAGCCGTCGATGAACCTGTTCAAGGCGGCCGTCGACGAGCTTCGCTACGAGCTCAAGGGCGCGGTCGAGCAGGCGATGCGCGCGATGCGCACCGTCGATCGCAAAGGGCTGCCGTTTCGACGCGGGCCGATGATGGTCTCGGTCGACGTCAAAGTCCATCCGATCCGCGACAAGTCGTCGGCGCGCACCTATGCATTGATCATCTTCACCGAGCCTTCGGGCGAAAGTCCGCCGCCGGCCCGGCCGGAGCCCCGCGATGACGACAACGGGTCGATCGCGCTCGAGCAGCGGCTGCACGACATGGAAGCGCAGCTGCGCACCGCGGTCGAGCAGTACGAAGTGCAGAACGAGGAGCTCAAGGCCAGCAACGAGGAGCTGCAGGCGACCAACGAAGAGCTCCGCGCGACGACCGAGGAGCTTGAAACCGGCAAGGAGGAGCTGCAATCGATCAACGAGGAGCTTTCGACGGTCAACCAGGAGCTGAAGAACAAGGTCGACGAGACGACGCGCGTGTCCGACGACCTGCATAACTTCATCACCGCGACCGGCATCGCGGCGCTGTTCATCGACCGTGACATGCGCGTCATGCGCTACACACCCTACGCGCGGCAGGTGTTCAACCTGATCCCGACGGACCTGGGACGTCCGCTGATGGACATCACGCACCGGCTGATCGACCTCGACCTCGCGGCGACGATCGCGCACGTGTTCGAGACGCTGCACCAGGCCGAGCACGAGGTGCGCAGCAACGACGACCGCTGGTTCATCGTGCGCGTGCTGCCGTATCGGACGAACGACGACAGGATTCGCGGCGCCGTCGTCACGCTGGTCGACATCACGCAGCGCCGGCGCGTCGAGGCGCGCGGGCAGCGGAGCGCGGCGTGGGCGGAGCTCGTTGTCGACAGCGTTCACGATTATGCGATCCTGACGTTGGACGAGCACGGCGTGATCAAGACATGGAATGCCGGCGCCGAGATCATCTTCGGCTACTCGGCGAGCGAGATCATCGGCCAGCCGTTCGAGCTGCTGTTCACGCCGGAGGATCGTGCTGCCGGCGTCCCTGATCTGGAAATGCGTACGGCGCGGCAGGTGGGACGGGCTGAGGACGAGCGCTGGCAGCTGCGCAAGGACGGGACGACGTTCTTTGCGAGCGGCATCGCGGCGCCGCTCGACGACCCGGAGCAGAAGGGGTACGTGAAGCTGTTACGCGACTTGACTGCGCAGCGCATGGCCTCGCAGCGTCGCGACGAGCTTCTCGCCCAAGAGCGCCGCATCCGCTCGGCGGCCGAGGAGGCGAATCAGACGAAGGACGAGTTCCTCGCGACGCTGTCGCATGAGCTGCGAAATCCTCTGGCGCTGATCCTGATGCAGTCGGAAATCCTGACCCGCGCGCCGGAGCTGAAGCGCACTCCGCGGCTTGCGGCCGCGGCAGATGTGATCAACCAGACGGTGCGCGCGCAGAGCAAGTTCGTCGATGACCTGCTCGACGTGTCGCGGGCGCGCACCGGCAAGCTGACGATCGACCGCCAGCTGGTGCCGCTGCCATTCCTGATCGCCGACTCGATCGGCGCATTGCGTCACGAGGCCGACGCGAACGACATCACGCTCGAGGTCGAGCTGCCGAAGGAGCCGATCATCATCGCGGCGGACGCGGTGCGCGTGAAGCAGATCGCGTGGAACCTGCTTTCGAACGCGATCAAATTCACGCCGCAGGGCGGGCGCGTTTCCGTCCGGCTCGTGCGCGAAGGCGAGCAGGTGCGACTCGACGTCGAGGATACCGGCGAAGGGATCTCGCGTGAAGCGATGCCGATGATCTTCGAGTGGTTCAAGCAGGTCGATTCCAGCACGACGCGCAAGCGCGGCGGCATGGGCATTGGGCTCGCGCTCGTGAAGCAGTTGGTCGAGCTGCACGGAGGACGCGTGGAGGCGTTCTCCGAAGGTCGCGGCAAGGGCGCACGATTCACCGTGTATCTACCGGCGCAGGACGGCTATACGCCGGCCGGCTCGCGCGGCGCGGCGCCGGCGAATACAGCCGTGAGCCGGTTGAGCGGTGTCCGGCTTCTGGTCATCGACGACGCAGCGGGCAACGCCGATGCGATGCGCGAGCTGCTGCAACTCGAGGGGGCGGCGGTCGCGATCGAGACCACGGCGCGCGAGGCGATCCGCCGCGCGCAGCAGGAAACCTTCGACGTGATCATCTCGGACATCGCGATGCCCGAGATGGATGGCTACACGATGCTGGCGAAGCTTCGCGATGGCAAGCTCAACCGCGATTCGCCAGCGATCGCGTACAGCGGCTACGGCGGTCCCGAAGAGATCGAGCGCTCGCGCAAGGCTGGGTTCCAGCTGCACATGGTGAAGCCGGTGGATCTCGATCGGTTGGTGGAGTCGATCGAGAAACTGTATCGGACGAAAAGCGCGTCCGCGCAGTGACCGACGAAAAACGCCGCCGTGGGGCCGTGGATGACGTACGGTCCCGGGCGCACGTTTTTCGTCGGGGTGTAAAACAGGCGAGCGCCTAAGGGCCGCCTGTCGGCGCTCGCCGATAACGGCTACCAAACGACAAAACTTATGCGGCGGGCTTAGCCTGCGTCGTCATCCCGGCCCGACGAATCTCCTTCTCGTCGATCGGCAGGTTGATCAATCCCGCGAGGACGCCGAGCGCGATCGACAGGTACCAGACGAGATCGTAGCTGCCGAGCGTGTCGAACAGTTTCCCGCCGAGCCACGCGCCGAGAAAGCTCCCAAGCTGGTGCGAGAGGAACGTGAAGCCGGCGAGCATCGACAGATAGCGGACGCCGAAGACCTGCGCGACGATGCCGTTGGTCGGCGGCACGGTCGAGAGCCACAGCAGGCCGATCGCAATCGCGAACGCGTAGACGCTTGCGACGGAGAGCGGCACGACGAGAAAGATCGCGATCGCGACGGCGCGCGCGAAGTAGATCGTCGACAGGATGTAACGCTTCGGCACGCGGCTGCCGAGCCAGCCGGTGGTGAACGTGCCGATGATGTTGAACAGGCCGATCAGCGCGAGCGCCATCACGGCAACGCTCATCGGCATGCCGCGGTCGGCGAGGAACGACGGCAGGTGCACGCCGATGAAGACGACCTGAAACCCGCAGACGAAGAAGCCGACGGTCAGGAGCACATAGCCGCGATGCGCAAATGCCTCGCGCAACGCCTCCTTCACCGATTGCGTCGGACCGTGCGTGGCATCGATGCGCTTCTCGACCAGCGCAGCCGCAAGCGGCACGATCGCCAGCCCGATGACGCCAAGCGCGATCAGCGCCCCGTACCAGCCGAGCGTCGACAACAGAAACTGCGTCGCCGGAAGCATCGCGAACTGTCCGAACGATCCCGCCGCCGCGGAGACGCCGAGCACCATGCTGCGCTTCTCCGGCGGATAGCGACGGCCGAGAACGCCCGCGACTATTGAGAACGTAAGGCCCGAAAGTCCTGTGCCGATGAGAACGCCGGCGGTCAGTACCAGCATTGCTGGCGTGGTCGCGTGCGCCATCGTGAAGAGGCCGAGGACATACAGCACGGCGCCGACGAACACGATCTTCGCCGTCCCGTAGCGGTCGGCGAGCATGCCTGTGAACGGCTGTGTGACACCCCACATCAGGTTCTGCACCGCCATCGCCAGCGCGAACGTCTCGCGCCCCCAGTTCAGGTCGGTCGACATCGGCTGCAAGAACAGGCCGAAGCCGTGGCGGATGCCCATCGAGATCGTGAGCACGATGCACGCGCAGGCGAGGACCGTCGTCGCCGAGCGGGGCGTGAGCAATGCGCGCGCGTTCATGATCGGATCTTACGCATCGCTCGCCCAGTCCTTCGATCGCTCGACGGCTTTGGCCCACCACGCGCGCAATTGGTTCGCGCGATCGCGCGACATCGCCGGCTCGTAGCGCTTGTCGATTCGCCAGTTCCGCGCGACATCGTCGGCATTCTTCCAGAACCCGACGGCCAATCCCGCCAGATACGCAGCGCCAAGCGCGGTTGTTTCGGCGACGACGGGTCGCACGACCGGCACGCCGAGCAGGTCCGCCTGAAATTGCATCAGCAGATCGTTCGCCGTTGCGCCGCCATCGACGCGCAGCTCCGCAAGCTGCAATCGTGCGTCGCTCTCCATCGCCGACAACAGGTCCGCGCTCTGGAAAGCGATCGACTCGAGCGCCGCCCGCGCGAGGTGGCCGGCCGTTGCGCCACGCGTCAAGCCCAGCACCGAGCCGCGCGCATACGCGTCCCAATGCGGCGCCCCCAATCCTGCGAACGCCGGCACGAAATAGACGCCGCCGTTGTCCGGAACGCTTCGCGCAAGCGCTTCGATTTCCGCGGCGCTGTTGATGATCCTCAATCCATCGCGCAACCACTGCACGACCGCACCGGCGATGAACACGCTGCCTTCGAGCGCGTAGTCGGTGATGCCATTCCGTTGCCACGCCACGGTCGTGACGAGATTGTTCGTCGATGCGACCGGCTTCGTGCCGGTGTTCATCAGCAGGAAACAGCCGGTGCCGTAGGTGTTCTTCGCAAGCCCCGGCGCGTGGCAGGCCTGGCCGAACAGTGCCGCCTGCTGATCACCGGCGATGCCGCCGATTGGAACGTCGACGCCTTCGATGCGCGCATGGGCGCAGACACCTGACGACGGTACCACTTCGGGCAGCATCGCGAGCGGCACGTCGAGCAGCGCGCAGAGCTCTTCGTCGAAGCGGCGCGCATGGATGTCGAACAGCAGCGTGCGGCTTGCGTTGGAGATGTCGGTGATGTGATGGCCGCCGCTGGTCAACTGCCAGACGAGCCATGTGTCGACGGTGCCGAAGGCGAGCTCGCCGCGCTCAGCGCGCTGGCGTGCGCCGCCAACATGGTCGAGCAACCACTTGAGCTTCGTGCCGGAGAAGTACGCGTCGATGACGAGGCCGGTCTTGCGCGCGAATGTCGTCGCGTGCCCGGCGCGCTTCAACGCATCGCACGTCGGCGCCGTGCGCCGGTCCTGCCAGACGATCGCATTCGCGATCGGCTCGCCGCTCTTGCGGTCCCAGTCGAGCGTCGTCTCACGCTGGGTGGTGATGCCGATCGCGGCGAGATCGCGCGCGCCGATGCGCGCCTTGGCGAGCGCGCCGTGCAAGACCGCCGATTGCGACGAGAAGATCTCCGAAGGATCGTGCTCGACCCAGCCGGGTTGTGGAAAGATCTGCGCGAATTCCTGCTGCGCGGAGGCGACGACGCTGCCGGATTGGTCGAACACGATCGCTCGCGAGCTGGTCGTGCCTTGATCGAGGGCGAGGACGTAGCGCATCGGTTAGAATTACAGGCTTTGCAAACATTGTAGTCGCGCGGCCGCCCTCGCGACCTTCGATACGTCGATGCCGCTCTCCGCCGCGCGATCCCGCAAGCGAATCCATGAGCGCATCACGCGCTACGAAGGCTTTGTCCGCCACGATGGGCTGATCGACATCGAAGCGCGGTTGACCGACGTCAAGGACGACGATCTGACGCTTCTCACCGGCGTTCGCCGCGCAGGCGATCCGGTACACGCGATTGCCGTTCGCGTGACGCTCGACGTGTCGCTCGCCATTCGCGCAATCGAGGTGTCGATGGACGCCGTCCCGTATCCGGGCGGCTGCGAGTCGATCGTAGCCGCGTACGAGCAGCTCATCGGCGCGAACCTGATGACCGGGTTTCGCCGTCGCGTTCACGACGCGCTCGGTGGCATTGCCGGATGCACGCATGTCAACGAGTTGCTCGGCAACCTTCCTACCGCCGCTGTCCAGACGTTGGCGGGACTGAAGCCCCGCGAGGATGACGGCATCGACAAGCCGTTCCAGCTCGACAGATGTCACGCGCTCGACACGACCGGTAACGTTGTGCGCCGCTACTACCCGAAGTGGTTCCGCAACGCTTCGAACAATGTGCTCGAGGGTGCCGGTCCATGAAGGTTCACGAGTACCAGGGCAAGGAGCTGTTTCGTCGTTACGGGTTGCCCGTGCCGCGCGGATTGCCCGCATTCAGCGTCCCCGAAGCCGTCGCGGCTGCCAAGTCGCTCGGCGGTCCGGTCTACGTCGTCAAGGCGCAGATACACGCCGGTGGCCGCGGCAAGGGTGGCGGCGTCAAGATCGCGCGCTCGGTCGAGGATGTCGAGAAGCTCGCCTCGCAGATTCTGGGCATGCAGCTCGTCACGCGGCAGACGGGACCCGAAGGTCAAAAGGTGCAACGGCTCCTCGTCGAGGAAGGGCTCGACATCGAGAAGGAGTTCTACATCGGCATGGTGCTCGACCGTGCGGCCCAGCGCGTGACGTTGATGGCGAGCGCCGAAGGCGGCATGGATATCGAGGAAGTCGCGAAGGTCTCGCCCGAGAAGATCATCCGCGTCGCGATCGATCCGATCGATGGGTTGACCAACGAGCAAGCGGGCGATGTCGCTCGCAAGATCGGTATTCCGCAAGCAAGCGCACCGGAGGCGCGGGACATCCTGCAGCGGCTACACACGCTGTATGACGAGACCGATGCGACGCTCGCGGAGATCAATCCGCTTGTCTTGACCGGCGACGGCAAGGTCGTCGCGCTGGACGCGAAGCTCAACTTCGATGCGAACGCGATGTTCCGGCATCCCGAGCTGGTTTCGCTTCGCGACCTGGACGAGGAGGATCCGGCGGAAGTCGAGGCGTCGAAGTTCGATCTCTCGTACATCTCGCTCGATGGCGACATCGGCTGCCTCGTCAACGGCGCTGGCCTCGCGATGGCGACGATGGACACGATCAAGCTCTTCGGCGGCGAGCCGGCCAACTTCCTCGATGTCGGCGGCGGCGCGTCGACCGAGAAAGTGACTGCTGCGTTCAAGATCATGCTCGGCAACCCGAAGGTGAAGGGCATCCTGGTCAACATCTTCGGCGGCATCATGCGCTGCGACACGATTGCGAACGGCATCATCGCGGCCGCGAACGAGACGAAGCTCGGCGTGCCGCTCGTCGTGCGCATGAAGGGGACGAACGAGGAGCTCGGGCGCGAGATCCTGAAGAACTCGGGCCTGCCGATCATCAGCGCCGACAACATGGAGGACGCCGCGCAGAAGATCGTCGCGGCGGTCGAACGACGATGAGCATCCTCGTCGATGGCGACACGCGCGTCATGACGCAGGGCATCACCGGCAAGACCGGGCAGTTCCACACGCGCATGTGTCGCGAGTATGCGAACGGCAGGAACGCGTTCGTCGCCGGCGTCAATCCGAAACGCGCCGGCGAGGATTTCGAAGGCATCCCGGTATACGCGACGGTTCGCGAGGCGAAGGAGGCGACCGGTGCGACGGTCAGCGTGATCTACGTGCCGCCGCCGTATGCGGCTGCAGCGATCGACGAGGCGGTCGATGCGGAGCTCGATCTGGTCATCGCCATCACCGAAGGCATTCCGGTGCGGGACATGATCCGCACGCGTTACCGGATGCAGGAGAAGAAGACGCTGCTGCTGGGGCCGAACTGTCCCGGCGTAATCACGCCGGACGAGCTCAAGATCGGCATCATGCCCGGCCATATTCACAAGAAAGGGCGGGTCGGCGTGGTGTCGCGGTCGGGCACGCTGACCTACGAAGCCGTCGGGCAACTGACCGAGCTCGGCATCGGTCAATCGAGCGCCGTCGGCATCGGCGGCGATCCGGTGAACGGGTTGAAGCACGTCGACGTGCTGCGCCTGTTCAACGACGACGACGAAACCGATGCCGTCGTCATGATCGGCGAGATCGGCGGCAGCGACGAGGAGACCGCCGCGCAGTGGGTGAAGGGCAACATGCGAAAGCCGGTCGTCGGCTTCATCGCCGGTGTGACGGCGCCCCCGGGCAAGCGCATGGGTCATGCCGGCGCGATCATCTCGGGCGGCAAGGGGACGGCCGAGGAGAAGCTCGCCGCGATGGACGCGGCCGGCATCAAGGTGACGCGCAATCCCGCGGAGATGGGAAAACTGTTGAAGTCGGTGCTTTCGCGGACCTAGGCGGCGCAAATCGTCGGTTGAACGGACGCGGTAGCGATGCACGTTGTGCCGGCGCCCGCTAAACTCGCGACTCCCAGGTCAGCTCGTTACGCCGGTGTCGACCCCCGCTGCCTCCATGAACGATCGCGTTCCGCTCGACGTCGCCAGCTTGTCGCACCCGGGCATGGTGCGGACGCACAACGAGGACGCGGTTTTCGTCGACGGTGACGCGGGGCTTGCCGTCCTTGCCGACGGCATGGGCGGCTATAGCGCCGGCGAGGTCGCGAGCGGCATCGCGGTCAACGTCGTCTCGAACGGGCTGATGCCCGAGCTGCGCTCCGGTCGCGAGCTCGCGAAGGTCGACGTGCAGAGCGGGCTCACCCATGCCGCGCTCTTGCTCTCGCAGCAGATCGCGTCGGCGAACAAGGGCATCTACGAAGCGGCGCAAGCGCGACCGGAATGCGCCGGCATGGGGACGACGATCGTCGCCGCGGTGTTTCACGCAAACCGCGTGTCGATCGGCCACATCGGCGACTCGCGTTGCTATCGGCTGCGCGCCGACAAGTTCGAGCAGCTGACGCACGACCATTCGCTCTTGCAGGAGCAGATCGACAGCGGCCAGCTTTCCGCCGAGCAGGCGCGCTACTCGATGAACAAGAACCTGGTGACGCGCGCGCTCGGCATCGAAGCGATTGTTCCCGCCGACATCGCCGAGTACCGCCTGGAAGCGAACGACATCTATCTGTTGTGCTCGGACGGGTTGACCGACATGGTCGATCAGGACGTCGTTCATTCGATCATCGACGGGAAGCGTAGTGAATTGCCGACTGCTGCTGCCGAGCTCGTCGATCTGGCGAACAGCAACGGCGGCCGCGACAACATCTCGGTCATCCTCGTGCGCGTGCCGGCCGAGTTCCTGCCGACCGGCGGATGGGCGCAGCGCTTTCTTGCGAAGCGCAAGAGCGCCTAGGTGCAAGCTCGGTTCGTGCGTCGTCGATGGGCAAGCTGATCCTGAAACTTCCCGATGGCGCCACGCGCGAGTACCTGCTCGAGCGCGAGCGCGTGATGATCGGCCGGCGCGCCGACAACGACATCTGCCTGCCGTTCCCAGCCGTCAGCGGCGAGCATGCGGCCGTCGTGACGATTCTCGATGACTCCTTTCTCGAGGACCTGGGTTCGACGAACGGCACGCTGGTCAATGGCAAGCCGATCACCAAGCACTTCCTGCGCGATCATGACGAGATCGACATCGGCCGGCACACGCTCACTTATGTGTCCGGCGCTTATGTCGTCACGCCGATGTCGCGGCTCGACGTCCCGGTGGCGGTCACCGAGAACGGTGGCGCGACGATCGGCGACGACGAGACGACCGTGATTACGCGCGCGCGTACGTCGTCGAGGGCCGTGTCGACGGAGAATGCGCGTGAAGTCGTCGGTTTGGCGACGACGAACGCCAGCGAATCACTAGCGCCGGCGCGCGAAGAAGCCACTGGTTCAGAGCCCGTCGAAGCGCTGCTCGACAGCACGTCGAAAGGCGACGCGCCCGCCGATGCGCCTGCGCTCGAAGTGCTCGACGGACCGAGCGCGGGCACGGTCGTGCAAGTGGGGCGTGAAGATTTCGTGATGGGTCGCATTGGCGAAGCGGTTGCGGTGCTGCGCCGGGATGGCGAGGGCTTCAGATTGCTGCACGTCGAAGGATTGCTACGTGCCACGGTGAATGGTTCGCCACTGGGTGACGAAGGCGCTCTGCTGAAAGGTGGAGACGAAATCCGGATCGCCGGCACGCGGGTTGTTTTTCGACCGGCGTTGTGAGGCGCAGCGTCGGACTTGCCGATAAGGCGGGTGAGGGGCCTTGGTGACGCAGTGCGTCACTTCCGGACTGCGCGGCGGGTCGCTGCAATGGCAGACGCGGCTCGTGCGGCCGACCGGAGGCCTTAAGAAAAACGGCCTAGGTCTTTGGTAGAAGCTGGGTTTTCTCGCCTCAATTCAGGGATTTACGTCCAAGCGACCGGCGGAGCCCCGACTTGGGCGCCGCTTGGCACATCGCTTGCAAACTATCCGCCAGCATCGCTGGGTGCGGGAATAGATCGTACCTTCCCTCGTGAACAAGGAGCTTTCAAAATGAAGCGCGTACAACAAGGTTTTACGTTGATCGAACTGATGATCGTCGTCGCGATCATCGGGATTCTCGCGGCGATTGCCATTCCGCAGTATGCGGAGTACACGAACCGCGCTCGTATTTCGGAAGGGCTGCAGCTGTCGAATGCGGCGAAGACGGCGATGGCCGAGTACTACAGCTCTGAGAACAAGTACCCCGCCAACAATGCGGCTGCCGGACTGCAAGCCGCGGCCGATATCAAGGGCAACAACGTCACTGGCATCACCGTCGCAGGCGCGGACATCACCATTGGCTATACCGGCCTCCAAGCCGCTACTTGCGGCGCAGCCGCTGGCGATCTGGTACTGACGGCCGATTGCGTTGCGAAGCCGGGATCTTGCCAGTTCAAGAAGACGGCCTCGGCATTCGCAGACCGCTGCCTTCCGGCGAACCTGCGTACGTAAGATCTACACAGCATCTCAAAACGGGGCGCACACGCGCCCCGTTTTTGTTGGATTCGCCAACGCGCCGCGGAAGATGCTTACGCCATGCTAAACGACACCCTTGCCCTTTCAGGCGACACTCTCGGCGCTCGCAAGCTGCCGCGCGATTACAGACTCGCGTTTCTGTCCGCGATCTTCGTCGTGTCAGGATTCTGCGGCCTGATCTACGAGTCGATATGGTCGCACTATCTGAAGCTCTTCGTCGGACATGCAGCTTATGCGCAGACCGTCGTATTAGTCGTTTTCATTGGCGGCATGGCGCTGGGCGCCGCACTAGTTGGAAGAGTGGCTCAGAAAATCCGATCTCCGCTCGTGGCGTACGCGGGCGTTGAAGCAGCCGTTGGAGCGATTTCCCTCGTCTTTCACGGCTTGTTCGTTTCGGTGACGGAATGGAGCTATTCGGCGCTGCTTCCGGCGATGTGTGTCGCTGAAGCGCCGTGCGTCGCGCAGTGGGCGGTTGCAGCCGCTCTGATTCTTCCGCAGTCCATTCTTTTGGGCACGACATTCCCGTTGATGACCGCCGGTGTGCTCAGACTTGCGCCCGTCAATCCGGGATCCAAGATCGCGTCGTTCTACTTCCTAAACAGCATAGGTGCGGTAGCTGGAGTGCTCGCCTCCGCATTCATTCTTATTCCGGCGATGGGTCTCCCGGGATCGCTATTGACCGCAGGATTGCTCAATATCGCCGTCGCAATAGGCGCCTATGCGTGCAGCAAAGGAACGCAGTACGAAGGCTTGACTTCCGGCACCGAAACCGTTTCCGACTCGTCGACGTTCCGTCGCATGATGCTGGTCGTCGCGGCTCTGACCGGACTTTCGTCGTTCATCTACGAGATCGCCTGGATTCGCATGCTGTCGCTGGTCATCGGTGCGTCGACCGACGCGTTCGAGCTGATGCTCGCCGCCTTTATTCTTGGGCTTGCGCTCGGCGGTTTGTGGGTTCGCACTCGGATCGACCGGTTCAAGGATCTTATAGCGACGCTCGCGATTGTTCAGGTACTGATGGGCGTTGCTGCGGTGTTGACGCTGCCGGTCTACGACAAGACCTTCGACGTGCTCGCTTGGCTGATACAGAGCCTTAATCGCACGGAGAACGGCTACGTCGTCTATAACGTACTCAGTCACGGCCTGGCTCTGGTGGTCATGCTTCCGGCAACGTTTCTTGCCGGTATGACTCTTCCTTTGATCACGACGGCGCTTCTGCGGGGTGCACAGGGCGAGCGCGCCATCGGGTTTGTCTACGCGGCCAACACCTTCGGCGCGATCGTCGGCGTGATCATCGCAGTTCATTTCGCGCTGCCGCTGCTTGGGCTGAAAGGAGCACTGTTGCTCGGCGCGGCAATCGATATCGGCTTGGCATTCGCGTTGTTGCGCAATCAACGTACGAATCGATCGGGTGGGCTCGCGCAAGCGCTCGCGTTCGCCGGTGTCGCCGTTCTATTGGCTGTTGCTGCTCTCGTACCGATCGTTCCGGAGCGCATGGCATCCGGCGTCTATCGGCATGGGGTGGCACGCCTGCTTGATGAGTTCAAGATCGTCTACCACAACGTCGGCAAAACGGCCAACATTGCCGTTATCAGAAGCGAAGATGCTACGTCGATTCGGACGAACGGAAAGTCGGACGCAAGCATTGCGTACGACCCGTCGAAACCTTCGCCGGACGAGTACACGATGGCCCTTACGGCCATCGTCCCGCTTGTGTATCGCCCGAACGTCGAGAATGCAGCGGTCATCGGCTTCGGTTCGGGGATGACCACTGCGACGTTGCTCGGCTCGCCGCTGCTCAAGCGCGTGGATACGATCGAGATCGAGCCGGCCATGGTGGAAGGTGCTCGCCTGTTCGGTGCGCCGGTCGAGGCGGCCTACGTCGATCCGCGCAGTCGCATCATCATCGACGATGCGAAGTCGTATTTCGCTCGCAGCGCTCTTCGCTATGACCTTATCGTTTCAGAGCCGTCGAATCCCTGGGTCAGCGGAGTCGCCAGCCTGTTCACGGCAGAGTTCTATCAACGCGTGAAGCGGCAGTTGACCGACGGCGGCATTTTTGTTCAGTGGATACAGACTTACGAATTTTCCAATGCTTTGCTCGGCACGATCATGCGGGCAATGGACGATGAGTTCGCTGATTACGCGGTTTACACGTCCAATGGCGGGGACATGATTTTGGTCGCCAGCAACAAGAAACTTCCCGCACCGGACGTCGCTTTCACCCGTTTCGAGCGGTTGCGGCCGACGCTGGACCGTTTGCAGATGGGTTCGCTCGATGAGATCGAAGCCCGACGCCTGACGGGAGCGCTTGGTGTTCGCGCTTGGTTAAATCGTACCGCCCCTCGCGCCAATTCCGACTTTTACCCGCTTGTAGACCTTGGTGCCCCGCGTGCTCGCTTCATCGGTGGTCAGGCGCTAGCGTTCATCCAGATCCCGATGTCGCCATTACCCGTCATCGAAATGTTGGAACGCCGGACGGAGCTTGTTCCGGTGTCGATTGGACCGGGCAAGGCACAAGTCGAGCGTCGTGAAGCGATTCATACCGCACAGGTGTCGGCAGCGTGGTTGCTTAGCGGCCGACACGACGAGACGAAGGTTCCGCTCCCGCGCGATCTAGGATTGTTGCGGTCGCATCTTTGGCATTGTTCGGCGCTGCCACCGAACGTAACTGCCTCCGCAATGCTTCGCGACGTCGCAGCGTACGCCAATCCCTTTCTTTCAAAGACGGAAGCAACGGAGTTCTGGGCCGGCGTTCGCGCTGCACCCTGCTTGCGAATGCTTACGCCGCAAGACTTGGAGTGGCTCGCGCTGTTCGAAGCTGCCGGAGCCCGCCATGCGCGGAAAATGGCCGAGCAAGGTCAGCGTTTGTTGACCACGGTGAAACAAATGCGGCCGGAGATGAGGGGCTATGCGATCATCGCCAGTGCTACGGGACTGCTCGCCATGGGCGACGCAAAGGGCGCTTCAAGCCTTCTGGAGCGAGAGCTGGCAAAACTGCCGAAGAACGCGCAGGAAGAGCCGATGTTCAACCTCCTGCGAGGTTTTGCTGCCATGAATAAGCAAGCCTGAACCCTCAACGCCGGCCTGTGCTGCCGAAGCCACCCGCCGCGCGATTGCTTTCCTCAAATCGATCCACCACCCGAAACCGCGCCTGGACGATTGGCACGATCACAAGCTGCGCTAACCGGTCCAGCGGTTGCAACGTGAACGGCTGGCGCCCGCGGTTCCAGCAACTGACCATCAGCGGCCCCTGGTAATCGGAGTCGATCAGCCCGACGAGGTTGCCCAGGACGATGCCGTGCTTGTGGCCCAAGCCCGAACGAGGAAGGATCAACGCGGCGTAGCCGGGATCGCCGATGTGAATCGAAACGCCGGTCGGAATGAGATGCGTTTCGCCGGCTTCGACGGTCAACGGCGCATCAACGCACGCGCGTAAATCCATGCCGGCCGCGCCGATTGATGCGTAAGCGGGCAGCAACTCGCGAACCCGCTCGTCGAGGACCCGAACATCGATCGCGACTTCGGGGGGGGACTCGCTCACCGTTGAAGCGGAGTCACGCGACCGTCGCAGGCCTACGCCGCGACGTGTTCGAACGTGACGCCCGAAACGTCAGTGCGTTCAGATGCATGCTCGAAGGTGATGAGCAGATGCTGCCGTTCGCGTCCAGATCGGCCAGCGTATTCTCGTCGAGGTCGCGCGTTTCGGCGATCTCGCTTTGCCGCAACTCGATCCAGAGAGTATCGGTGTCCGTGAAATATCGAACCTTCATGGCACGAACCTACGATCGAAGAACGCGTTGTGTACGGTGACGCCGTCCTGCAGCAGCACGACCCCGAGGTAACGGCACTCTTCGGCGATCCATCCCATAGGCGAATCCTGCGATCGGATTGTATCGTTCGCGCGACCGGGTAGCTGATCACGCGCTCGATCCATTCGTCGCGAATCGAAGCCCGGTCGCGGCGTTGTCGACCGGCAAGGAAGTAAGGAGTGAGTCGGACGCTTGCAGCGTATTCGGCGAACGGCCTGTCCTGTCATCCGACGTTCGGCCGAAGGCCATCACGTCACTTGCCGAGCCGGTTCGCGATCTCCGCGACAAGCCGCCTCCCGAGCGCCGTCTTGCTCATCCTTGGCATCGGATGCGAACCAGTATCGTCCAGCAACGTCACTTCGTTCTCGTCGCTGCCAAGCGCGTCTTGCGCGCGATTGGCGATCAACAGCGGCAGCTTCTTGCGCCTGCGCTTGGTCTCGGCGTGCTCGATGACGTCGTGGCTCTCGGCGGCGAAGCCGACGCAGAACGGCGGAGAGGCAAGCGATGCGACAGTGGCAAGGATGTCCTTCGTCGGTTCCAATGTGATGGTCAACGGCTCGCCCCGCTTCTTCAGCTTGCGCTCCGACGTTTGCGACGGCGTGTAATCGGCGACCGCCGCCACGGCAACGAAGACGTCGGCGTCGCGGACGCGCGACATTACTGCGTCGTGCATCTGGGCCGCGCTCTTCACATCGATGCGACCGACGCCAACCGGCGTCGAAAGCGACGTCGGTCCGGCGATCATCGTGACTTGCGCGCCGGCTTCCGCTGCAGCCTGCGCGATCGCGAAGCCCATCTTGCCGGAGCTTGCGTTGGTGATGCCGCGCACGGGATCGATTGCCTCGAACGTCGGGCCTGCGGTCATCAGCACGCGCTTGCCGGCGAGCGACTTCTGCGTCTGCGAACCGGCGATGGCGGCGAACAGCGCTTCGGCTTCGAGCATCCGACCATCGCCGGCCTCGTTGCACGCGAGCTCGCCGGTTCCGGGACCGAGGATCGTCACGCCGTCCTTCATCAGCTGGGCCACGTTGCGCTGCGTCGCCGCGTTCTGCCACATCTGGACGTTCATCGCCGGTGCGACGAGCAGCGCACATTCACGCGCAAGGCAGAGCGTCGACAACAAATCATCGGCAGAGCCGTGCGCAAGCTTCGCGAGAAAGCCCGCCGACGCGGGCGCGACGACGATGGCGAGCGCACCACGCGAAAGCGCGATGTGGCCCATCGCATTGTCGACGCCTGATGCCCAAAGATCGGTCAGTACCGGCCGGCCGGACAACGCCTGGAACGTCGTCGGCGTGACGAAACGCATTCCCGACTCCGTCATCACGACGTCGACGGTGTAATCGTCCTTTACCAGCAGGCGCACGAGCTCGGCGGCCTTGTAGGCCGCGATGCCGCCCGTAACGCCGAGCACAACGCGCCGGGCGGAGGCGGGCGGTGCGATGACCGTGCGCGGATCGTCCATGCGACCTAACGTTGCAGCGTCGTCGGCGAGTTTACTCTGTCGATACGATCCGACCGACTCCGCTCGACCCGTCATGCACGCCGCCGAACGTCCACGAGAACGCCTTGCCGCGCAAGGCCCGGCTGCGCTCACCGACGCAGAGCTCGTCGCGATCGTCGTCGGGACCGGCGTGCGCGGCGCCTCGGCGCTCGACGTTGCCAGGGCAGCGCTTGCACGTCACGGAGGGTTGTCGGGGCTGATCAACGCTGGGGCCCGAAGTGGCACGCGCGGCTTTGGAACGGCACGCCATGCGCAACTCGCGGCCGGCGTCGAGCTTGCGCGGAGGGTGGCGCGGCAAGCGCTGGAACGCGGCGAATCGCTGTCCTCGCCGCAGGCGGTGCGTGATTACCTCCGGCTTGCGTTCGTTTCGCGCGAGAACGAAGCGTTCGTCGTGCTGTTCCTCGACAGCCAGCATCGGCTGATCGCGGCCGATGAACTGTTCCGTGGCACGCTCGCCCAGACCAGCGTCTATCCGCGCGAAGTGGTCAAGGCGGCGCTTGCGCACAACGCCGCTGCGGTGATCCTTGCGCACAACCATCCGTCGGGTGTCGCGGAGCCCTCGCGCGCCGACGAGATCCTCACGCAGTCGCTGAAGAACGCGCTGGCGTTGATCGATGTGCGGACGCTCGATCACTTCGTCGTGGCGGGCGGGGACGTCGTCTCGTTCGCCGAACGCGGGCTGCTTTGACGACGCGGCCTTTGCTGGGAAGCGGTAAACGCGCTACAATTCAAGGCTTTCCCGCGCGTCGGCCGTCACCCACACGCCGTCGGCCGTCACCCAAAGCGCCGAGCGCGAAACCCGCATTCGAAGGAGCGAGCGATGGCTCGAGTCTGTCCGATCACCGGCAAACGCCCCATGGTGGGCCACCACGTTTCGCACGCGAACAACAAGACCAAGCGGCGCTTCATGCCGAACCTGCAGAACCGCCGCTTCTGGGTCGAGAGCGAGAACCGCTGGGTGACGCTGCGCCTGACCAACGCCGCGCTGCGCACGATCGACAAGAACGGCATCGATTCGGTGCTGGCGGGCCTGCGTGCGAAGGGCGAGCACGTCTGACCACAACGGAAACCATCATGCGCGAAAAGATCAAGCTCGAGTCCACTGCCGGCACCGGCCACTTCTACACGACGATGAAGAACAAGAAGAACACGCCGGAAAAAATGACGATGAAGAAGTTCGACCCGAAGGCGCGCAAGCACGTCGACTACAAGGAAGTAAAGCTGAAGTAGGGCGCCGCTCGCGCGACGCTCAGCCGCGATTCTTACGTAGCCAGCGACGCCCGGACGACGTCAGACGTAGCGCTTCAGATTGAGCGAGAAGTGGGCGAGCGACTCGATGCCGGACATCTCCGCACGCCGGCACCAGTCCTGCAAACGCACGAGCAGCTGTTCCGACGACTCGGTCGAGCGTGACCAGAGGACGGAGAGTTCCTCACGCATCGCATAGATCTTCTGCAGCTGCCGGCTTGCGCCCAGTGTGACGGTGAGTCGCGCGCGCTCGGCCGGCGGCAGCGCTGACGGTTCGGTGGACAGCCACTGCTTGAGTCGCGCCAACGTCGGCACGTCGCCGCGCTTGAACTCTCCACGATGCGCGCGTTCGCGCAGATGCGCGAGTTCTGCAGCGCACGTTGCCTTGAGCGTACGGGCGTAGCTCGACACGACCGCGTAACGATGCGTGATCACGGCCTGCAGCGTGACATGGTCGGGAACATTTTTCGGGGCGGCGATCGATAGCTTCGGCGCGACCTTGCGGATCGTCGCGAGCTTCAGCACCGCGAGCATGCGCACATAGACCCAACCGAGGTCGAGCTCCCACCAGCGCGAGCTGAACTTCGCCGACGTCCCGTACGCATGATGGTTGTTGTGCAGTTCCTCGCCGCCGACCAGGACACCCCAGGGAACGATGTTGCGCGACGTGTCGCCGACCGAATAGTTGCGATAGCCCCAGTAGTGCCCGATGCCGTTGATCACGCCGGCAGCGAAGAACGGGATCCACGCCATCTGAACCGCCCAGATCGTCAGACCGATCGGACCGAACAGCATGAGATTGACCACGAGCATCAGTCCTACGCCTTGCCACGTAAAACGAGCGTAGACGTTGCGCTCGACCCAGTCGTCCGGCGTGCCAACGCCGTACTTGGTCAGCGTCTCGGCATTCTTCGATTCGGCGCGATACAGCTCGGTGCCTTGCCAGAGGACCTTTTCGATACCGCGCGTCTGCGGGCTGTGCGGATCCTCGTCGGTCTCGACCTTCGCGTGGTGCTTGCGATGAATCGCGACCCATTCCTTCGTGACCATGCCGGTCGACACCCAAAGCCAGAATCGGAAGAAATGGGCGACTGCCGGATGAAGATCGAGGGCGCGATGCGCCTGACCGCGGTGCAGGAAGATCGTAACGGCGGCGATGGTGACGTGGGTCAGGACCAGCGCCACGACGACATAGCCCCACCAAGGCAGATCGATCAGTCCGTGCGACGCGAGGGAAAACCA
>DATLNR010000015.1:0-2911 GCA_035536655.1 Casimicrobiaceae bacterium
CGCGCAGGGCGCCTACGACGAGATGGTGTTTCGCGCGATGGTGCGGGACGACGCGCATTTCTACGATCCTGCCGGCCTCGCCTCGGAAGGTTCGCGCGACGACTTCCAGGTCGGCGTGAACAACTATCTCTACGGCACGCGCTTCTTCTCGTACCTTGGGCTCACCTATTCGCCCGACCACGTGGTGCGCTGGGTCGCGCGGCGCGAAGGCAGCGCGCGCTACTACGCCGACCAGTTCGAGCAGGTCTTCGGCAAACCGATGGAAGCGGCCTGGCAAGACTGGATCGCCTGGGAGCGGGCGTTCCAGCGCAAGAACCTCGCCCAGGTCGCGCAGCATCCGATCTCGCGGCATCGGCCGCTTTCCAACCGCGGCCTCGGCTCGATTTCGCGCGGGCACTACGACGCAAGACAACAGCGCATGATCGCCGCGTTCCGCTATCCAGGCGTCGCCGCGTACGTGGGTTCGATGTCGCTCGCCGACGGCTCGATCAAGCCGCTGGTCGACGTCAAGGGGCCGATGCTGTATCGCGTGGCTTCGGTGGCGTACGACGCCGCGGCAGAGACGGCGTATTACACGACCGACAACAACGCGGGCTTTCGCGACGTGATGGCGCTCGACGTCAACGACGGCGGCACGCGCATGCTGTTCAAGGACACGCGCATCGGCGATCTCGCGTTCAACCCCGTGGATCGTTCGCTGCTCGGCATTCGCCACCTGAACGGCCTTGTGACGCTGGTGCGCATGCCCCACCCCTACACCGAGTACAAGCAGGTGTACACCTGGCCATACGGCGAAATCGTCTACGACCTCGACGTCTCGCCGGACGGCAAGCTGCTGAGCGCCTCGCACGCGGCGATCGATGGCAACCAGGCATTGCAGGTGATGTCGCTGGAGACGTTGCTCGCCGGTGATGCAACGCCGATCGCCAGCTTCGACTTCGGCACCGCGGTGCCCGAGAGCTTCGTGTTCTCGCCCGATGGCCGATCGCTTTACGGCAGCTCGTACTACACCGGCGTCTCGAATATCTACCGTTACGATCTGGCGACGCGCAGCATCGAAGCACTGTCGAATGCGGAGACCGGTTTTTTCCGGCCCCTGCCGCTCCCGGATGGCCGGCTCGTCGCGTTCGATTACACCGGCGATGGCCTGGTGCCGGGATTCATCGATCCGGATCCGCGCGAGGACCTCAGCGCGATCACCTTCCTCGGCACCGAAGTCGCCAAACGGCACCCCGTGGTCGAGCAATGGAATGCCGGCTCGCCGACCCGGGTCGACCTCGCGAAGCGAACCACCGGCACGGGCGACTATTTCTCGATACGCGAGCTCGGCGTGCAGTCGTACTACCCGGTGCTCGAAGGCTACAAGGACTCCTGGGCTGCGGGGGTGCACGTCAACATCGGTGATCCGATCGGACTCGATCGCATCACGCTCACCGCGTCGTACAGCCCCGACGACGACCTGCCCTCGAGCGAGCGCAAGCACTTCGACGCGCAGTGGCGCCATCGCAGCTTCCGCGCGCGCTTCCAGCACAACGACGCGGACTTCTACGACCTGTTCGGCCCGACCAAGCGCAGCCGGCGCGGCAACATCTGGACGCTCGGCTACGAGAAAGCGCTGATCTTCGACACGCCGCGCAATCTCAACATGGACGTCGCGCTGAAGGTCTTCAAGAATCTCGACAACTTGCCGAGTTTCCAGGACGTCCCGATCACCACCGACAGGCTCGTGACGGGCGCGTTGAGCCTCGATTACGGCTACGTGCTCAACTCGCTCGGGAACGTCGACGACGAAAAGGGCCTGCGCTGGAACGCGAATCTTCTGGGCACGCACGTCGACGGCGACACGATCGCCGCCGTCTACGGCGGCGTCGATGCCGGCATGCCGTTCCTGTTCGACCATTCTTCGCTGTGGCTGCGCAGCGGCGCGGGCTGGTCGAGTGGCGACGCAAGCGACCCGTTCGCGAATTTTTTCTTCGGCGGCTTCGGCAACAACTACGTCGACGATGGCGAGGTCAAGCGCTATCGCGAGCACTTCAGTTTTCCGGGCTTCGAGATCAGCGAAGTCGGGGGCCGCACCTATGCCCGCTCCATGCTGGAGTGGAACCTCCCCCCGGTCAGGTTCAGCACGATCGGAACGCCGGCCAATTATCTGAGCTGGGCGCGGCCCGCGCTGTTCACCGGCGTGCTCGTCACCAACCCGGACGACGACGCGTTGAAGCGCGAGCTCGCCAACGTCGGTGTCCAGGTGGATCTGCAGTTCTACGTCATGCACACCCAGGAGATGACGCTGTCGCTGGGTTACGCCCTGGGTTGGGAGAGCGGCGCGGACCGGCGCGACGAATTCATGCTCTCGCTGAAGGTCCTTTACTGATGCGCGAGGTGAAATGTCCGGAATAGGGCCGGGCCTGTTGTTGCACGCCGCCGTCGCGCTGCTGCCGGCGCTCTGTTTCCTCGCGGCGCTCGTCGCGTTCGACAGCTACAAGCTGGTGCGCCTGCGCACCGTGCTCGGCGTCATCGTGCTCGGCGGGCTGACCGCGGTCGCGAGCTACTTCGCCAATCTCGTCGCGCTCGACGGCCTGGAGCTTCAGTTCCGCGAGTACTCACGCTTCGTCGCACCCGCGATCGAGGAATCGCTCAAGGCGATGGTGATCCTGCTGTTGATGCGGGGCGAGCGCATCGGTTTCCTGGTCGACGCCGCGATCTTCGGCTTCGCGGTCGGCACGGGTTTTGCGCTGATCGAAAACCTGTTCTACCTGCAGTCCCTGCCCGACGCCCATATCGCGGTGTGGATCGTGCGCGGCTTCGGCACCGCGGTGATGCACGGCGGCGTGCAGGCGATCTTCGCGGTGATCCTGCTCGCGCTGGGCGAGCGGCGCGGCGCCACCGACCCTGGTGCGGTGTTGCCACCGCT
>DATLNR010000016.1:0-5263 GCA_035536655.1 Casimicrobiaceae bacterium
TCGGTTCCTTCGAGCTGCGACTGCAGGTCGCGGAACAGCGCGTCCGATTTGAGGTTCGGATACTGCTCCACGACGACGAGCAGTCTCGACAATGCGCTCGAAAGCTCGCCTTGCGCCTGCTGGAACTTCGCGAACGCCGCCGGATCGTTGATCAGCTCGGGGGTCGCCCTGACGCCTGCGACGTTGGCTCGCGCTCGCGTCACTTCGGTCAGCACCTTCTCTTCCTGCGCCGCATAGCCCTTTACGGTGTTGACCAGGTTGGGCACGAGGTCGGCACGGCGCTGATACTGGTTCAACACTTCGGACCACGAACCCTTGACGCCCTCGTCCTGCGATTGCAACGTGTTGTAGCCGCAACCCGCCAGCGACAGCGTGGCGAGGGCGGCGATCACGACGGCGAGCCTCCGAATCATTGCTTCCTCCGGGGAAACGAGCGGGCCTTGTTCGTCCCGCGGCCGCACTATGCGGGGCATCAGCGCCGGTTTCAAGGGGCGCATGCGATGAACGGCGTTGGCGATTGACGAGCGACGATGATTTTCGAACGATCAACGATCGACTTCCGCGGACCCGGCGAGCGTCCGCTTCGCGAGCACGAGGTCGTCCCAGGCTTTGCTCTTGTCGGCGAGCGTGCGTAGAAGGTAGGCCGGATGATAGGTCACGACGAGCGGCCGGCCCTCGAAGCGATGTACACGCCCGCGCAGGCTTGCGATCGATGCGTCGGTATTGAGGAGGAGCGACGCGGCGCTTCTGCCGAGCGCGATGATGAGACGCGGGCCGACAAGCGCGATCTGCCGCTCGAGATAGGGACGGCATGCGGCGGCCTCGAGCGGCTCCGGCGTGCGATTGTTCGGCGGCCGGCATTTCAGCACATTGGCGATATACACGTTCTTGCGCCGGCTCATCTTCAGCGCGGAAAGCATGCCGTCGAGAAGGCGGCCGGCCTGTCCGACGAAAGGCTCGCCGCGCGCGTCCTCCTCCGCGCCGGGCGCTTCGCCGATGAACATCCATTCGGCGCGCTGGTCCCCGACGCCGGGAACCGAACAACGACGCGTCTTGTGAAGCGAACAAGCGGTGCACGCATCGACGTCGGCCGCAAGTTCGTTCCATTTGAGCTGTTCGATGCGCGCGCGACGCGTGTCAGCGTCAGGAGACGGCGCTTGTGTCGCGGGAGCGGCAGCAGTCGATGGCCCGTCGAACGCGCGGCGGCGCCAGCGCGGCAGCAACTTGAGCTCGTGCAGGATCCGATCGTGCGTAACGGTCATCGCTCGGTCGACGATGGATGCAGCAGACGGCGCATCACCAGCGCATCCTCGGCGCTCGCGCGCGCGCTCGTCGGGTAGTACCCGGCCCGCTTCGCAACGCGTGCGAAACCTTCCGACTCGTACAACGCGATGGCGGCCGTGTTGGAGACGCGGACTTCGAGAAACACCTGTTCCGCGCCGGTGTGCAGCGCATCGTCGACGAATCGCGCCAGCAGCGCGCGGCCGAGACCGCGACGTCGTGCGTCGGGCACGACCGAGAGATTCAGGATCTGTGCCTCGCCGGGCGCGCGCATCATGATGCCGAACGCCAGGATGCGGCCGCCGCACTCGCCGACGAGCGCGCTGTAGCCGGCGCTCAGTGCGTCGCGAAAGTTTCCGTAGCTCCACGGGACGGCGTGGATCTGCGCCTCGAGCGCCGCGATGTAGACAAGGTCGTCCACGGTGAGCGGGCGCCAGGAAACGTTGCGCAGCCCCGCGGCGCGGTCCGATACGGCAGCCATCACAAGCGCTCGCCTGCGGCCCGCTGTGCGCTGGTCAACGCAACCCGGTGCCGGACATAGAGCGGCAGCGCATTCGCAGCATCGACGCTTTGGCCGTTCGCGAACCTCGGAAGCGCGAGCGACAGAATGTCTTGCGCAAACGGAAGCGCGGAAGCGTCGACCGCGCCGATTCCAAGCCGCGCCGCGAGTCCCGCATGCGCTGCGAAGCCCTCTCCGCAACCGAACCAGTCGCCGGAGATCGGCACGACCTCCGCAGGCTTGCTCACTTCCGGATCGCGTATCACGCGCCACGCGGTGCCATCTCGCTCGTACCAACCGACGTAGACCTCCTGCATTCGCGCATCCAGGCACCCAACCACACGCTCTGCACGATGGCGACGATGCGCCTGTTCCGCAAGCGCTTCGAGCGTCGCCACCGGGACGATAGGAAGGTCACGGCCCAGCGCAAGTCCCTGCGCGACGCCGCAAGCGATTCGTACGCCGGTGAAGGATCCGGGGCCCGCGCCAAACGCGAGGCCGGTCAGGTCATCGAATGTCCAGCCGCGCTCGACGAGGACCGATTGGATCAGCGGCAGGACGCGCTGCGAGTGCGCCTGCACGGCATGCTCACGTCGCTCGCAACATCCGTCCGTGTCGCCTGCCGCAACCGCAAGCCACTCGGTGGAGCAATCGATTGCGAGCACGCGCATCGCGAGAATTCTACCGGAGCCGTTCGCGACGCCGGGCCGTCCCACGTCGCGAATTGCTCCCGTTGGGGGCAGCGCAGCGGCCGAGGTGGAAAGTGAGCGTAGGGGGTCCATCAAACACGCCAAAGGTAAGATCGCCGCGTGAGAGAGCATCGTAGACGCACTTGATCGACATCGAATCGCTTGACGGCGAAGGGCGCGGCGTCGCGCACGTCGAAGGCAAGGCGGTTTTCGTCGAAGGCGCGTTGCCCGGCGAGCGCGTTGCCATCGAGACGTTGAAGCGCAAGCCGACGTACGACGTCGCGCGGACGGCTGCGATCGGGCGCGCTGCCGCGGATCGAACGACGCCGCGTTGTCCGCATTTCGGCATGTGCGGCGGTTGCTCGCTTCAGCACGCTTCGCCGGCGCTGCAGGTTGCGGCGAAGCAGCGCGTGCTCGAAGAGGCCTTGAAGCGGATCGGGCGCGTAACGCCGGATTGCCTGCTGCCCGCCGTGCACGGCCCGACGTGGCAATACCGTCATCGCGCGCGCTTCTCGGTGCGCGACGTGCCGCGAAAAGGCGGCGTGCTGGTCGGTTTTCACGAGCGACGCTCGAGCTACGTTGCGGACATGCGCGAGTGCCACGTCGTTCCCGGAAAGATCTCGAATCTGCTGCCCGAACTGCGCTCGCTCGTTGCATCGCTATCGATCGCAAGGCGCATCCCGCAGATCGAGCTCGCCATCGGCGAGCGTCCGCGATCCGATGATCCGGTGGTCGTGCTCGTGTTTCGCGTGCTCGAGACACCGACGATGGACGATCGATCGACGTTGCGAGCGTTCGCCCAAGCCCACCGCGTCGACGTCTGGTTGCAGCCCGGCGGACCGGCGACGGCCGCGCCGCTGCACCCCGCCGATTCGACGCTGGGATATTCGCTGCCGGAGTTCGACGTGTTCATCGCGTTCGGGCCGACCGACTTCACGCAGGTCAACCCGGCAATGAACCGGGCGCTGGTGCGGCGCGCGATGATGCTGTTGAACCCGTCCGCGGGCGAGCGGATCGCCGATTTCTTCTGCGGACTTGGGAACTTCACGCTACCGATTGCACGCTTCGGTGCGCACGTTGTCGGCGTCGAAGGCGTCGCGGGCCTCGTCGACAGCGCGCGCCGCAACGCCGCGGCGCACGACTTGGAAGCGAACACGCGCTTCGTCGTCGCGAACCTGTTCGGGGTCACCCGTGAAGCGTTGAAGGCTTGGCTGCCGCTCGACAAGGCGGTGATCGACCCTCCGCGCGAGGGCGCTATCGAACTCGTACGATCGCTGCCTGCGGCCGATGAGCCGTCCGCGCTCGAGCACCTGGTGTACGTCTCGTGCAATGCCGCCACGCTCGCTCGCGACGCGGGCGTCCTCGTGCACGACCGGGGCTACCGCCTCGAGGCCGCCGGCGTATTCAACATGTTTCCGCATACCGCGCACGTCGAGTCGATCGCGCGGTTCGTGCGATGAAAAAGGCGGCCCGCAGGCCGCCTTTTGAGCTTCGACGTTCCCCCGCTATTCGCGCTGGCCGGTGAAGGCGAGCAGGATGTTGAGCAGGCTGATGAACAGGTTGTAGATGTTCAGGAACAGGCTCATCGTCGCCATGACGTAGTTCGTCTCGCCGCCGTTCACGATCCTCGAAACGTCATAGAGGATGTAAGCGGAGAACAGCAGAACGGCGATCGCGGAGATCGTGAGCGACAGCGCCGGGATCTGGAAGAACAGATTGGCGAGCGACGCGACGATCAACAGGATCAGTCCGACGAACAGGAACTTGCCCATGAAGCTGAAGTCCCGCTTCGTCACCGTGACGTAGCCGGCGAGCGCGAAGAAAATCGCCGCCGTCATCCCGCCCGCCAGCGCGACCAACTGTCCGCCGTTCGCAAAGCCTGCGGCGTACGTCAGGATGGGCGTCAGAGCGAGGCCGGCGATGAACGTGAATCCGAACAACGCGACGATGCCCCACACGCTGTTGCGCAGCGCGGTGACGACGAACAGCGAGCCGATCATCAGCGCGAACATCGCCAGCGGCGCGATGATCGGATAAGCCATGAACACGCGCGCGAGGTTCATCTGCGTGCCGACGACGGCGCCGACCACCGTCGGCAACAGCGACAGCGCGAGCAGCCAATAGGTATTGCGCAGAACGCGGTTCTGCTCGACGACCAGCGTGCCGCCCTGCGAGCGCGGCAGCCGCTCGTTGCTGATCGACACAGGCTGGAACTTCTCCATGCTTCCCTCCGAATAGGGCCCCGACCGGGCCCGAAGTGACCGTTAGACTATCAGAAACCTACGCGGTTTCGTCCTCGCTCGCCGCACGGCGTCGAGACGGCGTTTGCAGTGCTAACATGCCTTCGAAGCGGCCAAAATCAAGGGGTTGAGGCATTGGTGCCGCCTCCGGTCGTGTGTTCGAACACGGATGGGTGGCAGAGCGGTTGAATGCACCGGACTTGAAATCCGGCGATCCCGCAAGGGGTCCGTGGGTTCGAATCCCACTCCATCCGCCAAGATGGCATCCAAAACCGGCCCCCGGCGTCTTGTCGGCCTAACCGCTTCCCTCTGACATCAAGCGCTGAAGACTCTCGAAACCGAGAACGCTAAGCTCAAGCGGGTACTCGCGGAGCGCGATCTCGAGCTCGACGTGATGCGCGAGGTGAATCGAAAACAATGGTGAGCCCGCAGGCCCGCCGCGACCAGGTCCGCTTCGTATGTGAGCGCGGCGTGTCGCAACGGCGAGCGTGCGGGCTGCTGGACGTTCCGCGATCGACGTTGAGCTATCGCCTGCGCCAGCCGCAGAAGGATGC
>DATLNR010000017.1:0-7590 GCA_035536655.1 Casimicrobiaceae bacterium
CCGGGCGTGCACGAGCGACTCGCGGGCAGCGTAGCGCTCGCGTCGGGCCGCCGCCGACACGCGTTCGGGGCGCCGGCACGTTCACGACGCCGCCCGGCACTCGCTAACATTCAACGTCTCGCTCCAAACACCAAAGAGACACCGTGCGCTTCACCGTCGCCACCTACAACATCCACAAAGGCTTCGCCGGCTTCATGAAGCGCGTCGTCGTTCACGAGCTTCGTGAGCGGCTGCACGGGCTCGATGCCGACCTCGTCTTCTTGCAGGAAGTGCAGGGCTCGCACGAGCGGCATGCCGGCCGCTATCGCAACTGGCCGCAGAAGCCGCAGCACGAGTACATCGCGGACTCGAACTGGCAGGAAGTCGCGTACGGCAAGAACGCTGTCTACCGGAACGGCCACCACGGCAATGCGTTGTTGTCGCGCTTCGCGATCGAATCGCAGGAGAACGAGGACATTTCGGCGCATCCGTTCGAGTCACGCGGCATGCTTCATTGCGTCATCAACCTTGGTCCGAGGGTCCCGAAGCTGCACTGCGTGAACGTGCATCTCGGTCTCTTCGAACGCGCACGTCAATGGCAATGCGACGCGCTGTGCGAGCGGATTCGCGACACGGTACCGAAGGGCGCGCCGCTCGTCATCGCCGGTGATTTCAACGACTGGCGACACAAGGCGAACCGCGCGCTGGTGAAGGAGCTCGGTGTCGTCGAGGTGTTCGAGGCGGTCAAGGGCCGGCCGGCGCGCACGTTTCCGTCGGTCATGCCCGTGTTCCGGCTCGATCGGATCTATGCGCGGGGCTTGAAGGTAGTCGAGGCGCATGTTCATTGCGCTTTCCCGGCGGCGCGGATCTCGGATCACGCGGCGCTTGCCGCGACATTCGAGCTGACCCCAAAGCGCGGATGAATGTCGACGAAAAACGTGCGCCCCCGGCTGCGCGTCATGTACCGCTCGTGCGGCCGCGTTTTTCGTCGGCTCACCAATGAACCGGTTCACGCCGGGACACGCGATCAAGCTGCTGCGCGGCGGCGACGAGTACTTTGCGTCGTTGAAGGCGGCCATCGACGACGCGCGCGCCGAGATCTGGATCGAGACGTACATCTTCGCCGACGACGCGGCCGGACGTGCGATCGCGGATGCGCTCGTTCGCGCCGCCTCGCGCGGCGTCGCTACCCGGGTGCTGGTCGACGGCTGGGGGGCGAGGTACTACCTCACGCACGCACTCGATCGCCATCTGACTGCGGGCAATGTTCAGCTGATGCGTTACCGGCCCGATGTGGCGCCGTGGCAATTCCGCTCGCACCGGCTTCGGCGCCTGCACCGCAAGATCGCGCATGTCGACGGACGGATCGGATTCGTCGGCGGCATCAACCTGATCGACGACATGAACACACCGGGGCACAAGCCGCCGCGCATCGACTATGCGGTGCGCATCGAAGGGCCGGTCGTCGCGTCGATCGCACAGACGATGGCGCGCGTATGGGCGCTTTGCGAGCTGGTGCAGCTCTCCGGCTCGGAGGTCAAGCTCTTTCCCGATACACGCACCGCTGCGCGTGCCGGCACGCAGACGGCGAAGTTCACGATCCGCGACAATCTCCGCCATCGCCGCGACATCGAGCGCGCGTACCTTGCGGGCATCCGCACGGCGAAACGCGAAATCCTGATTGCCAACGCCTATTTCTTCCCCGGCATGCATTTCCGGCGCGCGTTGATCGCCGCGGCCGCCCGCGGCGTGCAGGTGACGCTGCTCCTGCAGGCGCGCGTCGAGTACCGGCTGTTGCACTATGCCGCGCGCGCGTTGTACGGGCAGCTGCTCGCCGGCGGCGTGGCGATCGAGGAATACCATCGCTCCTTCCTGCACGCGAAGGTCGCCGTGATCGACGAGCGCTGGGCGACCGTCGGCAGCTCGAACATCGATCCGTATTCGCTCTTGATGTCGCGCGAGGCGAACCTGTTCGTGCGTGACCCCGCGTTCGCCGCCAGCTTGCGCAACGAGTTGCTGCAGATGATTCAGACCGGCGCCCGTCGCGTCGGACCGCAGCATTGGGCGGCGCGCTCGCCGCTTGCGAAAGCGGTGTCGTGGGCGGCCTATGGCTTCGTGCGCGTGGCGATGGGGTTCTTGGGCTACGGCGGCAACGAATGGTGGCGGGGCCGAAGGCGGCGACGAGGTTTCGCGAATACGACGGTTCGCAGGTAGACGAGACAGTCGGTCTGTCGATGCCGAATTTCGCACTTTCCGGGGACGGCAACCGGTGTGGGTCGATACGTATCACGCGTTGCCCGTCGTCCGCGATGCCGATCAAGTGCGTGAACGGATGGCTCCGTTCCGACGCGACTTCGTTGCGACAACGCAGGCATTCGTCGCAGCGATGTTCGCCGATGCCAATTCGACGCTGGCGCGCGACGTCATCTCGGACATGGCGTCGGCGCCCCGCGACGTCGCGTTGGGCGCCCTGGAATCCGCATGGAGCTACGGCACGAACGTTCCTGGGATGCTGCGTGACCTCGACCTCCCCGTCGCCGCGATCAATGCCGCAGACGCGTCGGCGGATGCCGAGTCGCTACGCCGGCACGGCGTTGGTGTGATTTCGATGACAGGCGTCGGTCACTTCGCGATGATGGAGGATCCTCGGCGCTTCAACGAGCAGCTGATCGCCGCCATCATTAAAGCGCTGGCCGAAAGACGCGACGGTCAACGCCGCTAAACTCGACGGATTCGACACGGAGGCAACCATGAACGTTTGGAAATCGATCTTCGCCGTAGCGACGCTTGTCACTGTCATCGGCGGCGACGTCCAAGCGCAATATCCGGCGCGGCCGATCCGCTGGATCGTGCCCTATACGCCTGGAGGACTC
Source organism: Casimicrobiaceae bacterium (assembly GCA_035536655.1). Lineage (GTDB taxonomy): Bacteria > Pseudomonadota > Gammaproteobacteria > Burkholderiales > Casimicrobiaceae > VBCG01. The sequence continues at coordinate 2,853 of DATLNR010000017.1, forward strand.
ACCGACAACGTCACGCGCATCGTCACGCAGAAGATGCAGGAGAGCCTGGCGCAACCGGTGGTCGTCGAGAACCGGCCGGGCGCGAACAGCATCGTCGGCGCCGATCTGGCCGCGAAGTCGCCGCCGGACGGTTACACGGTGCTGACCGTGATCGCCGCGCATTCCGCGAATGCGACGCTCTACGCCGGCAAGCTGCCGTTCGACACGGTGAAGAGCTTTGCAGCGGTGTCGCTCGTCGCCTTGGCTCCGCTGATTCTGACGGTCACCAACGGTTTCCCCGCGAAGGACATGCGCGAGCTCATCGCTTACGCGAAGGCCAATCCCGGGAAGGTGTCGTTCGGCTCGAGCGGCATCGGCTCGGCCGCGCATCTGACGACCGAGCTGTTGAAGCAGACGGCCAACATCGACATGGTGCACGTCCCGTACAAGGGAACCGCACCAGCGCTGCAAGCTTTGATGTCCGGCGAGATCCAGGTGCTGATCGACGTGCCGAGCACGATGATGCCGCACGTGCGCGGCGGCAAAGTCCGTTCGATCGCGATGTTCTCGGCGAAGCGTGTCGGCGGTGCGCAGGAAGTGCCGACGATCGTGGAAGCCGGCGGGCCGCCGATCGAGTCGTCGACATGGGTCATGTTCCTCGCCCCGGCGGGAACGCCCCGCGACATCGTCAACCGCCTGTCGGCCGAGGTGTCGAAGGCCGCGTCGTCCGCCGATCTCAGGACTCGTTTTGGAGAGCTCGGCCTCGAGCCGGTTGGCGGGACGCCGGAGCAGGCGACGAAGTTTCTCGAGGAGGAGATCGGGAAGTGGGCGAAGGTGATCACGACGGCCGGGGTGAAGGCCGAGTAAATGCGTCACCACTCCTCCTCGTTACCCCTCCCTGCGGATACGCACGTTCCGCGCACCCGCGCCGGCGACTGGGGGACGATCCGGCAGCTGCTGCCCTACCTCTGGGAATACAAGGGCCGCGTACTGGCCGCGCTCTTCTGCCTCGTCGCGGCGAAGCTCGCGAACGTCGGCGTGCCGCTGGTGATGAAGGATGTCGTCGACAGTCTCGATCGCGAGATGGCGCCGCTCGCGGTTCCACTTGCGCTCCTCGCCGTGTACGGCATCCTGCGCGTGTCGACGACGTTGTTCACCGAGCTGCGCGAGTTCCTCTTCGCGAAAGTCACGCAGCGCGCCGTGCGCAAGATCGCGTTGCAGGTGTTCCGCCATCTGCACGCGCTGTCGTTGCGCTTTCATCTTGCGCGGCAGACCGGGGGGTTGACGCGCGACGTCGAGCGGGGCCAGCGCGGCATCTCTACGCTGATCCAGTACGCACTGTTCTCGATCCTGCCGACCGCCGTCGAGATCACATTGGTCTGCGGCATCCTGATCGCGCGCTACGACTGGACGTTCATCGCGATCACCGGAGGCGCGCTCGTCGCCTATGTCGCGTTCACCATCGCGATCACCGAGTGGCGAACGCATTTCCGTCGGCAGATGACCGAGCTCGACAGCAAGGCCAACACGCGTGCGATTGACAGCCTGCTCAACTACGAGACGGTCAAGTATTTTGGCAACGAGGAATGGGAAGCGCGTCGTTACGACGAAAGCATGCAGCGCTGGGAGCAGGCGGCGGTGCGGAGCCAGACATCGCTGTCGGCGCTGAACGTCGGTCAGAGCGCGATCATCGCGATTGCCGTCACGCTGATCATGTGGCGCGCGACGGTCGGCGTCGTCGAAGGCACGATGACGATCGGCGACCTGGTGCTGGTCAACGCATTCATGATCCAGCTCTACATCCCGCTCAACTTTCTCGGCGTCATCTATCGCGAGATCAAGCAGGCGCTGGCCGACATGGAGCGCCTGTTCGGCCTGATCGAGGAGAACGCGGAGATCCGCGATGCGCCCGACGCATCACCGCTTGCGTTGCGCGGCGCCGAAGTGCGCTTCGAGCGCGTCGACTTCCACTACGAGTCGAACCGGCGGATCCTTGCCGACGTTTCGTTCACGATTCCGGCCGGTCGCGGCATCGCGGTCGTGGGTCCGTCGGGGTCGGGCAAGTCGACGCTCGCAAGGCTTCTCTATCGCTTCTATGACGTGACCGGTGGGCGCATCACGATCGACGGCCAGGACATCCGTCGCGTGCAGCAATCGTCGCTACGCGCGGCGATCGGCATCGTTCCGCAGGACACGGTGTTGTTCAACGACACGATCGAATACAACATCGCGTACGGACGTCCCGGTGCGAGCCACGAGGAGATCGTCGCGGCCGCAAGGCTTGCGCAGATCCACGACTTCGTTTCCTGGTTGCCGGAAGGCTATGCGACGCCCGTCGGCGAGCGCGGGCTGAAGCTGTCGGGCGGCGAGAAGCAGCGCGTCGCGATCGCACGGGCGATCCTGAAGGCACCGGCGATCCTGATCTTCGACGAAGCCACGTCGGCGCTCGACTCGAAAGCGGAGAAGGCGATCCAGGCCGAGTTGAAGCTGATCGCCCGCGAGCACACGACGCTCACGATAGCGCACCGGCTGTCGACAATCGTCGATGCCGATGAGATCCTCGTGCTCGAGCACGGGCGCATCGTCGAGCGCGGCACGCACGCCGCCCTCCTTGCGGTGAACGGGGTGTACGCGCGCATGTGGCGTCTACAACAAGACGAGGCCCGCTACGCGGAGGCGACGCAGCAACTGGCGGGGTGACCGCGGCGGGCCCCGGCTGCCGCCGGACGTCACTTCCCTTTGCGCCGCATACGGAGATGTGCGGCCCGCGCCTTGTAGCTCACCGATCGACGGTCCGTTGAACGGCACATCGCTTGCATGTCGGATGTTGACCGACAGCCCGTAAGTTTTTGGCTGGAAGGGCTTGGCGCCCATCAGACGCTCATGCTATAAAGCCGGGCAATCATAGTTGACATGATGAAGAGACTGCTCCTCGTTGTTTTTGCACTAATAGTCGGCGCTGGGGCCATGCCCGGGTCCGCCTCGACGCTGTCGCTCGACCCGGCCAAGCTTCAGCTCGCCTCGGCGAACGTGCTGGTCTACGACCCGGCGTCCGGGCAGCCGATCTATGCCAAGGCGGCGGACGAAGTTGCGCCGATCGCGTCGCTCACCAAGCTGATGAACGCGATGGTCGTGCTCGACGCCGGCCAGTCGCTCGAAGAAACGATCCAGATCGTCATCGAGGACTTCGACTTCCTCAAGGGCTCGGGCTCGCGCCTTCGCCTCGGCACGCAGCTGTCGCGGCGCGAGATGCTGCGGCTGTCGCTCATGTCCTCGGAGAACCGCGCGGCCTCCGCGATCGCTCGCCATTACCCGGGCGGCAAGGCGGCTTTCGTCAACGCGATGAACGTCAAGGCGACGATGCTCGGCATGTCGCGCTCGGTGTTCGCCGACCCGACCGGGTTGTCGCCGCAGAACGTGTCGACGGCCAACGACCTGGCAAAGATGGTGAGCGCGGCGGCGGAGTATCCGCTGATCCGCGAGTATTCGACGACGCAGTCGGCGTACGTCGAAGTCGATCCCGCCGGGAGGATGCTCGGCTTCAACAATTCGAACCGGCTGGTCGCAAACGGTGGCTGGCAGATCGCGTTGCAGAAGACCGGTTACATCCGCGAAGCCGGCCGATGCCTGGTGATGATGGCGACGATCGCGAGCAAGCCGGTCGTCATCGTGCTCCTCGACTCGATCGGAACGTATACGCGGCTTGGCGATGCGGAGCGCGTCAAGCACTGGATGGAAACCGGTGACGAATGGCCGGAGGCGATCAAGCGCGTGGTCTTCAAGACGCAATCGCATTTCGCGCGCTCGGCGAAAAGCGGGGCACGCGTGCACGGCGTCATCAAGCCGGTCTCGAGCAAGGCGCGTCGCTGACGGTCCGTCGTCCCTTCCGCTTCGACCGACGGCCGCCTTCAGGCGGCCGTTGGCTTTTCGTCGGCTACACTTGACGCGACACGAGGCCGGCCGACCGGCCCATCGCGCCGTATCGACCACTTTTTGGAGGAGTCGCCTTGAAGCTCATCGTTCGCGCGGCCATCGCGCTTGCTGCAATCGTCCTCGTACCCGCGTTCGCGTTCGCGCAGGCGTGGCCCGCCAAGCCTGTGCGACTCGTCTCGCCGTTTCCCGCGGGCGGCGGCACCGACGCGTTCGCGCGCCCGCTCGCCGCGCAGCTCTCGCAGCAGCTGAACCAGCAGTTCATCATCGACAATCGTGCTGGCGCCGGCGGAACAATTGGCGCCGATCACGTGGCGAAGTCGCCGCCCGACGGCTACACGTTCCTCGTCGGCGCCGTGCACCACACGATCGCCGTGAGCGTCTACGCAAAGCTTCCCTACGAGCTTGAGAAAGATCTGATCCCCGTGACGATGGTGGCTTCGGTGCCGACCGTCGTCGTCGTGCACCCGAAAGTGCCGATCAATTCGATCAAGGAGCTCGTGTCTTATGCGAAGGCCAACCCGGGCAAGCTCAACTTCGGATCGGCGGGCAACGGCACCTCGCATCACCTCGCCGGTGAACTGTTCAAGGTGCTGACCGGCACGCAGATCAACCACGTTCCTTACAAAGGTGCCGCGCCCGCCATGCAGGATCTGCTGGGCGGCCAAGTCGACCTGATGTTCGACGGCATGGGCACGAGCGCGCCGCAGATCCGCGGTCAGAAGCTGCGAGCGCTCGCAGTGACGACCGCCGCACGCTCGCCAGCCTTCCCCGACATTCCGACGATGGGGGAAGCCGGCGTGCCGAACTATCTGGTGACGACCTGGTA
>DATLNR010000018.1:0-9927 GCA_035536655.1 Casimicrobiaceae bacterium
GTCCCACCTCGCACCTCGGCTTTCACCTCAGCGTCCACCTCAGCGCGAGCAGAACATCTCAGGCCACCCAGAGACTTCTCCCCAGACAGCCCGCACTTGACGTTTCGGTATGAGCACCAACGCATACTCGTTGACCCCGCACACCCACCGCCCAAGCCCCAAAGGACCCGAACGCGAGCCGCAGGCACCAACCCCGCCAGCACCCACACCTATCGGTTGCGAATTGTTAAAGAGCCACTTCGCCGGCTTCGAACACGAAGCGAATAGCTCACCCGGTGTCTTTCTCGAATTCCGGGCGGGTATCAAAGAGGAGCCGTCGAACGACGGACTCTATGTTTGCTGCGAAGAGTCCTAATTATAAGGACTGCACCGCATTCGCACAAGTCCTGCCGCGCATTTCTGCTGCGTTTCGCGACAGGCCTACTAGGACCGGGGTGCGAGCGGAAAGTTCCGGTAACGTCATCCGTCTCTAGCGTACTTCCACTTGTTGTGAAGCCACAACCAGTCCGCCGGATGCGAAACGATCGTGGTCTCCAGGGCGCGCGCATAACGCTCGGCGATCAGCGCGCCGGCGCCCTCGTCGTACGGCGGTTCCGCGAGCAGATGGAAGCGGACCGCATAGTGACCGAGCTTGACGCGCGTCATCTCGACATAGAGCACCGGCGCGTCGAGAAAGCGGGCGACCTTTTCCGGCCCGAGATAGAAAGCCGTGTCGCGGTTGAGGAACCGCGTCCAGTGCTTCGGCATCTTCTTCGTCGGCGTCTGGTCAGCGACCATCGCATACGCGCGGTGTCCGTCGCCTCGACTCATCAGCTCGAACAGGAAGCTCGTGAACGGAACCGGATTCCCGCCGAAGCGGCTGCGTGCTTCGCGTACGTACGCTTCGACGCCGGGCACGCGAATCGGCTTGTAGATGACGTCGATCGGAAACCCGAAGCGCGCGCCGGCCGCCAGAAGCAGCCACTCCCAATTGCACAGGTGCGCGGTCAAGAGCACGAGCGGCACGCGTCGCTCCTTGTACTCCTCGATGATCTCCGGATTGTCGAAGCGCACGCGCGCCAGCAGCGCCTCTTTGCTCGCGTGAAAGCCCCAGATCGCCTCCATCAGCGTACGGGCGAGATTGCGATAGCTCGTGCGCAAAGTCGCTTCGCGTTCTGTGATCGGCACGTCGGGAAATGCGCCGGCGAGATTGCGCCTCGAGAGCGCCACGCGCCAGCGAAGCACATGGAACACGAGGACGTGCAGGCCGTCGCCCATCCGATAGAGGACGGAAAGCGGTAGCCATGCAAGGCTGCGCATCAGAAGCCGCATCGGCGGGATTCGCGTGAAAGTGCAGTCGGCAGGCGAAGACGAGGACGTAAGTTTATTCAGTCGCTTTGGGGAAGCCGAGCCGGTGTTGCGCCGGCTCGTCAGTCCGACGCCCGATCTGTCGATATGGTGGTGCTCGCTCGAGGACGCGCTGTGGCCGCCCGACTTGCCTGCGTGGCACTCCGCGAGCGAGAAGGCGCGCGCAGCACGTTTCTCGATCACCGCGTTGTCGACGCACTATATGCGAGGGCGCGCTGCCCTTCGCTTGGTCCTCGGCGGTGTGTTGGGTTGTTCTCCGGCCCACGTGGACATTCGCCGCGGGAAGCGCGGCCGACCGTTCGTGCCCGATCAGTCGTCGTTCGACTTCAACGTCTCGCACACGCGCAACGTTGCGCTGATCGCCGTGACGCGACGCACGGGTCATCGCATCGGCGTCGACGTCGAACATGAGGATCGCCGCGTCAATCACGCTCGCCTCGCGCAACGCGTGTTGACCGCCGCGGAACGACGACGCATCGCCGGTCAACCGGAGGACGACCTGCGCCGATCGTTTCTGCGGGTCTGGACCGCGAAAGAGGCGATGAGCAAGGCGACCGGAGACGGGTTGCGGGCGCCAATGCGGCAGCTCGATGTCGAGCTATCGCCGACGTTGCGGCTCCTCGACGGACCACCGCCCTACGAGCCGCACCAATGGCAGTTGCACGGCCTCGAAGTACCGAACCGTTATCTCGCCACCCTCGCGGTCTGGGAACGTTAACCGTTGCAACCTTGCACGCCGGACGGTACTCGACAGTCCGAAATACGAGGCGTAGCGTCTACTCCGAAGAACCCGCGCAATGAACGCGAATCCGCTGCAGAATCCGGATTACGAGCTCGTCGAGGAACTGCTGCGCGATGCGCTCGACGACCTGCGCAACGCGACGATCATGATGACCAAGGGCGAGACCGGCGAGACGCTGGACGACTCGCTGGCGCAGGCTGCGGCGTGCCTCCGCGAGCTCGACAACCTGTTCGACAGCGAGCCGCTTGCGGCGCACGCGGCGGGCCGCATCTTCACCGAGGTGTTGCTGCAGCGAATCGAAGCGATGATCAGCCTGTCGCGCGCCGCGTCCGGTGTCCACCTCGATCCGCAGCAGGTCGCGGCGCTGACACGCATGCCCAACGTCGCGCGCCGGCACCGCCGCAATCCGAAATAGCGGCTGCGCCGGCGGGAGAGGCGCTACACGTCGAAGCCGCCGTCGCCCACGTCGAATCCACCGGCGTCGCCCGCATCGCTGTAACCGCCCGCGTCCGTGCCTGCATCAGCGCTCGAATCGGACGCGGCCTCGCCGCCCGTGGTCGACGAGCCGATGAAGTGCTGCGCCAGCGCGGTACCGATGACGGCTCCGGCCATCGTCGACAGAAACGTTCCCGCCATCAATCCGCCGAGCCCGATGCCGCCGGCGCCGCCGCCGACACGGCCGAACGTGCGCTCGAGCGTCCCCGGCTGACGAACTTCGGCGCGCGTCGCCGCGCGCGCCAATGCCGCGGGCGTTTCGCCGGCACGAAGCACCGTTTCACGCTCGCCATCCGGTAACTCGTTGCGCAGCTCGTTCAGAACCTGCCGACGCTGTTCCGGGGTGAGCTTTGCGAACGCCTCCGCATGCGTCTGCTCGATCGTTTCCGGAGACGCCGTGCGCAACAGATAACGATAGCGTTCGAGTGCGTGAGCATCGCCGTCGATCGTCGTTCCCGCCGGCCGCGCGGCGCGCTCATTCGCCGATCCGCCGCCGATTATGCGATCGAAGAGTCCCATTGTTCAGTCCTCCAGTCGTTGACGGCCGCGAAACGTTCGCAACCGGTTGAACGAAGATAGACCGTGCGGCGCGGCGAGGGTTTCGCCGATTTCCTCCGTCCGTGTCGTCAGGGCAAGCCGAGAAAGTTTGGCAACGGTGGCCCTCCGTTGCGACCGACTGCCGGAATCTCGCGCATGCGGTCGCGTGCCTGGCCGGGACGAACCGGGTCCTCGACCGCGGTCAGGTGATTGTTCTGCTGGCCATCGGGAACGAACAGTTGCGGATGGTCGAACGGCGCCCGTCGATAACGCACGCGATCGTCGGTGAGGGATTTCAGGAACGCGACCATGCCGGCCTGTTCCGCTGCGCTCATCATCGGCACCGACAGCGGCCGAATCTCCGAACCGTTGATCGCCTGCAGCGGTCCGAAGTCGCCGCCCCGGTTGTAGAACTCAACGAGGCTTTCGAGCGTCAGGTAGCCGCCGTTGTGAAAGTACGGCGCCGTGAGCTCGACGTTGCGTAATCCCGGCACCTTGAACGCGCCGTCCACCGCAATGAACTGCAATGACTTCGGCGCGATGCGCGTCACCGACAGCCAGCTGCCGAACGCGTCGCGCGCGCCCACGCCGAGGTCCTCGAATGCGGGGCGCACGCCGATATTGTTGTAGCCGCGATCGAGATCCTGCCCTTCGCGATTGCGCGTCTCGCCTTTTGACAGGACGCTTGCGATCGACGCGTCGGTGAACTCGGCGCCCGCATGGCAGTTGATGCAACGCGCGCCCGCGCGGCGCGATCCGTCGGCAAGCGTCACCGCCTGCTGGCCGAGAAACACTTCGAGACCGATCAACGCCTGCGGCGACAACGTGCCGCGACCTTCGCGCCAGCGGTCGAACGGCGTGTCGTCGGAGATCAACGTCGCCTGGTAGAGCTGGACGGCGATGCCGAAGAACAGCGGGAAGTTGTACGCCATCTGCGAGTAGTCGTCGCTTCCGGCCACGGGCTGCGGCCCTTGCTCGTCATCGTCGTCATCATCCTCGTCGCCATCGTGACCACCGCTGCCGCGAATGACGCTGATACCGCCGCTCGGGCCAACCCGGATGATGCTTTTCGACGACCACCATTCCCGGCGGAACGCCACCTTGATCGCCGACTCGTAGCTCGTCACGACCAGGCCGGGCGACGGCGAGCGACTCAAGGGGCCGAGCACCGAATCCTCCTTGTGCACGACCTGCTTCGCCAGCGGACGAATGCTCTGAAGTTTCTCGCCCTTCTTCTTCAGGAGCTTGTTACCGAGGTCTGCCACCGATCGGCCGTCTGCCGACATTTCGAATGCGCTGACCAGCGGCGCCACGGCCTGCGACGCGAGGCTCGAGTTGACGAGGCGTACCGGCACCCTGCTGAGCACGCCACCGGCGTCGGCGCGATAGACGCGCGCGTCGGGATCGCGGTCGCCCCATTGGTTGACGCCGTTGAACACGTTCTGCGCGCGACCATCCCAGAAGTTTCGGTCGTTGAAGACGGCATTGATCACGCTTGGCGTGTGTCGCCGCTCGACGCGGCGGACGTTCAGACCGCCGACGCTGAAGCCGTCGGGATCCGGCGGCCGTGTCACCGCTTCCTCCGGCGATCCGGGCGTGACAGCGACGAACGTCGCGTTGAAGATGCCCTGCGACGCGACGATGTCGTTGCTGTCGCGCACGGACCCGGACGCGCGATCCATCGGATTGGCGAGCTGGCGCAACGGAAAGTGCGAAGGCGTCAACTGAAAGTTCGCGCCCAGGTCGAACGTGCGGTCCGGCGCCGGCTGGCCGTTCGCATCGCGCCGAAACGATCCGGGGTTCAGCTGATTCGCCGATCGGCTGTCGGCGCCGGCGTGAAAGTGGCAGCTCGCGCATGCGACGACGCCATCGCTGCCGACCTGCATGTCCCAGAACAAGGCTTTGCCGAGCGCGATCGCGGCGGCCTTGTTCGCCACGTAGTCGTACAGGTTGGGTGGATCGGCGACACGCACCGTCTTCAACGACGGGGGCGTCGCCGGGTCGATGGCTTGCGCCCAAGCGAGCGCCACAGCGCCGACAGCGATCGAGAGCGCGGTCAACGATACCGCGCGAAGCAAGGGCCGCATACGTATCACTCGTTCCGACAAGCGCCGACAATCGCCCGTTTCACGGGGCGACCGACTGTAAGCCCTGGAACTCGATCTCGGTGCGGCGATTTTGCGCACGTCCGTCCGCCGTGTTGTTGTTGGCGATCGGTGACGCTTCCCCGCGACCACCGGTCTTGATTCGCTCGGGCTTGACGCCCTTGTCGATCAGGAACGCCTGCACGGCCTCGGCGCGTCGCTCGGACAGTTTCTGGTTGTAGCCATCCGAGCCGACGCTATCGGTGTGGCCGGTGACGTTGATCGTCTGCCACGTCACGTTCTTCATCGACCGCACCTCGGTCATGAGCTTCGTGCCGTCTTCCGTGTTGACTGCTGCCTTGTCGAAGTCGAACCGCGCCGTGCCCTTGACGGAGACTTTCTTCACCGCGGGGTTCGCGGCACTGTCCTGCGGCTGCGTTTGCGCGGGCGTCTGCGCGGCGACGGCGCCGGTGAGCGCAATGACTGCGAGCGCGACGACGGAAGAGCTTGCGAAGTTGCGTTTCATTGCCGGTCTCCTTTCGGTTGTGCTACGGATTGCGCCGACGCACCGCCGGTCGACGAACCGGCCGTGCAGTCGTCGAAGAGATTTGCCGACGGCGGCCAGTACGCACCGGCGCCTTCGACGCGCAACGCCAGATCCACCTCGCGCCATTTACGGTGCCCTTCGCGGCGCAGCAGTGGCAGCTGGTGGCACAGGCTCACCGCGAACTGCCGCAGTCGCTCGGGCTCGGGGGCGCCGGCATGCGTGACGAGGAAAGCCATCGTCGCAAACGTCGGCGTGTCGGACGCGAGCAACCCGGGAAGCGTTGCGGCTTTGAGCCATGCGATCAGGTAGTCGTCGACCGCCCCCCGCGCGGTGTCGTGCTCGAGGTCCAGCCTGAGAAGCTTGAGCGCGTCCTTGGTTTCGGCTGGAAGCGACGTCAAAGTGCGCGACGGTTGTGCGTCGACGACGATGACGACGTCGAGATCACCCTTCGCAAGCACCCGCAGCGCATCGTCGATCGACAGCGTCGGGCTTACCGGCGCAGCGGCTGCGTTACCGAACATGCGGCGCCAGATGCGTTCGGCGGTAAGCCTGCCACCGGTGGCAATCTCACCGAAGGCGACGCGCGCAGAATGAGCCTCATGAACGAAGGTCAGCGCAGAGTCCTTGCGCGCGACGAAAACGATCTCCTCGACGTACAGCGGCGCGACGATCAGCGCTCGACGAGATGGCGACGAAGCAGCGCGCGCGGCAGGCCGGATGATGTCGTACGTCGCGATGGCGGCCGCCGCTTCCGCGGGAAGAGTTCCATCGCCCGGCGCAACGACGAGGTTGATGCCGGCAGCGTCGGCGACGATGGTCGCGAGATCGCGCCCGACGTCGGCTTGCGTCGCGTTGTTGCGATCGACGGTGAGCGTCAGGGGCGGCAGTGCGGCGCGGCGCGTGCGGTCGTCGTCCACCGGCGGTTCGATCGGAGACGCCACAGGGGCGACGCTCGCTTTCGACTCGATCGGCGCAGACGGCGGATTTGGTCGATCCCGCTCGATCGTTGCGTAGGCCAGCAAAACACCGACGCCAATGACGGCCGCGGCACCCGCCACGATGCGCCGTCCTCCACCGCCGGACGCCAGCGGAACCGGCGATTGCTGCGTCGCCTTGAGCAACGACTGGATCGCAATCGACTCGACGCGCGTTTCCTGCGGCGTCGGTACTGGCAGCAATGACGCCGTCACCGCTTCGGTCGCGCTCGTCGGCGGGTCGGGAATGACATCGATGCTTGCCGGCGCTTCGTTCGCCGGCGCCGGCGGTCGGACGTCGACCGCCCGCAGCGGCAGAGCGGAAACGGGCAATCGCGCAACTTCGGATTCGTTGCCGATCAACGGCGATCGGTCCGCTGCCCGATCGAGCGACGGCAGCCGGATGCTCGAATCGCCGAAGTAAGGAAGGCGCGATCGGTAGCCGGCGATCAGGCCTTCGGCATCGTCGCGCAGTACGAGCAGGAAGTTTGCCGGCACCTGGCAATCGTCGATCAGCTGCACGAGCGTGTCACCGAACTCGACGAGATCGGGTCTCGGTTTGCCCGCCTGCGGCGATGACTGCTCGAAGCAGTCGAGGATGAACAGGAAACGGACGGTGCGCTCGCGGTGCCAGCTTATGAGCGCATCGCGAAGGGGCATCGGCGGATCCGGCAGCCGCAGTCGCCAGATCTTCAATGCGCTCGCAATGCGCGCGTACAACGCGGGCAGCGGCGGCTCGCGCCAGTTGTCGAAGTAGACGGCGATCTCGGGACGATCGGAGCCGTTCCCGCGGCGATCGGGAAACGGAACGACGACTTGATCGGTGCGCGTGCTGAAGTTGCGATCGAGGCGCCGGCGGCCGAGCATAGGCAACAGGTCGCGCTTCAAGAGCGTCGTCTTGCCTGCGCCGCGAGCGCCGTAGAGAACGGTCAGCGGGGAAAGGCGCAAGAGATCCGCGAGCAGCTGCGCTTCGCGGTCGCGTGGCTGCCAACGCTCGCTGGGTTTGACTGCCGACTCGTTCACCGCCGTACCATCGGGCTGCGAGCGACGCAGCATAAAACAAAAACCTGTTAGTAGCGCACAGCGCGGGCCGCCTTTCCCGTTAGACTACGCAAACCACCGTAGGCGTCCTCACCTATCAACGAATGCGCGCTCGATCACGTAGTCGCCCGGCACGCCGATCTGCGGCGAGATGACGAAGCCGTAACCGTTCAGAAGCTCGCTCGTCTCCCGAAGCATCGCCGCGCTGCCGCACACCATCGCGCGGTCGATCCCCCGGTCCAGCGGCGGGAACCCGATGTCCGCGAAGAGCTTGCCGCTCTTGATGAGCTCGGTAAGCCGACCTTGGTTGCGAAACTTCTCGCGCGTCACCGTCGGGTAGTAAATCAGCTTGTCGCGAACGTTCTCGCCGAAGTATTCGTTGCTTGGCAATTCCTCGGTGATCACCTGCCGATACGCGAGCTCGTCGACCTGCCGCACGCCGTGAACAAGCACGATCTTGTCGAAGCGATGATAGGTCTCGGGATCCTTGATGATCGCCAGGAACGGCGCGAGGCCGGTACCAGTCGCAAGAAGGTACAAATGCTTGCCCGGCGACACGTCGTGCAGCGTCAGCGTACCGGTCGGCTTGCGGCTGACGAGCACTTCGTCGCCGACTTTCAAGTGCTGCAGTCGCGAGGTGAGCGGCCCGTTCGCGACCTTGATGCTGAAGAACTCGAGGTACTCGTCGTGGTTGGCGCTCGCGATGCTGTATGCGCGCATCAGCGATTTGCCGTCGACCGGCAAGCCGACCATGACAAAGTGGCCGTTCTCGAAGCGGAAGCCCGGATCGCGGGTCGTCGTGAAGCTGAACAGCGTACCGTTCCAGTGATGCACGGAAAGCACCCGTTCGGTTCCGATGGCGGCCATGCGTTATCGACGATTGAAGGGACGGCGCGCATTCTAGGCGAGCCGATGCGAAGCGACGTCAAATCCGACATATGGTTATTTCCCGACGTCGAATCAGGCCTCGCGGCCGAAACCGGTGACGCGTATCCGCCGCGTGACGAGCGACCCGCGCCGAGCGCGCCGCAGCAGATGCTTGCGCAGCTCCTCTCCTTCGATGACCTGAACGACGTCGCGCCCGGTGCGGTTCACGCCCTTCAGCACGACACGCTCTGCGCTGGTCAAGCCGACGGCGGCGAGCTTCTCATCGCCGTCGAGCGCCATCATGATGACGCCGCGGCCACGCGGCACCTCGCGCATCTCGTCGAGCGGAAACACGAGCAAGCGGCCCTTCGACGACAACGCGGCGACATGCGTCAATCCGCTGCCCAGTGGCACCGGCGTCAGCGGCTCCTCGTTCGGCGTCAGCGTCATGAACGCCTTGCCGCCGCGCACGCGCGACACCATGTCCTCGATCGACGCAACGAAGCCGTAGCCGCCGGAGCCGGTGACGAGAAACTTCTGCTCCGGCACACCGGCGATCGCCTGCGCGACTCTCGCCCCATCCGCAACGTCGATCAACGTCGTCACCGGTACGCCATCGCCTCGACCGCCGGGAACATCGGCCGCGCGGATCGTGTAGGCGCGGCCTTGCGTATCCAGGACGACCGCCGGATGAATCGTCCGCGTTTCAAGAACCGCCAGCGGTCCGTCACCGGCCTTGTACGAGAGCTGCGCGGCGTCGAGCCCCACACCCTGCCTCGAACGGATCCAGCCATGTCGCGAGAGCGTGATCGTTACTGGCTCGTCGGGAACCGAGCGCGTGACGACGATCGGCGCCACCGCTTCGATCTTCGTTCGCCGATCGTCGCCGAAGCGCTCGGCATCCGCTTCAATCTCGTCGATGACGAGCTTCGACATTGCGCGCGGCTCGCCAAGCAGCTGCTTGAGCGATTTGCGCTCGGCCTTCAGCGTCTTCAGCTCGTTGTCGATCTTGATGGCTTCCAGGCGCGCGAGCTGTCGCAGCCGGATCTCGAGGATGTCATCAGCCTGCATCGGCGACAGTCGAAGCTCGGCGATGAGCTCGGCCTTCGGATCGTCGGCGCGACGAATGATGCGGATCACCTTGTCGATCGCCGCGAGCGCGAGCTGACGGCCCTCGAGGATGTGCAGCCTGCGATCGACTTCGGCGAGCCGATGGCGCGTGCGCCGCGTGACCGTCTCGAAACGAAATGCAATCCACTCGTCGAGGATCGCCTTCAATCCTTTGCTTCGCGG
>DATLNR010000019.1:0-23569 GCA_035536655.1 Casimicrobiaceae bacterium
ACGGCGACACCGCGACGTACGACGCGCTGGTGCGCATGGCGCAAGACTTCTCGATGCGCTACCAGCTGGTGGACGGGCAGGGCAATTTCGGCTCGGTCGACGGCGACCCGCCGGCCGCGTACCGGTACACCGAGTGCCGCATGACGGCGCTGTCCTCGGAGCTGCTCGCGGACATCGACAAGGAGACCGTCGACTTCGTCGACAACTACGACGGCAAGGAAAAAGAGCCGGTCGTCCTGCCGACGCGCGTGCCGAACCTGCTGATCAACGGCTCCGCGGGCATCGCCGTCGGCATGGCCACGAACATTCCGCCGCACAACCTCGGTGAGGTCGTTACGGCGTGCATCGCGCTGATCGACGATCCGACCCTGTCGATCGCCGCGCTGATGCAGTACATCCCGGGCCCGGATTTCCCGACCGCCGGCATCATCAACGGCTCGCAGGGCATCGCGCTGGCCTACGCAACCGGGCGCGGCCGCCTGGACGTGCGTGCGCGCACCACCATCGAAGAAGACGACAAGGGCCGGCAGGCCATCATCATCACGGAGCTGCCGTTCCAGGTGAACAAGGCGCGGCTGCTCGAGCGCATCGCCGAGCTGGTGCGCGAGAAGCGGCTCGAGGGCATCGCCGACCTGCGCGACGAGTCCGACCGCCGCGGCATGCGCATCGTCATCGAATTGAAGCGCGGCGAAGTCGCCGAGATCGTGCAGAACAACCTCTTCAAGCTGACGCAGCTGGAAGACAGCTTCGGCATGAACATGGTCGCGCTGGTCGACGGCCAGCCGCGGCTCCTGAACCTGAAGCAGTTCCTCGAGTTCTTCCTGCTGCATCGTCGCGAAGTCATCACGCGGCGCACCGTGTTCGAGCTGCGCAAGGCGCGCGAGCGCGGGCATGTCCTGGAAGGCCTCGCTGTCGCGCTATCGAACGTCGACGAGATCATCGCGCTGATCAAGGCTGCTCAAACGCCGGCGGATGCGAAGACGGTGTTGATGGCGCGTGCGTGGCGCTCGAGCGTCGTCGAGGCGATGCTCGCGCGCGGCCTTGCTGATTCGGCGCGCCCGGAAACGTTGCCACTCGATTACGGGCTGAAGGAGGAGGGCTACAAGCTTTCGGAAGTGCAGGCGCAGGCGATCCTCGACTTGCGGCTGCAACGGCTGACCGGCCTCGAGCAGGACAAGATCACCGCCGAATACCGCGAGGTGATGGACCTGATCGTCGATCTGCTCGACATCCTCGCGAGGCCCGCGCGTGTGACCGCGATCATCCACGACGAGCTCTGTGCGATCCGCGAGCAGTACGGCGACAAGCGGCGCTCCGAGATCGTCGCGCAGGGCGAGGATCTGTCGATCGAGGATCTGATCACGCCGCAGGACATGGTCGTGACGCTGTCGCACGGCGGCTACATGAAGGCGCAGCCGGTCGACGAGTATCGCGCGCAGAAGCGCGGAGGCCGCGGCCGGCAGGCGACGGCGACGAAGGAAGACGATTTCATCGAGCGCATGTTCATGGCGAACACGCACGATTACATCCTGTGCTTCAGTAATCGCGGTCGCGTCTACTGGCTCAAGGTGTACCACGTGCCGCAGGGCTCGCGGGCGGCGCGCGGCAAGCCGATCGTCAATCTCGTTCCGTTGATCGAGAACGAGAAGATCACCGCGATCCTGCCGGTGAAGGAATTCTCCGAAGGCCAGTTCGTGTTCATGGCAACGTCGCAAGGCACGGTCAAGAAGACGCCGCTCGCCGATTTCTCGCGGCCGCGTCCGTCGGGCATCATCGCCGTCGATTTGGCCGATGGCGATCGCTTGATCGGCGTCGCGCTCACCGACGGCCAGCACGACGTGATGCTGTTCAGCTCGGGCGGCAAGGCGGTGCGCTTCGACGAGGCGGATGTACGGCCGATGGGCCGCAACGCCGCCGGCGTGCGCGGCATGATGCTCGAGAACGGCCAGACGGTGATCTCGATGCTCGTCGCCGAAGACGAGCAGCAATCGGTGCTGACGGCGACGGAGAAGGGCTACGGCAAGCGCACGCCGATCGTCGAGTACACGCGTCACGGACGCGGCACGAAAGGCATGATCGCGATCCAGCAATCCGAGCGCAACGGCAAGGTTGTCGCGGCCGCGCTGGTGCACGAGGACGACGAAGTCATCCTGATCTCGACCGGCGGCGTGCTCATTCGCACCGCGGTCAAGTCGATTCGCGAGATGAGTCGCGGCACGCAGGGCGTGACGTTGATCAATCTGGGGCCTGGCGAAAAGCTGGCGGGGTTGGAGAGGGTGGTGGAGCGCGAAGAGGAATAGGGCGTGGCGGATCTCGACACCCACCGCACCGAAATCGACCGCATCGACCGCCAGATCCTCGCGCTGCTGAACGAGCGTGCACGTCACGCGCGCGCGATTGGCGAGTTGAAGGCGCAAAGCGGCGCGGGCGCTTATCGGCCGGAGCGCGAGGCTCAGGTGCTCGCAAGCCTCGCCGGCGCGAATGGCGGCCCGCTGTCTTCCGAGCAGGTGAGCGGCGTGTTCCGCCAGATCATGTCCGCATGCCTTGCGCTCGAACAAAAGTTGCGTATCGCTTACCTCGGGCCGGCGGGCACGTACAGCCACGCGGCGGTCGAGCGGCATTTCGGGTCGTTCGTCGAGGCGACGCCGTGCGCGACGATCGACGACGTGTTTCGCGCCGCGGAAAGCGGCCGCAACGACTTCGCCGTCGTGCCGGTCGAGAATTCGAGCGAGGGTGCGGTCGGCCGCACGCTCGATCTGATGTGCTCGACCGAGCTGTCGATCTGCGGCGAGATCAAGCTGCGCATCCAGCAGAACCTGTTGTCGAATGCGGCATCATTGATGGAGGTCCGCAAGGTCTACTCTCATGCGCAATCGCTTGCGCAATGCGTCCAGTGGCTCGCGAAGCATCTGCCGCAAGTGCCCCGCGTGGCGGTTGCGAGCAATGCCGAAGCCGCGAGACTCGCAGCGAGCGAGCCGGGCGCGGCAGCGATCGCGGGCGCCAACGCCGCAGCGATCTATGGGCTTGCGATCCTCGCGCCGCACATCGAGGACGAGCCGAACAACACGACGCGCTTCTGGGTGCTCGGTCGGTTGAAGGCCGCCCCCTCGGGGAACGACGAGACGTCGCTCGTCATGTCCGCCCCGAATCGGCCCGGCGCACTTTTGCATTTGCTCGAACCGCTTGCGAAGCACGGAGTATCGATGACCCGTTTCGAATCGCGCCCGGCGCGCACGGGGCTGTGGGAGTACCTGTTCTTCGTCGATTTCGCCGGCCATCAGGAGGACGGTGCCGTTGCGCAGGCGTTGACCGAGCTGAAGACGCGCGCGCCGTTCCTCAAGTTGCTGGGCTCGTATCCCGCAGCGGCGGCGGCATGACGCCCGACGATCCGATCGCGCACGCGTCCGAGCACGTTCGCCGCATCAGCCCGTACGTCGCGGGCAAGCCGATCGAGGAGCTTGCGCGCGAGCTTTCGATCGATCCGTCGACGATCGTGAAGCTCGCGAGCAACGAGAACCCGCGGGGTCCGAGCTCGAGCGTCAAGCGCGCGCTCGCCGCGGCGATGGAGGAGCTGCCGCGCTATCCCGATTCGAACGGCTTTCGGCTCAAGGCCGCGCTGGCTTCGCGTCTCGGCATTGCGCCCGACCAGATCGTGCTCGGCAACGGCAGCAACGACGTGCTGGAGCTCGTGTCGCTCGCGTTCCTGAAGCCGGGCGACGACGCCGTTTATGCGCAGTACGCGTTTGTCGTCTATCCGCTTGCGACGCTTGCTCGCGGCGCGCGCGGCATCGAAGTGCCGGCCGCCGACCTGGGCCATGATCTCGAGGCGATGCGCGCGGCGATCACGCCGAAGACGCGCGTCGTGTTCGTCGCCAACCCGAACAACCCGACCGGAACGTGGATCGCACCAGCGGCGCTCGAGGATTTCGTCGCATCGGTGCCGCGCGACGTTATCGTCGTCATCGACGAGGCGTACAACGAATACCTGCCGCCGGTGCGCCGCGCGAACAGTGTCGAGTGGATCTCGCGACAGCCGAACCTCGTCGTCACGCGGACGTTTTCCAAGGCCTATGGTCTTGCGGCGCTTCGCGTGGGTTTTGGCATCATGAATGCGAAGATCGCCGATCTCCTGAACCGCGTCCGCCAACCGTTCAACGTGAACACGCTGGCGCAAACCGCGGCGCTCGCGGCCCTCGAGGACACCGCGTATGTCGACGAAAGCCGGCGTCTCAACGACGCGGGGATCGCCGAACTGGCCGCCGGACTGCACAAGCTGCGCGTGCCCTTCGTTCCATCGCACGGCAACTTCGTGTTGGTCAACGTCGGACGCGCGAGCGACGTGAACGCCGCGCTGCTGCGCGAGGGCATCATCGTGCGGCCGGTCGCGAACTATCGGCTGCCCGAGTGGCTGCGCGTTACCGTCGGGCTGCCCGGGGAGAACCGGCGTTTTCTGGCGGCGCTCGCGAAGACGTTGCCGTGATGAATAGGCTGCGCAAGCTGGTCATCGTCGGCGTCGGCTTGATCGGCGGATCGGTGTCGCTCGCGTTGAAGCAGCGGGGCTCGGTCGGCGAAGTGGTCGGCGTCGGGCGCTCGCGCGAGAACCTGGACGTCGCGCGCGACGCGAGCGTCGTTGACCGTGCATTCACGCTGGATGAGAACTGGCTCCCCGAAGTCGGCGACGCGGACATCGTGTTGATCGCCACACCGGTCGCGCAGATTCCCGGCATCCTGGCCAATCTCTCGTTGGCGCTCGGCGCGCGAACGATCGTGACGGACGCGGGCAGCACGAAGCAGGACGTCGTCGCGGCCGCACGCGAGCGCCTCGGCAGCGCGTTACCGCGCTTCGTTCCCGCGCACCCGGTTGCCGGCACCGAGAATTTCGGCGCCGCGGCCGCGTTTGCTTCGCTGTTCGAAGGGCGTCAAACGATCGTTACCCCGTTGCCGGAGACCGACGCCGCCGCGCTGCAAGCGGTTCGCGAGCTCTGGGAAGCGTGCGGCGCACGCGTCGTGGAGCTCGATCCGGAAGACCACGATCGCATCCTCGCCGCCGTGTCGCACTTGCCTCATGTGCTTGCGGCGGCTTACGTCGCGAGCCTCGCTGTGCGCTCCGACGCGCTGTCGCTGTTCGCCCACGCGGGCGGTGGCTTTCGCGACTTCACGCGCATCGCGGCCGCATCGCCGGAGATGTGGCGCGACATCACGCTCGCCAACCGCAAGGCGCTGATCGAGGAGATCGCCGCGTATCGCGGCGCGCTCGATGTCATCGAGTCTGCGATCGAAGCGTCGGACCGTGAAGCCATCGAAACGCTGTTTGGCTCGGCGAGCGCAGCACGCCGCGGCTATTCGCGCGATCGTGGCGAGGGATGACCGAGCGGATTGTCGATGAACTGACGCTTGGGCCCGCGCGGCGCGTCGAGGGCGTCGTGGATCTCCCGGGCAGCAAGAGCATCAGCAACCGCGTGCTGCTGCTCGCCGCGTTGTCGTCCGGCTCTACCGTGCTGCGATCCTTGCTCGACGCAGACGATGTCGCGCGCATGCGCGAGGCGCTGGCCGTGCTCGGCGTCAAGCTCGAGCCGGTTGTCAGCGGTCGATCGCTTAGCGTTGCGGGAACCGACATGCGCTTTCCGCGGCGCGAGGCGGAGCTGTTCCTCGGCAACGCCGGAACGGCAGTGCGTCCGTTGACTGCCGCGCTGGCGGTGCTCGGCGGCCGCTACACGATTCGCGGCGTTGCCCGCATGCACGAGCGCCCGATCGGCGATCTCGTCGAGCC
The DNA here is from genome assembly GCA_035536655.1 of Casimicrobiaceae bacterium. Taxonomy (GTDB): domain Bacteria; phylum Pseudomonadota; class Gammaproteobacteria; order Burkholderiales; family Casimicrobiaceae; genus VBCG01. The sequence goes on from DATLNR010000019.1 coordinate 5,771, forward strand.
GCTCGTGGCGTTGGGTTGCGACGTTCGCTACCTCGGTGCACAAGGCTTCCCGCCGCTTGCGATCGGCGAATCGCGCGCGCACGCCGGCACGGCGGTGCGCATCCGCGCCGATGTGTCGAGCCAGTTTCTTTCGGCGCTCTTGATGGCGCTGCCGCTTGCCCGCGATGCGTTGACGAAGGCAACGCGCGTCACGCTGGCGACGCCGCTCGTCTCGCGGCCCTACGTCGCGATCACGACGAATCTGATGCGCCGATTCGGCGTCGATGTCGAACAACCCGATGCCGAAACGTTTGTTGTCCCGGCGGGCGCCCGCTACGTGAGTCCGGGAGCGATCGACGTCGAAGGCGACGTGTCGGCCGCTTCGTACTTTCTCGCGGCCGGTGTGCTGGGACAAGGACCGGTACGGGTGCGTGGCGCTGGACACGACTCGATCCAGGGCGACGTCGCGTTCGCTGACGTGCTTCGTCGGTCAGGCGCCGATGTTCAGTGCGGTGACAACTGGATCGAGGCGCGTTCGACCGGCCGCCTTAACGGCGGCACGCACGACTGCAACGACATTCCGGACGCCGCGATGACGCTTGCGGTGGTGGCGTTGTTCGCCGACGCACCGACGACGTTGCAAGGCATAGCGAGCTGGCGCGCCAAGGAGACCGATCGCATCGCCGCGATGGCGACCGAACTGCGCAAGCTCGGCGCGCGCGTCGACGCGCAATCGGACCGTCTCGTCATCGTTCCGCCGGAACGCGTGCGCAGCCACGTTGCCATCGACACGTACGACGACCATCGGATGGCGATGTGCTTCTCGCTCGTCGCGGCCGCCGGCGTGCCGGTGACGATCCGCGATCCGCAGTGCGTGGCGAAGACGTTTCCCGATTACTTTGCCGTCCTCGATCGCTTGATGCAAAACGATGGCTGACGGCGTTCCGGTCATTGCCATCGACGGCCCGGCGGCGTCGGGCAAGGGAACGGTCGCCAGGCGCGTTGCGGAAGCGCTGCGCTGGCACTATCTCGACAGCGGTGCGCTGTATCGGCTCGTTGCGCTCGAGGCGCTCGATGAACGCGTCGACGTCGATGACGCGGTTGCGTTGAGCGGGCTCGCGCGCACGCTCGACGTTTTGTTCGCCGACGACCGGCTCCAGCTCGACGGCCGCGACGTCACCGAGCGCGTGCGCGATGAAGACGTCTCCGCGGCGGCGTCGCGTGTCGCCATCCATCCGGGCGTGCGCGAAGCGCTGCTTGCTCGCCAGCGGGCGTTCCTGCAGGCGCCGGGCCTCGTCGCCGAAGGCCGCGACATGGGCAGCGTCGTGTTCCGCGAGGCGCCGCTCAAGGTGTATGTGACGGCCTCGGCCGAGGAGCGCGCGCAACGGCGTGGACGGCAGTTGGCGGAAAAAGGAATTGATGTTAATATTCAAAGCCTTTTGCGCGATATCCAGGATCGGGATGCACGCGATGCGCGACGTGAGGCCGCCCCGCTCAAGGCGGTCGCAGGCGCGTTGATCCTGGATACGACGAACATGACGGTCGACGCCGTGGTCGGCGCGGTGCTGAATGCAGCGCGCGCCGCAGGCTTGAGCGCGGCACGGTGATCGATTGCGGCAGCACGCTGTACGAACGGCCTTCGCAAAGCGCTCGGAGCTAGCGCCGCGCGGGGATTTTCAAAACCCAAGCCCGCCTGTTGCCGTGAGACATAGGGTTCTCGCGGCCGGCGGCCTCACCGCATCGCAAGGAAACCAACCCGATGGCCAGCACCCAACCGAGCGTCCGCGACAGCGGCCGTGATCCCTCCGTCGAAAACTTCGCCGCCCTGTTCGAGGAATCCCTCGCGCGGCAAGAGATGCGGCAGGGAGAGCTGATCACCGCCGAAGTGACGCGCGTCGACTTCAACGTCGTCGTCGTCAACGCGGGACTCAAGTCCGAGTCGTTCATCCCCATCGAGGAGTTCAAGAACGACAACGGCCAGGTCGAGGTCAAGGAAGGCGATTTCGTCACCGTCGCGATCGAGTCGATCGAGGACGGCTACGGCACGACGCGCCTGTCGCGCGACAAGGCCAAGCGTCTCAAGGCGTGGCACGACCTCGAGCACTCGATGGAGCAGGGCTCGATCGTCTCGGGGCTCGTGACGAGCAAGGTCAAGGGTGGCCTGACGGTCATGATCAACGGGATCCGCGCATTCCTGCCGGGGTCCCTGGTCGACATCCGGCCGGTCAAGGACACGTCGCCGTTCGAGAACAAGTCGCTCGAGTTCAAGGTCATCAAGCTCGACCGCAAGCGTAACAACGTCGTCGTCTCGCGGCGTGCCGTGCTCGAGGAGAGCCTCGGAGAAGAGCGCGAGAAGCTTCTTGCAACGCTGTCCGAGGGCGCGACGGTCAAGGGCATCGTCAAGAACATCACCGATTACGGCGCGTTCGTCGACCTGGGCGGCATCGACGGCCTCTTGCACATCACCGATCTCGCGTGGCGCCGCGTCAAGCATCCGTCGGAAGTTCTGGCAGTCGGCGATGAGGTCACGGCGAAGGTGCTGAAGTTCGACCAGGAGAAGAACCGCGTCTCGCTCGGCTTGAAGCAGCTTGGCGAGGATCCGTGGGTCGGCCTGTCGCGCCGCTATCCGCCGGGCACGCGGCTGTTCGGCAAGGTCACCAACATCACCGACTACGGCGCGTTCGTCGAGATCGAGTCGGGCATCGAAGGGCTTGTGCACGTGTCCGAGATGGATTGGACGAACAAGAACATCCATCCGACGAAGGTCGTGCAGCTGGGCGACGAGGTCGAGGTGATGATCCTCGAGATCGACGAGGAGCGGCGCCGCATCTCGCTCGGCATGAAGCAGTGCATGCCGAACCCGTGGGAAGAGTTCGCGATGAACCACAAGAAGGGCGATCGCGTGCGCGGCTCGATCAAGTCGATCACCGACTTCGGCGTGTTCGTCGGCCTTTCCGGCGGCATCGACGGGCTCGTGCACTTGTCCGACCTTTCGTGGACCAATGCCGGCGAGACCGCGGTGCGCGACTACAAGAAGGGCCAGGAAGTCGAGGCCGTCGTGCTCGCCATCGACGTCGAGCGGGAGCGCATCTCGCTCGGCATCAAGCAGCTCGAGGGCGATCCGTTCACCAATTTCGTCGCGACGCACGACAAGGGATCGGTCGTCATCGGCACGGTCAAGAGTCTGGATGGCAAGGGTGCAGTCATCGATCTGATCGCCGGTGAAGTCGAAGGCTATCTACGCGCATCCGAAGTCTCGCGCGATCGTGTCGAGGACATCCGCTCGCACCTGAAGGAAGGTGACAAGGTCAGCGCGATGATCATCAACATCGATCGCAAGAACCGCTCGATCAACCTGTCGATCAAGGCGAAGGACCAGGCCGACGAGTCCGAGGCGATCCAGAACATGAAGGCGGACACGGCGGGCGTGACGAGCGGAACGACGAGCCTCGGCGCGCTGTTGAAGGCGAAGCTCGAGAACAAGACGCCCGGATGAGAGCGGTCGTGGAGCAACGAGTGAACGAGGGGGATCGTGCGCTGAACCAGGCGATGACCAAATCGGAGCTCATCGACCGGCTCGCCGCGCAGTTTCCCCAACTCGTCGCGAAGGATGCCGAGCTCGCGGTGAAGATGATCCTCGACGCGATGGCCGAAAGCCTCGCGAAGGGCGAGCGCATCGAGATCCGCGGATTCGGCAGCTTCGGGTTGAACTACCGGCCGCCGCGCACGGGGCGCAATCCCAAGTCCGGCGAGAAGGTCGACGTGCCGCAGAAGCACGTGCCGCATTTCAAGGCAGGCAAGGAACTGCGCGAACGCGTGGATTTCAAGAGCCGATGAAGACCACGCGGACTTAGCCGAGCCTGGCCGCCGGTGCGCCGTTGGTAAGCGTCGTCCGTTTTCTCGTCGCAGCGCTGGTCTTCATTGCGCTTCTGTTACTGGCGCTGTCGAACACCGAGCCGGTGACGCTGCGCTTCTTCCAGGTCGCGGATCACGAGAGTCCGCTCGCGTTTGTCGTGTTCGTCGCGTTTGCGACCGGTGTTGCGACGGGGCTTGTCGCAGGCGCCGCGCGCAGTGCAAGGCTGAAGCGGCAGCTGAACCGATTGCGGCACGAATTGCGCGCTGCTGCGCCGACGCCCGCGCCGCACGGCGCGATTCCGGGAAGCTATCCGGCGTCGCCCCCACCGCCTCGGGATTTCGTCTAGCGTGGACTTCGAGCCGTGGTGGCTGCTGCCGATCCCGGTGCTGTTCTTCGCACTCGGCTGGGTCGCGGCACGCATCGACATCAAGCATCTGTTGACCGAATCGCGCGCGCTGCCGCTCTCGTATTTTCGCGGCCTCAATTTTCTCTTGAACGAGCAGCCGGACAAGGCGATCGAATCGTTCATCGAGGTCGTGAAGGTCGATCCGCAAACGATCGACCTGCATTTCGCGCTGGGGAGCCTCTTTCGCCGGCAGGGCGAGATCGACCGCGCGATCCGCATGCACCAGAACCTGCTCGATCGCCCGGATCTGCCGCGCGACCGCAGGGAGACGGCGACGTTCGAGCTTGCACAGGACTTCCATCGCGCCGGGCTGCTCGACCGCGCCGAGGACCTGTTCATGAAGCTCGACGGCACGCCGTACGAGCATGCCTCGCAGGGCTTCCTGCTCGCCATCTACGAGACGGAAAAGGACTGGCCGAAGGCGATCGCGATCACGCGGCGCATGGAGGCGGTCAGCAAGACGCCGCATTACAAGGAGATCGCGCACTACCACTGCGAGCTGGCCCAGGCCGCATTGGTCAAGAGCGAGTTCGCGATGACCCGTAACGAGATCGATCTCGCGCTGGCCGAGTACCGCGCGTGCGCGCGCGCGACGATGATCGCAGGCGATGCGCAGGCGCAGCAGGGCCATGACGCCGAGGCGATCGGCACGTGGCTGCGCATCGAATCACAGAATCCGGCGTTCCTGGCGCTCGTCGCCGAGCGCGTCGGTCAGGCGTATGCCCGCAACGGCGACGCCGGGCTGGGCATCCGCGTGCTTGCCAACTGGCAGGCGAACTACCCGTCGCCGGACGTGATGAACGCGCTTTTTGCATTGACGCTCGCGCAGGAAGGCTCGCAGGCGGCGGCGCAGCTCGTGAAGACGGAGCTTGCGAAAAGTCCGACGTTGCTTGGCCTCGACCGGTTGCTCGAAGCGCAACTGAAGGACGCCGCGCCCGAGCGTCGCTACGACCTCGAGCTCGTCAAGGGCCTCGTCGGGCAGCACATCAAGCGACTTGGCATGTATCGCTGCGAGCAGTGCGGCTTTCGCGCGCGTCAGTACTACTGGCGCTGCCCGGGGTGCCAGAAGTGGGAGACGTATTCGCCGAAGCGGACCGAGGCGCTCGAGTACGGCTGAACGAGTGGCTACATGACGCTATGACGTTTTGACGTTTCCATGCTAGCCTCTCCGAGCCATGAACGACGACACGAAACGCGCGACCGTATACTTCGAGGGGCCGCTGCACCAGGCACTGCGTCTCAAGGCGGCCGCCACCGACCGGTCGATCTCCGACGTCGTGAACGATGCGGTCCGGGTCGCGCTGGCGGAAGACGCCGAGGACCTCGACGCGTTCGACAAGCGCAAGGCGGAGACCAGCGTGTCGTTCGAGGCGCTGGTCAAAGATTTGAGAAGGCGTGGCCGCATATAGCGTGCTCGTCAGACCGTCCGCGGCGGCCGAGCTCGACCACATCGGCACCAAGCGCGAGCGTCAGCGCATCATCAGTCGCATTCGTTCACTTGTCGCAGACCCGCGTCCGCCCGGATGCGAGAAGCTCGCCGGCGCTGCCGGGCTCTTTCGTGTACGCCAAGGCCACTACCGCGTCGTGTATCGCGTCGACGATTCGGCTCGCGTCGTCGATGTCGTCAAGAGCGGACATCGGCGCGAGGTTCATCGCGCATCCGAATGAACTTGCCGGGAGTCCTTCATGACCGCCACGCAAACAAGCCACGTCCCACGAATCATCGTCGCCCTCGACTATGCCGATGCCGCGCCGGCGCGCGCGATGCTCGATCGGCTCGACCCAAAGGCATGCTCGGTCAAAGTCGGCAAGGAGCTCTTCACGGGCGCCGGCCCCGAGCTCGTGCGCGACTGCGTCGCGCGCGGCTTCCGCGTGTTTCTCGACCTCAAGTACCACGATATTCCGAACACCGTGGGTCATGCGTGCGCGGCGGCGACACGGCTGGGCGTGTGGATGCTCAACGTCCATGCGGCGGGCGGCGCTGCGATGCTCGCAGCAGCGCGGCAAGGCGTGGATCGCGCAGCGGCCGAGCAGTCGAGGCCCGCACCGTTGTTGATCGCGGTCACCGTGCTGACGAGCCTCGACGACGCCGGCCTCGCGTCGGTCGGCGTCGGCGAGGGTGCGGAAGCGAACGCGATGCGGCTCGCGCGCGTTGCGCACGAGAACCGGCTCGACGGCGTCGTCTGTTCCGCGCGTGATGCCGCGGCTCTGCGAGCTGCGTTCGGCTCGTCTTTCAAGCTCGTCACGCCGGGCATTCGCCTCGCCGACACTGCCGACGACGACCAGGCTCGTATTGCCACGCCGACGAACGCGCGATCGGCGGGCGCCGACTATCTGGTCATCGGCCGGCCGATCACGCAGGCGCCCGATCCGCTTGCAACGCTTGCAGCCATCCGCGAATCGATCGAGGACGCCGCGTGAAAGTGACGATGACCGGCACCGGCTACGTCGGTCTGGTGACCGGCGCATGCCTGGCCGAAGTGGGCAACGACGTGCTGTGCCTCGACATCGACGAGGCGAAAATCGCGCGCTTGCGGCGCGGCGAGATCCCGATTCACGAGCCGGGCCTCGAGCCGCTGGTCCGGCGCAACGCCGGCGTGGGGCGTCTCGCCTTCACGACCGACATCGATGAAGCCGTTGCGCACGGCGACGTGCAATTCATCGCCGTCGGCACGCCGCCGGACGAGGACGGATCGGCCGACATGCGGCATGTCATCGACGCGGCGCGGAACATCGGCCGCCGCATGACCGAATGGAAGCTCCTCGTCGACAAGTCGACGGTGCCGGTCGGGACGGCCGATCGCGTGCGCGGCGTGATCGCCGACGAGCTGAAGCGCCGGAGCGCCGACATTCCGTTCGCCGTCGCGAGCAATCCGGAGTTTCTGAAGGAAGGCGCGGCGGTCGAGAATTTCATGCGGCCCGACCGCATCGTCGTCGGCGCGGACGACGAGCGCGCGATCGCCACGCTGCGTGCGATCTATGCGCCGTTCCAGCGCAGTCGGGAGCGGCTGCTGGTCATGGATGCGCGCTCGGCCGAGCTCACGAAATATGCGGCGAACGCGATGCTCGCAACGCGCATCTCGTTCATGAACGAGCTTGCGAACCTCGCGGACAAGCTGGGCTGCGATATCGAAGCGGTGCGCCAGGGTATCGGCAGCGATCCGCGCATCGGCTGGCAGTTCCTCTATCCCGGCGTTGGCTACGGCGGCAGCTGCTTTCCGAAGGACGTGAAGGCGCTCAAGTTCACGGCGCAGCAGCAGTCGGTGCCGTTGCGCGTGCTGACCGCCGTCGAAGAAGCGAACGATGCGCAGAAGCATGTGCTGGTCGACAAGATCGTTGCGCGTCTGGGTGAGGATCTGAGATCACATACCTTTGCCGCGTGGGGACTTGCGTTCAAGCCCGACACCGACGACATGCGGGATGCGCCTTCGCGGACGATCCTCGACGCCCTTGCGCAACGCGGCGCCCGCGTCGTCGCGTACGATCCCGTCGCGATCGACGAGTCGCGCCGCGTCTTTGGCGATGCGTCATGGCTTACCTATGCGAAATCGCCGCTCGCCGCGATCGACGGTGCCGATGCGCTGGTCGTCATCACCGAGTGGAAGGAGTTCCGCAGCCCCGACTTCGACGCGCTGCGCGAGCGCTTGAGAAAGCCGCTGGTCTTCGACGGACGCAACCTCTACGACCCGTCGCTCGTCCGCGCCGCGGGGCTCGAGTATTTCGGCATAGGACGTCGGTAGCAGCGAAAAACGGCCCTCGAGCTGTCGCATAATCGCGACGCTGGCCTTCGTCCAAGGAGACGCTTTGCCGCTGGCGCAGATCCCGTCGCACGATCCGGTGGTTTCCCGTTTCTCGCATTGGCGAGAGCGCGTCAACGCGGCGAGACTCGTCGTCGTCGGCGACGTGATGCTCGACCGCTACTGGTTCGGCGACGTCGAGCGGATCTCGCCGGAAGCGCCGGTGCCGGTCGTACGCATTGCGCGATCCGAGGAACGCCCAGGCGGCGCGGCGAACGTGGCGCGCAACGTCGCTGCGCTAGGCGCCAAGGCCACGCTGCTGTCGGTGACCGGTGCCGATGAAGCGGGCACGGCGCTCGCGCGGCTTGTCGAGGCCGAAGGCATCAAGACGTCGTTCCATCCCGATCCCGCGATCGCAACGACGATCAAGCTGCGCGTCATCGGTCGCCAGCAGCAGCTCTTGCGCATCGATTTCGAGACGACGCCGTCGCACGAGGCCCTCGCGACGAAGCTTGTCGAGTTCGACCGCCTCGTCGGCGAGAACGAGATCGTCATCCTGTCCGACTACGGCAAGGGCGGCCTCGCGCATATCGCGTCGATCATCGATCGCGCGAAGGCGGCGCGCCGCCGCGTGCTGGTCGATCCCAAAGGCGACGACTGGGACAAGTACCGCGGTGCGACGCTGGTGACGCCGAACCGCGCCGAGTTGAAGGAAGTGGTCGGCCGCTGGCGCAGCGACTCCGACATGACGTCGCGTGCGCAGGCGCTACGCAAGCGCCTTGCGCTCGACGCGCTGCTCGTCACGCGCTCGGAGGAAGGCATGACGCTCTATAGCGACGACGGCGCGCTGACGATTCCCGCGCAGGCGCGCGAAGTGTTCGACGTTTCAGGTGCCGGCGACACGGTGATTGCGACGGTGGGCACGCTGCTCGCAGCCGGCGCACCGATGGCCGATGCGGTGCGCATCGCCAACCAGGCCGCGGGTGTTGTGGTTGGGAAACTGGGAACGGCGGTCGCGACGCCCGAAGAGCTCGGCTGATGGTGAAAGCGGCGAAGAGCGTATTCGCCTGCACCGAGTGCGGCGGACAGGCGCCCAAGTGGCAGGGCCAGTGCCCGGATTGCGGCGCCTGGAACACGCTGGTCGAGAGCGTTGCGACGCCGCCATCGAAACGGTTCGCGAGTGTCTCGGGCGACCGCTCGAACGTCCGCGCGCTCGCGAGCATCGAGGCGAAGGAGGGCGATCGCATCGCGACCGGCCAGGCCGAGTTCGATCGCGTGCTGGGCGGTGGGTTGGTCGCGGGCGGCGTCGTGCTGCTCGGTGGCGATCCCGGCATCGGCAAGTCGACGCTGCTGCTGCAAGCATGTGCAACGCTCGGCGAAACGCGGCGAACGCTCTATGTGACCGGCGAAGAGTCGGTCGAGCAGGTTGCGCTTCGCGCGCGGCGGCTCGGCCTCATCAACGCGCCGGTCGAGTTGTTAGCCGAGGTGCAGCTCGAAGCGATCGTCGCGGCGCTCGCCGGCACGCGACCCGACGTTGTCGTCATCGACTCGATCCAGACGGTCTTCACCGAAACGCTGTCGTCGGCGCCGGGCAGCGTGTCGCAGGTGCGCGAATGCGCGGCTCAGCTGACGCGAATCGCGAAGCAGCGCGGCATCGTCGTCGTGTTCGTCGGCCATGTCACGAAAGAAGGCGCGATCGCCGGCCCGCGCGTGCTCGAGCACATCGTCGACACCGTGCTTTATTTCGAAGGCGATCCCCACTCGAGCTTCCGGCTCGTGCGCGCGATCAAGAACCGGTTCGGCGCGGCGAACGAGCTCGGCGTGTTCGGCATGACCGAGCGCGGCTTGAAAGGCGTATCGAATCCGTCGGCATTGTTTCTATCGCAGCACGCCGAGCCAGTGCCGGGCTCGGCGATCGTCGCGACGCTCGAGGGGACGCGGCCGCTCCTGGTCGAGATCCAGGCGCTCGTCGATCCCGTGCAGGGCGGACATCCGAAGCGCCTCGCCGTGGGTCTCGACACGCAACGCCTTGCGCTATTGCTCGCGGTTTTGCACCGCCATGGCGGTGCCGAGATGGGCGGCTACGACGTCTTCGTCAACGCGGTCGGCGGCGTGCGCATCGATGAGCCGGCGGCCGATCTCGCCGTGCTGCTCGCCGTAGATTCGTCTCTCAAAAACAAGGCGTTACCGGCGAAAACGCTGATGTTCGGTGAGGTCGGGCTCGCTGGTGAGATTCGACCGGTGCAGCGCGGCCAGGAACGAATTCGCGAAGCGCAGAAGTTGGGGTTCCGGCAGGTCCTGATCCCGAATCTCAACAAGCCCAAGCTATCCGTTGAAGGGATCCAAGTCATCCCGTTGAGTCGCGTCGGGGATGCGCTCGATTTTCTTCGGCAGTCATAAGCTCCCAGTTTTGTGCTGGAGGACTCGGCGTTCATGCGGATGTTCCTGCCTAGCACAGGCAACTGCCCGGTGGGAACGAAGCCCGTCTACCGGGTATTCAGCAATCGGGCTGACGCGTTGTCGCTAAAGCGTCAGATCGATGGGCTGCCGCACGCCGCGACGGTATTGCTCCGCCATGGCCAGATAGGCCCTCTCGAGTGCGCGCGTCGTACGCTCGGTGTCGAAGAGGGCGCTTGCACGGCCGCGCGCGGCGAGGTGGTCACGCAGCCGCGCGCGTGCGTCGGCATCGAGCGCCAGCGCGACGATCTGATTGACGTAGTCCTCGACATCGTTGGCAACAAGCTCCGGCAGACCGACGGCGAGCGAGAGGCTCGCCCCGACGCGGCTCGCGAACGTATCGCCGGCGATGGTCACGACTGGGCAACCGGCCCATAGCGCATCGCTGCCGGTCGTGTGGGCGTTGTACGGCCAGCTGTCGACGAACAGGTCGGCCCTCGCATAGAGGCCGAGATAGTCGGCGTTCGGCCGTGCCGTCGCGAACACGAGGCGGGTTGGATCGATGCCGCGCGCCTTCGCTTCCGCGCGCAGATGCGCGACGGAGGGATCGTCGTGGCTTCGCGCGAGCAGCCACAGCACGGCGTTCGGTACGCGCCGCAGCACCGTCGCCCACGCGTCGAACGCCGCGGGTCGCAGCTTCCACGTCGCGTTGAAGTTGCACAGAACGACCGCGTCCTCCGGCAAGCCCAACTCGCTGCGCGACGGCGCCGCGTGGATCGGTCTTGCACGATCGTTGACCTGATAGCTGCCTGGCAGCGTCACCAACGTTTCGCCGTAGCTGTCGGCATGCGCAGGCGGCGTCACCGTCGCATCGCCGATCAGATAGTCGACCAGGCCGCCGCCGAGCGTCCCCGGAAAGCCCAGGTAGTGCGCCTGAACTGGCGCGGGACGAAGCGCGAGGATGCGCGGCGGCGCACCCGCCGTGTGTCCCTTGAGATCGATGAGGAGATCGATGCGCTCATCGCGGATGCGCGCGGCCACCGCTTCCGGCGGCGCACCGCGTAGATCGATGAAGCGGTCGAAAGCGCGGCGCAAGCGCGCGCGCATCGTACTTTGATCGTCCGGCCCGATCGAGAACGCAGTCACGTCGAAATGCTTGCGATCGTGATGCTCGAAGAGCCCCGCGGCGAGGAACGCCGTCGCATGCGTGTGGAAGTCGGCGGAAAGATAGCCGACACGAAGCCGGCCCTGCGCGAGCGGTCGTCGCGTGGTCGCTGCACGACCCGCCAGCGCCGCGCTCCACGCCTCCGCACATCGCCGTTGCTCGTCGCGCGTCGACGGTTGACCGAGAAGCACGAAAGGGGAGAGGAGCGCGCGGCCGTTTGCGACGCCGGCGCGGAATTGTTGCTCGAGCTCTTCGAGGCCATGCCAGTCGGCAAGCCAGCGTTTGAGAAAGATCAGTTGCGACAGCGCGGCGCCGTGATCGGGATCGAGGCGCACCGCTTGCGCATACGCATCGCGCGCTGCAAGCGGCTCGCCGGCGTTCTCGAGAAGATTGGCGTACTCGAAGCGCAACGCGGCCGATGTCGGGTTGCGGACAAGCGCGGCTTCGAGCGTGGCGCGCGCGCGACCACCTGCGGCCACGCGCGTTTCGAGCTGCGCCTTCAGTCCGGCGAACGCGACCTGCTGCGGCGCGAGCGCGAGGGCGCGCGAGACCGCATCGAGCGCTTCGAGAATGCGGTCCTGCCGCTCCAATGCAATCGCCAGGTTGTACCAGCCGTGCGCATGCTGCGGGTCGACGTCGACCGCTTGTCGCGCTGCCGTTTCGGCGTCGGCGAGTCGCTCCTGCGCGATCAGCATCCCGGCGAGGTTTGAAGCGAAGTGCGCTGACCCCGGATCGCAGCGTACCGCTTCCTTGAGCGCGTCGAGCGCTGCTTCCGGACGGCCGACGGCTTCGAGCACCATCGCGAGGTTCGACCATGCCTCGGCGATCGTCGGATCGACGTCGAGCGCGGCGCGGATGCGTTCGGCAGCCGCCGGGTGTTGTCCCGCCTGGTGCAGCACAACGCCGGAATAGTGCAGCGCTTCGGCGTGTCGCGGCTTGACCTTGACGATCGCGTCGTAGCGAAGAAAAGCCTCGCGAAGCTTGCCCTGTCGATGCAGCGCGAGCGCGCGCTCGAACTCGTTCTCGAATTCCATGCGAGCGTGATGGTAGCGCGGCGCGATCAGAGCGACAGCCAGCGCCTTGCGCTTGCTGCGCGCAACAGCTTGCCGAGTCGGTCGTAGCCGTGACGCGACGCTTCTGCAAGCGCGATTTGCAGGAGCTGCGCCGTGGCGAACGCATCGCCCAATGCATCGTGGCGCGACGTGTGGCGGATCGCGAACGCGGCGAGCCAATCGTCGAGCGATGTACGCTGCGGGTCGCCGTAGAGGATCGGCAACAGATCCGCGAGGTCGAGCCAGCGCCGCGACGCTACGGGCAACCGCGCCTCGATTGCCTCGCGCTCGAGAAGCTGCCGATCGAAGGGCGCATGAAACGCGGCGAATGGCGAGTCGGCCGCGAACGCGTGGAACGCCGCGATCGCTTCCGCAGGCGGCAGCCCGATCGACTGCTCGGAAGGCGAAATTCCATGGATCACGATCGATGCTCGATCCGACGGCTTCGTCTGGCTCACGCGGACATCGAACGTGTCGTTCACCGGGATGCGGCCGTCGACCAGCGTAACGGCGCCAATCGAAAGCAGCCGCGCGCGCGACAGATCAAGGCCGGTCGCTTCGCAGTCGACGACCACCCAGCGCTGCGCGATCGCGCTTGCGTCGTCTTCGCGGTCGCGGAAGAACAGGCGCGACATCAAAGACCGAAATCGAGACGCAGCCTTTGCTGCGCTGATGCCGCCTGGCGAAACGCCTCCTTGAGGATGCGGCGATCGAGTGGATTCAGCGTATCGACTGCCACATGATTGGCGCCGGCACGCAGTCGAATCGCCTGTAGATAGTGAAACGCCTCGACGAACGCGTCGGCCTCGCGCGCAGGCACCAGGTGCGCGTTCGATGCGGCACGCAGCCGCTCGGCCGTGCCGGTGACCGGCAGACCTTTGCTCAACGCCCAGATGCGCGCCGCCTCGACGAACGGACGGATGCCGAGCTGCTTCAGGTCGATCGTGTCGTCGTCGCCGAACAGGTCGTGGAACAGGCCGACTGGCGGTTCGACGGCGAGTGCGTTCGACGCCAGTGCGCGCAGGAACGCCGGGCTCGCCGCACATTGCGGCGCAAGCCACGCCGCCAGGTCGTCGCCCCGCGTGGTGTCGCCACCGATGCCGCGCACGTCGAAGAAGATCGCCGCGTTGAGCAGCGCTTCGGGCACCGGATTGCGGATCCAGGAAAGGAACGCCGCCTTCCATTCATCGAGCGTCAGGCACCACTGAGGATTCCGCGCCATGATGTTTCCTTTGCACAGCGGGAAGCCGCAGCGGTCGAGCGTGAGATTCACTTCGTCAGCGAACGCCAGATAGGCCGCCTTGTTTGCCAGCGGCGGGACGATCAGTCCATTGTCCTGATCGGTCACCAGTGTTTGCTCGCGACGGCCCTCGCTGCCGAGCGCGATCCAGCACCATGGTTCGTCGATGCGGTGGCGCATCGCTGCAAGCCCGAGCGCGCGCCGTACGATCGTGTCGTTCAACGCGGTGAGGACGCGCGTCAATTGCTCGGCGCCCATGCCCTGCGCGAGCAGGCTGTGCGCAAGCGCGTGCGCTTCCTGCGCGGCGGCGGCGAGCGCGTCGACGTTCTCGGCATGCCGAATCCGCTCCGCCGCTCGGCGCGGGCTCGACCGCTGCATTGCATAAAGGTCGCGCTCGGACACGACGCCGGTCAGCCGACCGCCTTCGACAAGCAACAGGTGACGGATGCCGTGCTGCGCCATCACGAGCGCTCCGTCGTAGGCAGGCGCATCGTCGTCGATGACGATCGGATGCGGCGTCATGACCATCGACACGGCATCCTGCAGGCTGCGACGGGCGAGAGCGACGCGCTCCAGCACATCGGGCTGCGTGAGTATGCCGATCGGACGCGACTCGTCGTCGACGACGACCATCGATCCAACGCGTTCGCGATGCATTGTCGCTAGCACCGTGGCAATCGGCGTCGTCGGCCCGCAGGTGACAGGCGCGCGACGAACGAGCTGCCGCAAAGGCGCGGCGAGCCGGCCTTCGTCGGTGACGGCATCGGCGAGCTCCGCGCGCAACTGGCGCTGCGAATCCTCGACCATTGCCGCGAGATACTCGGCGCAGAAGCGCTCGAACTCGGGACTCTTATCGAGCAGCTGCCGGAAGTGCTGCGCGGAAAGCTCGTAGACGAATGCGTCGGTCCCAGCGACGTATTCGTAAGCCGTCGCCCGGCGGCCCATCAACGCGCCGACCGGGAAGCACTCGCCGGGACCGAGCGGGACATGCAACGCCGCATCGTTGCGCAGAACCGGCGCTTCACCACGGACGTGGCCCTGCTTGACGATGTAGAGCCGATCGACGACGCCGCGCGCCGGCGACACGATGACTTGTTGCTTCGCATGGAACGCGAGCGCGAGCCGCTCCGCGAGCCAGCGTAGCGCATCGGGACGCAGGCGGTCGAACGGCGCGTGCGGCCGCAGTGTCTCGATCGTCGTGTCGACCAGGCTCATCGCGTTGAATGGCGGGACGCGCCAACCGCCCATCGTACGCAAACGTTAGACTGCCTATAGGTTAGACATGGAACGACCCGATGATCCTGGAAATCGCCGACATTCGCATCCGCGCCGCTGAGCAAGCTGCATTCGACGAAGCGATTCAGCGCGGGCTGCGGACCGTGCTGAGCCGCGCAAAGGGCATGCGGAAATGGCAGGTCCACAAGGGCGTCGAAAGTCCCGAGCGGTACGTGCTGATGATCTGGTGGGACACGCTCGAGAATCACACCGTCGACTTCCGCGGCGGACCGTTGTTCGCGGAGTGGCGCGCGATCGTCGGGCCGTTCTTCGCCTCGCCGCCGATCGTCGAGCACTTCAGCGCGCTCGGAGCATCGTGAGCCGCGAGCAAGCCGTCCAGGCGGCGCTCGCGTATTTCGACAACGGCGCCTTCGTCGCGGACCTTGCGCGTCGCATCGCGCACCGAACCGAGAGCCAGGAGTCGTCCTCGAGCGCCGCGCTTGCCGCCTACCTCGACGAAGAGATCGGCCCGTCGCTCGGCGCGCTTGGTTTCGCGCTCGCCGTCTACGCGAATCCCGAGCCGGCTTTTGGCCCGTTCCTGATCGCGACGCGCCATGAAAGCGACCGGCTGCCGACGGTGTTGATGTACGGCCACGGCGACGTCGTGCGCGGCCAGGAAAAGTCGTGGACGCGTGGGGAGGGACCGTGGCGACTCGCTGTCGACGGCGAACGCTTGTATGGCCGCGGCACGGCGGACAACAAGGGGCAGCACAGCATCAACATCGCTGCGCTGGCGCAGGTGCTGGCGGCGCGAGGCTCGCTTGGATTCAATGCCAAATGGCTCGTCGAAACCGGCGAGGAAACCGGTTCGCCCGGTCTCGCCGCCTTCTGCAGCAAGCATCGCACCGAGCTCGGTGCCGACGTGCTGATCGCAAGTGACGGGCCGCGTGTGCGCCGCGATCGTCCGACGCTCTTTCTCGGATCGCGCGGCATGGCGAACTTCGACCTGACGCTCGTCGTTCGCGAGGGCGCGCACCATTCAGGCAACTGGGGTGGTCTGCTGCGGAACCCCGGCACGGTGCTCGCGAACGCGATCGCCTGTCTCGTCGATGGACGAGGGCGAATCCTCGTTCCGGCGCTCCAGACACCGCCGATTCCCCCGAACGTGCGCGCGGCGCTCGCCGATGTTCACTTTGGTGGCGATCCATCCGATCCTGCAGTGGACGTCGACTGGGGCGAGCCTGCGCTGACGCCGAGCGAGCGCGTGATCGCCGGCAACACGCTCGAAGTGCTAGCGTATCGCACGGGCAATCCGGATTATCCGGTCAACGCGATTCCGGCGAGCGCGAAGGGGCACATGCACATGCGCTTTGTCGTCGGCACCGATGTGTCCCGGTTGCGTGATGTCGTGCGTGGACATCTCGCGAAGCATGGCTTCGGCGACATCGAAGTGAGCCAACCGGTGGTGATGGCGGCTACGCGACTCGATCCGGACAACGCGTGGGTTCGATTCGCGCAGGCTTCGATCGAGCGCACGACGGGCCGCGCGCCGGTCGTACTGCCCAATCTCGGCGGATCGTTGCCCAACGATGTGTTTGCGGAGACGCTGGGATTGCCGACCGTGTGGATCCCGCACAGCTATCCGGCGTGCAGCCAGCATGCGCCGGACGAGCATCTGCTCGCGCCGGTGGCGCGCGAGGCGCTCGCGATCATGGCGGGCTTATGGTGGGATATCGGCGATCGGACGTCCCCATGTCACGTCGTATAATTTGTATTATGTCAAATGATTGACGGACCCATCCCTCCTCATCTCTTACCGAGCACCCTTTCAGAATCGAGGGACCTCACGACCCGAGTGCAGTCGCTTACGGCGGAGACGCAGCCGCTAACCCAGGTGCGGCCAATGCCGCCTATCGATCGCGGTCGCCCACCGTGCACGGAAGCATTGGGACGGTTTTTGCGATCGGCGGTGGTTCAGCGTACGATCGCGCGGAAGCTCGCGTAGAGAGGTCCGAATGCCCGCGTTGCGCCGTACCGGCCCCAGCATCATTCTCGTGTTCACGCTCTGGCTGATCGCAAGCGCGACGGCTTTTGCGCAAGGCACAGCTTCCGGGCCGCGCGTCGTCCTGAAGGGATACGACCCGGTCGGCTACTTCACCGAAGGTCGTCCGATGAAAGGATTGGCACAGTTCAATTACGACTTCGACGGCGAGCGCTATCTGTTCTCGAGCGCGGCCAACCGGGACCGGTTCGCCGCGCATCCCGAGCGCTATGCGCCGCAGTTCGCTGGCTACTGCACCGGCTCGATGTCGAGGGGCGTGCGCAACGAAGCCGACCCCGAGGCTTGGATCATCGCCGACGGCCGGCTCTATGTGTTCGGGCAGGTGAAGTTCATGCATCAGGCGAAACAGGATCCGCGCTGGCTGACAGAGCGGATCGCGCTTGCCGGCGAGAACTGGCGCGGCAAGAAGTAACGCGACTCATAGACCCGCCTCGCGCAGAGCGTCCTGCAGCTTCGCCGTGTGCTGCGGCGTAAGCCGTGTCCCGAAGTTCTCGATCTCGAACACGGGACTCAAGCGCAGCACCTGGCCGGCGGCGCGCCGCGCTTCATCACCGTTTCCCAGCCGCGATAGCGCCGCGGCGCGCATCGCATTGAGAGCCACATGGTGTGGCGCGCGCGTCAGCGATGCGTCCGCAAGCGTGAGCGCATCGCGATGGCGATCGACGAGGAAATAGGCGATTGCGAGGTATA
>DATLNR010000020.1:0-9788 GCA_035536655.1 Casimicrobiaceae bacterium
GCCACCACCTCCACCGGCGAAGTCGACGATCGTCGAGTACTTCCATGCGACGTTCAATCATTACTTCATCACGAACATCGCCGACGAGATCGCGGCGCTCGATTCCGGCAAGTTCGTCGGCTGGGCGCGTACCAATCGCACGTTCTCCGGGTACTCGGCAACCAACGGCTTCGTCTCCCCGGTGTGCCGGTTCTTCACGATCGCGTTCCCGCCGAAGAGCTCGCACTTCTACACCGGCATCGCGGCCGAATGCGCGTCGGTTCGCGGCAACAGCGCGTGGACCTACGAGGGCGAAGCGTTCTGGGTGCATTCGCCGGACACCATTACCGGCAACTGCCCGACGGGCACGCAGACCGTCTGGCGCATGTACAACAACGGCATGAGCGGCGCGCCGAATCATCGCTATACGGTCGACCCGGCGATTCGCCTGGAGATGCTCGGCAAGGGATGGATTGCCGAAGGGTTCGGGCCGGAGGGCGTCGCGTTCTGCGCGCCGCTTTGACGATGCGCGACGACGGGAACTCGACGATCGCGCGCGCCGCCGCGTGGCTCGCATGGCTCGTCGCCCTGTTGTTCATCGCCTTCGCCGCGGCGCCCGCTGCGCAGGCGCAGAACGTTGCGCGCGGCCAGCAGCTCTACGCGCAGCTCGGCTGCAACACGTCGAATTGCCACGGCGCGAATCCGGGCGAGAACCTGCGCAACGTGCTCGCAGGCGCCGGCAGTCCGTCGGCGATCGAGTACGCCACGGCGGTGCGAAGCGAGATGAATTCGCTGCAAACGTGGTTCGATTTCGACCCGAACTACGTGCTCGATCTGGCCGCCTATCTTGCGACGGTGCCGCAAGTCGCGCCGCCGCCACCGCCCCCTGCTCCGCCGCCGCCGACGGCGACGATGGTCGAGTACTTCCATGCCGGGTTCGGCCACTACTTCGTCACCAACATCGCGGCCGAGATCGCCGCGCTCGACAACGGCAGCTTCGCGGGATGGGCGCGGACCGGCAAGACGTTCAAGGCGTACGCGTCCGGAAACGCGAGCGTCGTGCCGGTGTGCCGCTTCTTCACCGTGGCGTACGCGCCGAAGAGCTCGCATTTCTACACGCCGTTCACCGCCGAATGCGACGGGTTGAAGAACGGCGGGACGTGGCAGTACGAAGGCGATGCGTTCTTCGTCAACGTTCCCGAGACCGGGGGCATTTGCGCGCCGAGCGCGCAGCCGGTCTATCGGATGTACAACAACGGACTCGGCGGCGCGCCGAACCACCGCTACACGACGGACGTCACCGTGCGCAGCGAGATGCTCGCGAAAGGCTGGGTGGCCGAAGGCCTGGGCGCGCAGGGCGTGATCTTCTGCGTTCCCCTTTAGCGCCGCAGTTCCCCTGACGCATCGACGCCGAGCCACGCGACTTCTTGTCGCGCGAGAAAAGCGGCCGCCTCCTCCTCCATCAGCATCGCGATCGTCGCGCAGGTTCCGGCGACCGTTGCAAGCGGCGCGATCACCGACACCGATTGCCACGCAGACACGGGCATGCCGGTGCGCGCGTCGATGACGTGGCAGTACCGTCGGCCATCGATCTCGAAGAAGCGCTCGTAGTCGCCCGACGTTGCGATCGCGTTGTCGCGCAGCTCGACGAAGGCAATCGCTTCGCCCTCCGCCCTGCGCGGATGCTGCACGCCGACACGCCACGGCGCGCCGTCGGCCTGGTCGTTCACGGCGCGCACATCGCCGGCGAGGTTCACGAGCGCATGACGAATGCCGTGCTGCGCGAGGATCGCCGCGGCGCGATCGGCCGCGTATTCCTTGCCGATGCCGCCGAAATCGAGCTGCATGCCGTGAAGCGCCAGCCTGACGTGGTCAGCGTCGCGAGACACGTGCTGCCATCCAACGATCGCGAGCAGATCGGCGATTGCGTTCGCGTCGGGAAGGCGCGCCGGCTTGCGCTTGAAATCCCAAGCTCGACGCAGCACGCCCGACGTGATGTCGAAGCGGCCGCGGGAGAGCGAATGAAGGCGATCCGCGTAGTCGAGCAGCGCGGCCGTCTCGGCGTCGACAAGAACCGGCTCACCGCCGGCGGCGCGGTTGATCCCGCTGGTCACCGAATCGTCGCGGTAGCGTGAGTACTTCGCCTCGATGCGCTGCACATCGGCGATCGCAGCGTCGATCGCCTGTCGCGCATGACGCTCGTCGTCGTAATCGACGGTCATCGCGTTTTCCGCGGCCATTGCGCGGAACGTGACGCGCAGCCGAGGCATGTCCGCTAAAAGGGTCGCGTCACTCCGACCTGGATCCAGCGCGCCGCCATCGGCAGGATGCCGTCGCTGCCATCGCCGCCCAACCGCCATGACGATCGCTGCTCGTAGTACTCGATCTTGAAGTCGATCGTCCAGTCGTTCGCAAACGTCTTCGCGACGGCGATGCCCGCGGTCCACGCGCCGAACGCCGACAGGCGCGCATCCGCGGTGTACGGCTGTCCGGGCACGAATCGGTTGCCGATCGGCGGACCGTAGAAGAAATCGGCGGCCTTCTGCGTGTAATAGCGCAGGCTCGGCCGGGCGCTGAAGCCGTGCGGCAGCGGCTGCACCCACGCCGCCTCGAGAAAATGCGAATCGGCGCCGAACGAATCGTCGAGATAGCGGTAGGCAAGCTGCAGCGTTCCGTCGCTCGCGGGAAAGTGCTCGTTCCATCGATTGAGCCAGGCGACGATCCGGCGACGCTCCGGGCGGTCATCGAACAGTTTGTAGGGGTCGGTGAAGTACCCGTGCCCGCGCGAATAGGTGAGATTCGACTGCACGATCGTCGTCGGCGACAGCACTTGCGTGATACCGACGAGGTAATCGAGCACGTATTTGCGCTCGTGTTGCGCAGCGCCGTTCTCCGAGTGGATGCGATCCGCGGCGCCCGCGAGCCCGAATGAGAGCGTCCTGTTCTTGTCGGCCGTCCACGTCCGCACCTCGAGCGATCCTGCGCGCGAGATGTAATCGCGTTCATGCGAATACGCCACGCCGGCGGTCATCGACCAGCGGTCGAAGTACTTCGTCAACTTTGCTTCGCCGGCGGTGCGATAGTCCTTGACGCCTTCGCTGGACGCGCCCGACAGCGCGTTGAAATACAGCGGCGATGCGCCCGACATTCCGTCGTAGACGATCGAGCCTTCGACGACGAGCGAATCGGACAGCGGCTTCAAGATGAAGAAGCCGGGATTGTCGACGCGCATGCGCCGCCCGCCCGGTTGCCAGTCGCGATAGTCGAGATATTTGAATTGAACGAAGCCCGCATCCGGCACCGTTTGCGCATCCGCCGGCGGCGTGATGCCAGGGAGCACCAGCGCGGCGGCAAGCAATGCGCCTGCAGGCTTGCGCCCGTCAGTTGCAGCCACAGCCGCCTCCGCCGACCCCGTAGCCGCCGGCGGCGCCCTCCTTGCTGAAATAGATGTGCTGCAGATTCTTCGCGTCGAGCCGGTCGGCGTCGAACTGCATCGCCGGCTTCGCCAGATACTGCTTCTCCCACGCCTGTGGAGGACTGAGCGTCGAGCAGCCGCTTAGCGCGAGAATCGCAACGACGCCGAGCGTGCGAAGTTGCGTCACGGTTTCGGCAACGCCGCGCGGATCTTCTGCTCGAGCTCGTGCTTGCGTTCATCCTTGAACCCGGATTCGACGAGCACGACGCGGCCCGATGCGTCGACGAGGAAGGAGCTCGGCATCGCCTTCACCTGCCACGCGGCCGGCGTGCGGCCTTCGGCGTCGTACACCACGGTGAACTCGGCCGGCGTCGACTTCAGGAAGCGCTGCGCATCGTCGCGCTTCTTGTCCACGTTCACGCCGACGATGACGAGACCCGCAGGCGCGTACTTGCGGATCATCTCGTTCATCCACGGAAACGAGCGCTTGCACGGTCCGCACCAGGACGCCCAGAAGTCGACGTAGACGAGCTTGCCCTTGAGCTTGTCGTTGTCGACGATGCGGCCGCTCTCGTCGGGCAACGTCAGCGCAGGTGCCGCGTCGCCGACGGCAACCGCCTGTGCAGCCTGCGACAGGAACGCCAGACCCACGACGCAGAACAGGCGGCGAACGTTCATGACGCATCATTGTTGCATGCCGCGCACGTTCTTCGCATGCGCCACCGACAGGCGTCGGTGTCTGCAGGCTGACCGCGCTAGCGGCGGAACTCCGGAATATCCGGGCGGCTTCCCCACATGCAGAACGACTCGGGCGCCATCGGGAAATCGCGCGGCGCATGCGTCGCTTCCTCGTCGGCGCCGATACGTCGCACGCCGGTCGAGTACTCGTAGACCATGCCGTCGTGTCCCTCGAAGTACAGAAACACGGCGCCTGACGTCGGATGGCGGCCCGGCCCGAACACGATGCGGACGTTCGCTGCCCGCAACCGGTACCACGCACGCATCACGTCGTCGATCGAAGCAACCTGATGGTTGACGTGCTGCACGCCGGCGTACGTCGACGGAAACAGGGCGATGCGGTGATGGACTTCATCGATGCGCAGAAGCGGCGACGTTCCGATGCGGTCACTGACGCGCGCGCTTAAGTTCCCGGTCCAGAACTTCTCGTCACGCGCCGGATCGTTCGAGCGCAGTCCGATGTGCGAGAAGCCGGTGATGCCGCGTTCGCGGACCGACGTGCGTTCGTCGCCTTTCGGACGCGGCCCCACGGCAAGCTCGATGCGATTGCCCGTCGGGTCGCGGAAGTGCACGAACGCGTCGATGCGGCGCTGATCGCATTCGTTACGCGTTCCCGCGGCGACCGGCACGTCCGCGCGATCGAGCGAAGCGGCTGCCGCTTGCAGAGCGTCGAGGTCGGCGACGTCGAATCCGGTCGCGTGCTCGCGCGGATCTCCTTCGACATACACCAGCGTGTAATCACGCGCATCGCTTGCGAAGTAGCGGGCGCCGGGCTCGCGCCCCGCGGGATCCAGACCGACGACGTCGCAAACGAAGCGCGACGCGGCGTCGAGGTTGCGCGTTCCGAGGCGAACGTAGCGGATGTCGGCGAGCACTAACTGTTGAGTTTCTCGAGCAGCGACTGTATGCGCAGCGGATCGTCGGCACGGCGCATGCGATCGACGAGCGGCCGCACGACCGAGTAGTCGCTGGTCAGCACCCGCTGCTTGACCGTGAGGATATGCGCCGGATGCATCGAGAACTCGCGCAAGCCCATGCCGAGCAGCAGCCGCGTAAGGCCAATGTCGCCCGCCATCTCGCCGCAGACGGCGATCGGCACGTTGGCCTTCGTCGCAGCCGAGATCGCATCGGCTATGAGCCGCAGCACCGCCGGATGCAATGGATCATACAGATGCGAGACAGCCTCGTCGGCGCGATCGACGGCGAGCGTGTACTGGATCAGGTCGTTCGTGCCGATCGACAGAAAGTCGAGCTTCTTCAGGAACGCGCCGATGGCGAGCGCAGCCGCCGGGATCTCGATCATGCCGCCGATGGCGACCTCCGGATCGAACGGCACGTTGCGTTCGCGCAACGCGTTCTTTGCCTTCGCGATCACGACGAGCGTCTGATCGATTTCGCCCGACGACGCGAGCATCGGAATCAGGATCTTCACCTTGCCGTAATGCGACGCGCGCAGGATCGCGCGCAGCTGCGTCCCGAAGAGCCGCGGCTCGGCGAGACAGAACCGCACGGCACGAAGCCCGAGCGCGGGATTCGGCGCCACGCGCACGAGCCCGTCGAGCGCTTCCGCGTTCTTGTCGGCGCCGAGATCGAAAGTCCGGATGACGACCGGCTTCCCGTCCATGCCCTCTGCGACGCGCCGATACGCCTCGAACTGCTCGTCCTCGGATGGCAGGTTCGTGCGATTCAGGAACAGGAACTCCGACCGGAACAATCCGACGCCAGACGCGCCGGCTTCGATCGCCGCTTCCAGGTCCTCGGCCAACTCGATGTTCGCGTGCAGCCCGATCGACAGCCCGTCGAGAGTCGTGGCGGGCTTCGTGCGCAGCCGCTTGAGCTTCTGCCGCTCGAGCGTCAGCTCGCTCTGCTTCAAGCGGAACTCGGCGAGCACTGCGCGATCCGGGTTGACGATGACGATGCTGTTGTCGCCGTCGACGATCAGAAGCTCGCTGTCGTGAATCAGCGAGCGAGCGTTGTGCGTCGCGACGACCGCCGGCACATTGAGGCTACGCGCAACGATCGCGGTGTGCGACGTCACGCCGCCGAGGTCGGTGAGGAAGGCCGCGTAGCGATGCGACTTGAACTGGATGACATCGGCCGGCGAAAGATCGTGCGCGACGAGGATCGTCTGCTCCTCGGCCGATGCGACCGGCAGCGCGCCGGGCTTGCCCATCAGCCGCTTCAGCACGCGCTCGACGATCTGCACGACGTCGGAGCGTCGTTCACGAAGATACGGATCCTCGATGTCATCGAACTCGCGGACCAGCACGTTCATCTGCTGCGTCAGCGCCCACTCGGCGTTGCAGCGCTGCTCGGCGATGATCTTCTTCGGCGCCTCGGAAAGCGTGGCGTCGTTCAGGATCATCGAGTGGACGTCGAGGAATGCGCCGAACTCGCTGGGCACGTCGTCGCTCGTCATCGCGCCACGCAGCGCCTCCAGCTCCTTCTGCACCTCGCCGACCGCAGTGGCGAAGCGCGCGATCTCGTCCGCCACTTTCGACGCCGGAATCGTGTAGTGCGCGACTTCGAGCGTCGCGTGGGAGATGAGCTGCGCCCGGCCGATCGCGATGCCGCCGGAGACGCCGATGCCGTGCAGCGAGAAGCTGATCATCGATCGCGCCGCCGGGCCGCCCCAAGGCGCGATCTGCGCCCCTGAAGGGGGACAGCGCAGCGGTGTCGCGGCTGGCAACCGAGGCCGCAACTGTGGGGGCTCATAGCTACTGCCCTTCGCCGAAATAACTGGCGATCAGCGCCGCAAGCGCCTCGATCGCCTCGTTCTCGTCGGAACCGTTCGTGACGATCGCGACCTTTGACCCCTTGCCGGCGGCCAGCATCATCACGCCCATGATGCTCTTCGCGTTGACCGTGCGGCCGTTGCGCTCGATCGTGATCTCTGCTTCGTATTTCGCCGCGAGCTGCGTCAGCTTCGCCGCGGCCCTGGCATGCAGACCGAGCTTGTTGACGATCTCAGCTTCGCGCCGTTGCATAGCGCGGGTCGACCTCGATATGCAACACGCCTTCGCAGCCGCCGGAGACCGCCTTGCGGATCATCGTCGGCAAGTCCTTCGTCCGGTAGGTGAACGCGCGAACCAGCATCGGCAGGTTCACGCCAGCGATCGCTTCGACGCGGCCCGGCTCAATCAGCTTGCCGACGAGGTTGCACGGCGTCGCGCCGTAGATGTCGGAGAACACGACGACGCCTTCGCCGGAATCGAGCCGGGCAATCGCCGTTTTCGCGCGCGGGAGCACGTCGTTCGGATCGTCGGCGCAGGTCATCGGCATGACGTCGAACTGCGCCGGCCTCGCGCCGAGCACGTGCGTGACCGCCTGCGCGAGGCTTTCGGGCAGCGTGTCGTGACCGATGATCAGGACGCCAATCATGCGCAAAGGATCATACACCGGCGTATCCGCCCGATATGGCGGCGGACGGGGCCCGAAACCAGCGTGTTTCAGCGCGAAACAGCGGCGAGCAGTGCGTCCGCGAAAAGCTCCGCAACGCCGAACCCGGTCTGCGCGGTGATCTCGACGAAGCATGTCGGCGACGTGACGTTGACCTCGGTGAGATACGGACCGATCACGTCGAGCCCGACGACGAGGAGGCCGTCTGCAACGAGCGTCGGGGCCACCGACTCGGCGATCTCCCGATCACGATCGGTCAACGGGCGTGCGACCCCGCGGCCTCCGGCGGCCAGGTTGCCCCGCGTCTCGCCTGGTTTGGGAATGCGCGCGAGCGCGAACGGCACCGGCGCCCCGCCGATGATCAGGATGCGCTTGTCGCCGTCGGCGATCTCGGGAATGTAACGCTGGATCATCACCGTACGTGCACCGAATTGCGCGACCGTCTCGAAGATCACGTTGCGATTCGGATCGTCGCTGCGCACGCGAAAGATCGACGTGCCGCCCATGCCGTCGAGCGGTTTCACGATCGCGTCGCCGTGCGCGTCGACGAACGCGTGCAGCGCGCCGACATCGCGCGCGACCAGCGTCGGTGCCGTGAACGAAGCGAACTTTGCAATCGCAAGCTTCTCGCTGTAGTCGCGCAGCGCCCTCGGCTTGTTGAATACACGCGCGCCTTCATGCTCGGCGAGCTCGAGAAGGTGCGTCGCGTACAGGTATTCGAGATCGAACGGCGGATCCTTGCGCATGAGGACGGCATCAACATCGGCGAGCCGGAGATCCGACGCATCGCCTTCGCGATACCAGTCGTGATCGTCGTCGAAGACTCCGAGTGGTCGCATCGGGGCGCGCACGTTGCCCTTCTCCCAGCGCAGGTCGGCCGGCCCGAGCGCATGGATGCGATGGCCGCGTCGGGCCAGCGCGCGCATCATCGCCACGCTCGAGTCCTTGTACGCCTTCAGCGTCGGCAGCGGATCGAGGATGAACGCGAAGTCCATCAGACTGAACAATCAGACCAGGGCCTGCGCGTCGGCGTCGACCGGCAGCGCATGGCCGGAGATGTTCGCGCCCAAGGGTGACGCCAGAAAGACGATCGCGTTCGCGATGTCCTCCGCGGTGACGAAGCGCTTGAGCGACGTGTGGCCCAGCAGTTCACGCTTGACGTCGTCGAACGGCACGCCGCGCTCCTTCGCCTTCGCGGCGATGACGCGGTCGATGCGATCGCCGGCGACCGCACCCGGCTGGATCGCGTTGACGCGGATGCCGAACGGGCCGAGCTCGATCGACAGCGACTTGGTGAACCCGACGATGCCCCACTTCGACGCCGCGTAAGGCGTCCGCAGCGGAAACCCGAAGCGGCCGGCCGCCGACGAAAGGTTGACGATGCTCGCGTTGCCGCTCTGCTTCAGCAGCGGGATCGCGCGCTGCGTGCAGAGAAACGTTCCGGTCAGGTTGACATCCAGCGTGCGCTTCCAATCGTCGAGTGCCACCGCTTCGCACGGCGCCGTCGGGCCGGCGATGCCGGCGTTGTTGACCATCGTGTCGAGCCCGCCGAGCGCGCGCGACGCCTCGTCGAACATTCGATCCACGGCTTTCGGATCGGCCACATCGCAGCGCGAGATCGTCGCCCCCGGCAGCTGGCCCGAAAGACCTTCGAGCGCACGCTCGTCGACGTCGCACAAATGCACGCGAGCGCCCTCGCGCGCAAAGGCCCTCGCCGTGGCGAGACCGATGCCCGCTGCGCCCGCCGTGACGAGGACACGAAGTCCTTTGATTGCAAGGTCCATGGAAACACCTTTTCGGACGCGTCGGGAGTTGTACACTGCACTATAACCGCCTTGCAGCAGCTGCTCGCGCGGATCAGCGGCGTTCGTACGCTGCGTCGATCGACAACAGGAGGAGACCCATGGATCACAACGACTTCGACCGTCGCCGTCGCGACGTGATCAAGGCTGCCGGCGCCGCGGGCGCGCTTGGAACACTAGGCTTTCCCGCGATCGTCAAGGGCCAGGCCGAGGCCATCCGCATCGGCCACCTGACCCCGCGCACCGGGTTCCTCGGGCCGCTCGGCGAGTACGCCGTCATGGGCGTGACCCTTGCCGTGGATGAAATCAATGCGGCGGGCGGCGTGATGGGCCGCAAGATCGAGCTGATTGCCGAGGACAGCGTCAATCCGCAGACCGCCTCCACCAAGGCGCAGCGGCTGATCGAGCGTGACAAGGTCGCGGCGATCGTCGGCGAAATCAGCTCTGCATCGGGC
>DATLNR010000021.1:0-9044 GCA_035536655.1 Casimicrobiaceae bacterium
TCGAGCCCGATCAGGGGCCAGTGCTCGTCACCGTCGAATATCGAATCGATCCCGCACGCAAGGAGGAGTTCGTCGAATTGATGCGCGAAAGCCGGCGCGTGTGGATGTCGAACGGAATTCTTGCGTGGGAGCTCTTTGACGACGTGTCCGATCCCGGCGGTTTTATCGAGCACCTGGTCGACGAATCGTGGGCTGCCTATGTGCGGCGTAACGAGCGCGTGTCGTCTTCGTACATCTTGTTAAGAGAGCGCAAACTTGCATTTCATCTCGGCGACGAGCCGCCGAAAGTACGGCGCTTCGTGGCCGAGCCTATGCGGCGGTGAAACTGATATGAAAACGAAGATTCGCCGAATGGGCGACGCCGATCTGAAATGGTAGCGCGCCAAATTCCATGACCCGACTCGATTTCGCCAGTACCCTCGCCCGCGACGCCGGCCGTCTCGCGCACACGGCATTCGGCGCGTCGCAAACGTCCAACAAAGGTGTGCACGACATCGTCACCGCGATGGATGGCGACGTCGAGCGTTTCATTCGCGCGGCAATCGCCAAACGCTATCCCGACGACAGCGTGCTCGGTGAGGAGGAAGGCGGACAAGCGGGCAAGCGCGCGTGGATCGTCGACCCGATCGACGGCACGGCGAATTTCGCGCGCGGCATTCCGCACTACTGTGTGTCGATCGCCTATCTCGAAAATGGCGAACCGATGGTCGGCGTCCTCTACGACCCGAGCCACGATTGGCTCTACGCGGCGGCGCGCGGTGAAGGCGCGCGCTGCAACGACGTTCGAATGAAGGCGAGCAGTTGCGCAGACATTCGCGCCGCGACCGTCGAGTGCGGCTGGTCGACGCGCCGCTCGACGGACGACTATCTGGCGCTGCTTGCACGCGTCATGCACGCGGGCTGCGCCATCCGTCGCGCGGGCTCGGGTGCGCTGGGCCTCGCCGACGTGGCCGCCGGACGCGTCGAAGGCTATTGCGAGCTGCACATCAATTCCTGGGACTGCGCGGCAGGCATCGTCCTCGTCCGCGAGGCAGGCGGAGCGACCAGCGATTTCTTCGCGGGGGAAGGCATCGCGCGGGGCAACCCGCTCCTCGCATGCAACGCGCCGCTTTGCGCTACACTCGCCGCGGTAAGCGGAATACCCATTACTCGCTAAAACCAGGAGGCGTCGATGTCTCGCTTCGCGTCACCGCGCGGCCTTTTGTCCGCGCTCGTATTGATAATCCCGCTCGTCGCGCCGCTGTCTGCATTTGCGCAAGGCGAGCTGGTCCTGTATTGCACCGTGCAGGAAGAGTGGTGCCGTCCGATGGTGACGGCGTTCGAGAAAGCCACCGGCATCAAGGTGTTGATGACGCGCAAGAGCTCGGGCGAGTTCTACGCGCAGCTCAAAGCAGAGGCGGCGAATCCGCGCGGCGACATCTGGTGGGGTGGCACCGGCGATCCTCATCTGCAGGCGGCCGAGGAAGGACTGACAGAACCCTACAAATCGCCGCGCCTTGGCGAATTGCAGGAATGGGCGGTGCGACAGGCCGAGCAATCGAAGTTCCGCACCGTCGGCGTTTATGCCGGCGCGCTGGGCTAC
Organism: Casimicrobiaceae bacterium; assembly: GCA_035536655.1. Taxonomy (GTDB): domain Bacteria; phylum Pseudomonadota; class Gammaproteobacteria; order Burkholderiales; family Casimicrobiaceae; genus VBCG01. Next base: position 1,583 of record DATLNR010000021.1, read on the forward strand.
AGCTACAACCGCGATCAGCTGAAAAAGAAAGGAATTCCCGAGCCGAAGTGCTGGGCGGATCTGACCAAGCCGCAATTCAAAGACGAAATCCAGGTCGCGAATCCGAACTCGTCGGGAACGTCGTACACGATGCTGGCGACGTTCGTGCAATTGATGGGCGAGGACAAGGCGTTCGAGTTCATGAAGGCGATGCACAAGAACGTCAATCAATACACGAAATCGGGTGCTGCGCCTGCGCGTGCGGCAGCGACGGGTGAAAGCCTCGTCGGCATCACGTTCCAGCACGATGCGGTGGTGCAGGCGATCAGTGGCGCGCCGGTGTCGATCGTGTCGCCGTGCGAAGGCACCGGCTACGAGATCGGCAGCATGAGCATCGTCAAAGGTGCCAAGAACATGGAGAACGCGAAGAAGTGGTACGACTGGGCCCTCTCCCCCGAAGCGCAGGCCATTGGGGCGCAGGCGAAAGTCAGCTATCAAGTGCCTTCGCACAAGAACGCACCCGTGCCCGACCAAGCGCCGAAGCTCGGCGAGATCAAGCTCATCAACTACGACTTCGCGAAGTACGGCAGCTCGGCGGAGCGGAAGCGCTTGCTCGACAAATGGGACAAGGAAGTATCGACGCTACCTAAGTAGTTCTTTCGATGGCCGCGGTCGCGCCGCCGCTGGCGCCGGCTACCTTCACGCCGGCGTCGCGCGATCGGCTGATGCCGTGGCTCGCGGCGATCGCGCTCGTTGCGCTGGTCGCGCTGCCGTGGGGGACCAGCGGCAGCCCAGCGCTGTGGCTTGCGTTTGGCCGAAGTGGTACGAGTGCGATGTTCGATGCGACGCTCGCATTGGGTCCGCTTCTCGTTGCCGCGCTCGCGTGCGTCGCCGTATCGATGCTCGGACGCGATCGCGCAGTGGTGATCGCCGCGGGCTTCGGCATGGCGTGGTGTTTTGCGCAAGGTTTCATCGCCGGCGCGTCGGGTCCCTCGTGGGGATGGGGCGCCGCATTGACGCTGACGGCGTTCACCGTGCTGCTCGCACGCGCATTGGCCCGGCGCGGCGCGTTCCGCGGCGATCCGTCGATCGCGACGATCGTCGTCGTGATCGCCACGCTGCTCGCGTTGTTCATCTTCTTTCCGGTCGGCAAGTCGCTCGCTGCCTCGGTGGTCGACGCGAAAGGCAACTTCGCGCCGGGACTTGCGGCGGAGCGCTTGTTCACCGCGGACATCTGGGGCGTCGGTTGCCTCGGCGGCGGAACGCGCTGCGGCGTCGCGATCAACTCCGCAATCCTCGCCACGATCGTCGGCGTGCTGTCGACGCTGCTCGGACTGGTCCTTGCGCTCGTCGTGCAACGCGGCGGGCAGCGCTATGCCGGCGTACTGCGCGTGATGTCGATCCTGCCGATCATCACGCCACCGTTCGTGATCGCGCTCGCGCTCGTCGTGCTGTTCGGTCGCACGGGTCTCGTCACCGGATGGCTCGAGGTCGTCGGCGTCCCACGCTCTCGGTGGATCTACGGCCTGCCCGGCGTCACGCTCGCGCAGTTGCTGACGTTCACGCCGATCGCGTTCATGATTCTGCACGGCGCGCTGTCGGCGATCAGTCCGGCGCTCGAGGAGGCTGCGCAGACGCTGCGCGCATCGCACGGCCGCGTGTTTCGCACGGTGACCTGGCCGCTGCTTCGTCCGGCGCTCGCCGCGGCGTTCCTGCTGGGCTTCGTCGAGAGTCTCGCCGACTTCGGCAATCCGATCGTGCTCGCCGGCAATTACGAAGTGCTGTCGACGAAGATCTTCTTCGCGGTTGCCGGTGCGCAGCACGATCCCGGGCGCGCTGCGGTGCTCGCGTCGGTCCTCCTGGGTCTCACGTTGATCGCGTTCTGGCTCCAGCAGCGGTGGCTTGGCCGCTCGTCGTACGTCACCGTTAGCGGCAAAGGCGATGGCGGCATGCCGGCGCCGCTGCCGAGCAACCTGTGGCGCACGTGTTTCGGCATCGCCGCGTTCTGGATCGGGTTCACGATCGTCTGCTATGTCGTGATCCTGATCGGCGGCTTCGTTCGCGACATCGGCCGCGGCGACATGACAGTGACGCTGCATCACTTCGGCGCGGGGTTCGCCATCGACTGGGGACAGCATGGGTTGCAATGGACGGGCTCGGCGTGGAACAGCCTGTTCAACACGGTGACTGTCGCAGCGGTGGCCGCGCCGCTCACCGCACTGGTCGGGCTGCTTGCAGCGTATGTGATCACGCGGCATCGCTTCGTCGGCCGGCGCGCATTCGAGTTCCTGACGCTCGTGAGCTTCGCGATTCCCGGCACGGTGATCGGCGTCTCCTACATCGTCGCGTTCAACGTCGCGCCGCTCGAGTTGACCGGCGGCATGCTGATCCTGGTGCTGTGCTTCGTCTTCCGCAACATGCCGGTCGGCGTGCGCGCCGGCGTGGCGGCGCTCGCGCAGATCGACAAGACGCTCGACGAGGCATCGGCCACGTTGCGCGCGTCGACGCTGCGTACGTTGACGCACGTCGTCGTGCCGCTGCTGCGTCCCGCGATTCTCGCCACGCTCGTGTTCAGCTTCACGCATGCGATGACCGCGGTCTCCGCCGTGATCTTTCTCGCGACGGCGAAGTACAACCTGGCGACCGTCTACATCATCAATCGCGTCGAGGCCGGCGAGTATCCGCTCGCCATCGCCTACTCGTCGGTGCTGATCGTGTTCATGCTGCTCGTGCTGCTGGCGATGCAGCGCGTGATCGGCGAGGCGCGATTGGGACGACGCACGACGGCCGTGATGGCGACAGGACACTAGATCCGACATGAATACAGCAGGCGGCGTTGTCTTCGAAAGCGTGTCCAAGCGCTACGGCGACGTAACCGCCGTCGACAACGTCTCGTTCCGCGTACAGCCCGGCACGCTTTGCACGCTGCTCGGACCGTCGGGCTGCGGCAAGACGACGACGCTGCGCATGGTGGCGGGCCTCGAGCCGGTCACGAGCGGCCGCGTGTCGATCGGCGGCAGCGACGTCACGCTGCGGGCGGCGAACGAGCGCAACGTCAGCATGGTGTTCCAGTCGTACGCGCTGTTCCCCCACATGAGCGTGCTCGAGAATGTCTGCTACGGACCGCTGTCGATGCGCGTCGACAAGGCGAAGGCGCGCGAGCTTGCGCACCAGAAGCTCGCGATGCTGGGACTGAGCGGCCTCGAAGCGCGTCTGCCGTCGGAGTTGTCCGGCGGACAGCAGCAGCGCGTCGCCGTCGCGCGCTCGCTCGTGCTCGAGCCCGCGGTGCTCTTGTTCGACGAGCCGCTGTCGAACCTCGACGCCAAGCTGCGACGACGCGTGCGCCAAGACATTCGCGACTTGCAGCAGTCGCTCAACCTGACGGTGATGTACGTCACGCACGATCAGGAGGAAGCGCTTGCCGTGTCTGACCACATCATCGTGATGGACGGGGGACGCATCGCGCAGCAAGGCTCGCCGCAGGACTTGTACGAGAAGCCGGCGAGCCGCTTCCTCGCCGACTTCATCGGGGATGCGAATCTCATCGATGGTGAGCTCGTGCAAGGTGCGGACGGCATGCGCTTCGTATCCGGCGACGTCAGCGCGCGGGTGCATGCGAACGGCGTTGCGCCCGGTCCGGCGACACTTGCGGTGCGACCGAACCGCTTGCAGATCGCGCGCCCCGGCGAAGGCCCGGTCCCCGGCGAATGCAAGCGTGCAGCGTATCTCGGCAGCCGCGCTGAGTACGTCGTCGGATCGCCGTGGGGCGATCTGCTCGTGTTCGACGAGAATGCGCGATCGCTGCTCCCGCGCGGAGCGGCATTGAGCCTGCGCTTCGACGACGATGCGGTGATCGTTCTGCCGCGCTCCGCGTGACGTAGCGCGCGACGGCTTTGCCTCTGCCGGGCGTTGTTCCGTGAGCGCGGGCTTCGAGGGCCGGCAACTTCCTGCGCGTGACCTGGAGGCGCTGCTTGCCGTCACGCGCGCGCTTGCGGCGCCGTTCGACCTTCGCGCGATGCTCGATGCCGTCGTCGATGCGGCGAAGCAGGTGCTGCGTTGCGATCGCGGATCGGTGTGGCTGCACGATCCGGCCACCGAAGAACTGGTGCTCGAAGTGGCGACCGACATCCGGCAACTGCGTGTGCCGCTCGGCACTGGGCTCGTCGGTGCGTGCGCGCGATCACGCGTGATCATCAACGTGCCGGATTGTTACGCGGATCCGCGCTTCGATCCCGCCGTCGACCGACGCTCGGGCTACCGCACGCGGTGCATGCTCACGATGCCGTTGATCGACCATCGGAATGCGCTGGTCGGCGTCATGCAACTGCTCAACAAGGAGGGCTGCCCCTTCGACGGCAACGACGAAAGACTGGCGATGGCGCTTGCCGCGCAATGCGCCGTCGCGTTGCAGCGCGTGCGAATGACCGAGGCGGTGATCGAGGGCGAGAAGATGCGGCAGTCACTCGAGATGGCGCGCGACGTGCAGATGAGCACTTTGCCGCGGCGCATGCCGGATGTGGGCGGGTACGACGTCGCCGCGCGGTTTCGGCCCGCCGACCTTACCGGCGGGGACACGTTCGATCTCTCGCTCGCCGGGGACAAGCTTCTCGTCGTCCTCGGCGACGCCAGCGGACACGGCATCGCGCCCGCGCTTTCGATCACGCAGATGCACGCGATGCTGCGAATGGCGCTCGCGTTGAACGCGGACCTCGCCACCGCCTATTTCGAGCTCAACAACCGCCTCGTCGAAACGCTGCCTGGCGATCGCTTCATTACCGCGTTCATCGGCGTCGTCGACGTCGGCTCGCGCGAGCTGCAGTTTTTGAGCGGGGGCCAGGGGCCGATCCTGCATTTCGACGCCGCAAGCCGGTCGTGCCGCCGACATAAGCCGACGACTTTTCCGCTGGGGGCGATGCGGCTCGAGCGAGCGCCGCAACCGGTCTCGCTCGACCTCGGTCCCGGAGACATCCTGATCCTCGCCTCCGACGGCATTTTCGAGCAGCCGAACCCAGCGGGCCTGCGATACGGCGAGGACCGGGTCGTGGACCTCGTCGCGGCGCATCATGCGGGCGCGATGGATGCATTGCTTGTGGCGCTGGACGAATCGCTGGCGGCATTCAGCGACGGCGCGCCGCAGGAGGACGATATGACGGTCGTGCTGGTCAAGCGCAATCGGGGCGGATGAGCGGCGGCTTGGCGCATCGAGCCCGCAGCATGGTCAAATAGCCGGCTTCAGCAGTCCGCCGCGCAAGGCAGTGGGGGTCACCGTTGTTGGCGATCGAACTCAAAGGGGACGGCACGCTGGTCATTGCCGGCCGCCTGGACGCCGCTCAAGCGGCGGCCGCGATGTCCTCGCTCGAGCGGGTCCATGGCAAGGTAACGGTGGACTGCGGCGGCCTCGAGTACATCTCGAGCGCGGGCCTTGGCGTCCTGCTGAAGACCCATAAGCGGTTGCTTGGCGCGGCCGGCGGATTGAAGCTCTGCCGCCTGCGGCCCAACGTCCGCGACGTCCTGGTCTATTCGGGATTCGACCAGATCTTCGAGATCGAACGCTGATTCGCCGGGCGATGGACCAACTTCGGCGGCCCTCGCGTGTACTGATCGAGAACGACCTCGAACTGGTCCAGCGATGCCGAAACGGAGACAGCGACGCCTTTGCCGATCTCGTGATCCGCTACCAGCGGCCGGTCTACAACGCCGCGCTGTGGATCCTGCGCAAGCCCGAGGACGCGAGCGACGTGGCGCAGACGGTGTTCCTGAAGGTCGTCGAGAATCTGGACGAGTACGATTCGCGCTTCCGGCTCTTCAGCTGGATCTACCGGATCGCGGTGAACGAATCGCTGAACCTGCTGCGGCGCAACGGTCGGGAGGAAGCGCTCGATGAGGAGGCCGATTTCGCCGACGACGATCGCGCGGGCCCGGAATCGCGGTTCGACGCGGCCCAGCGCGCGGAACGGCTCCGGCGTACGATCCACCGGATGTCGACGCAGGATCGCACTGTGCTCGTGCTGCGGCACTTCGGCGAGCTGTCGTACGACGCGATCGGCGAAACGCTCGGCATCGATCAGAAGACCGTCAAGTCGCGGCTTTTCGATGCGCGACATCGATTACGCGATCTGTTGAAGGACCTGCGCACGACGTGATTCCCGAATCGAAAATCCGGCTGATGCACGCGTTCCTCGACGGCGAGACGACCGTGGAGGAGGCGCGCGAGATCGAGCGATGGCTCGAGCGCGATCCCGCTGCGCGAGCCGAGCTCGAGGAATGGCGGCAGCTATTCAACGTGCTCGGAACGATTCCACAGGCTTATCCGCCGGAAGGATTGCTGGCATCCGTGACGGCTGCGCAGCTTCGTAGTCGAAACCAACTTTCCGATCGTTCGGCGGTATTTGACGTATCGAGGCAACCGGGCAACTCTCCCCGAGATTTTTCAATGGCCAACCGAGCGGTCGAGGCGGCGCCCTTTAGAAGGAGCGACAAGATGAACGAAGGTCCGAGCGGTTCCCGCAACAGGCGAACGATGCTGATCGGCGCGGTTACGGTCGTTATCGCCGTCGTTGCCGTGTCGATTGCGTTGTACTACCCGCCCAGCAGCGAAAATGCGGTCGGCACGATCGTTCCGGCGCAGCGCTACCGTGCCGAGCAGCCAACGGCGGACGTCAAGCTCGGCGCGCCCGGAACCTACACGGTGACGCAGCCTGGCCCCGTGGTCGCGGGTAGCGCTGCGCAGAACGCGGCCGCGCAGAATGCCGCCGCGCAGAATGCGACCATGCAAAATTCGGCCGCTGCACAGAACGCTGCCACGCAGAACGCTGCCACGCAGAACGCAGCCGCCATGCAGAATGCGGCTTCCGCCAGTAACGCCGCGGCCGCGCAGAACTTCGCCGCTCACAACGCCGCTCAGATCGCGGCGAACGATGCGGCGCGTGCAGCGGCAAACGATGCGGCCCGTCGCGTCGCCGACGATGCGGCCCGAAGCGCGGCCGACTCAGCGGCTCGCAGCGTGGTGAACAATGCGGCGCTCGGTGCGATGGACAACGCCGCGCGCATGTCGCTCGAGAACTCGGCGCGGAGCGCCGCCTACAATGCTGCCCTTGGTGCTGCCGAGGCTGCCGCTCGCAACGCGGCGTTCAATGCGGCGCTCGTCGCCGCCAACAATGCTGCCAGCACCGCGGCTCAGGACGCCATGCGAGCCGCAGCGGATAACGCGGCGCGCAGCGCCGCCCTGAGTGCCGCGCTGGCTGCCGCGGACAGCGCTGCTCGTAACGCCGCCCGGAATGCGGCGCAATACGTCGTCGACAATGCAGTGAAAAACGCGGCCATGCAGAACGCTTCGGCGGCGCAGAACGCCGCCACGCAGAACGCCGCCACGCAGAACGCTGCCACGCAGAACGCCGCCGCGCAGAACGCCGCCGCGCAGAACGCCGCCGCGCAGAACGCTGCCGCGCAGAACGCTGCCACGCAGAACGCTGCCACGCAGAAC